>JADLFU010000129.1 GCA_020849655.1 Polyangiaceae bacterium | reverse complement strand
TTTCGGGAGCCCAAGGAGCAAGCGTCGGAGTCCGAAGCGGAATTCGAGCCGAATTGGGCTGAAATCCGCGCGCAGGCGTGGCCGTGCCACGTCGAGCACGGTTTCACCCAAGACGGCCGAAGGACGCCAGGAATCCGGCGCTTGCGACGAAGGGCTCCCGAAACCCGTGCTTTAGGGGCGAAGCGCGGTGGGGTCAAACCCGATCACTTGCGCTCGCCGAGCGGATCGCGACGCGGAGGATCGGGCGGTGGAGGCGCGGAGGCGGACGCCGTCGGAGGCGCGGCGAGCGCGGTCGCCGCGGGCACGTCCGCGGGCGGCTCGACCCGTGCGCGGGGGCGCGCTGCGTGACGCGTCGCCGGCGCGCGGGTGGAGGGCGTGGGCGTGGCGGTCGACGCGCTCGGAGAGGGCGACGTCGAGGGGTGATCGTCGGAGCGCGGGATCGCCGGCGGCTCCATGGGCGAACCTCGCACGATCGACGACGACGCCTCGACGGACGCGGGCGGGCGATGGGCGTCGCCGCGCGTGAGCGCGAGGAGGGCGAGCGCCGCCGCGAGCGCGGCCACCGGCGCGGCCACGCTCGACCACCTGACCCGCGGCGGCGTGCGCGCGGGATCCTCCTCCTGGACGCGCGCGTCGACCGGCGCCGTCGTCTCGTCGCCCGGTCGGAGGGGCGCGGCAGGCAGCGGCGCGTCGAACGTCAGGGTGACGTCGCCGCGCGGGCCCGCCTCGTGGGGCGCGGGCTCCGCGGCCCTCGCGTCGCGCCTCCGCAGGAGGTCCGAGAGAGCGCGCGCGCCATGGTCGCCCCCGAGCGGCGCGAGCGCGCGCGCGAGCTCCACGGCGTCGGGGAACCGCGCGGACGGCTCCGTCTCCAGGCAGCGCGCGACGATCGCGGCGAGCTCGACCGACGGCACGCCCGAGAGATCCGGCGGGAGCTCGAGCACGCTCGCGGCGACCGCGAGCGCGTCCTCGCCGTCGAAGGGCGCGCGATCGCCCACGAGCCGCGCGAGCGTGACGCCGAGGGCCCAGACGTCGGCGCGTCGATCGACCTCGACCTGCCGCCTCACCTGCTCGGGGGCCATGTAGCGCGGCGAGCCGAGCGCGTGGCCGGTCGAGGTGCGCGCGCCGTCGTCGACGAGCTTCGCGACGCCGAAGTCGAGCACCTTCAAGCTGGCCGTCTTCGGCGAGTCTCCCGCGAGGAACAGGTTCGAGGGCTTCAGATCGCGGTGCACGACGCCGCGATCGTGGGCCTCGGCGAGCACGTCACATGCCTCGATCACGAGGCGCGCCGCGACCTCGACGGGCAGCGGTCCGTCGCGCGCCACCAGCGCGCCGAGATCGACGCCGAAGAGGCGCTCGAGCACGAGCACCGGCGCGCCGTCGTCGAGGCGATCCACGTCGAGCACGCGCGCGACGTGCGGGCTGCGGAGCCCCGCGACGATCCGCGCCTCGCGGAGGAACCGCTCGACGAAGCCAGGCTGATCCACGAGCTCCGGGCGCAGCGTCTTCAGCGCGACGAGGCGCCCGAGCTCGACGTGCTCCGCCTCCACCACGACGCCCATCCCGCCCGCGCCGAGCTCGCCGCGGACGCGGTACTTGCCGAGCAGGAGGCTACCCCTGGCGAACGGCGCGTCGGCGAGGGAGGGGGGCGCCAAGCGGCGAACAGTAACGCCGGCGAGCGGCGAGCGCACCGAGGACGGTTCGACGCCCTCGCGCGTGCGACCTCCGGCTCACCTCCCCGGCGCGCTCGAGGCCGCAGGCGGCGGGGCCGCGCGGTACCTCGCGTAGCCCTCCATCAGGGCCTTGTAGACCCACGTCCCGAGCACCTCCGCGCCCATGCTCGACGGGTGCACGAGGTCCGCGCCGCCGAGGCCCTTCTTCAGCCAGATCCCCATCGATCCGTAGCCGCCCATCGCCTGCCAGGTGTCGAAGAACCCGCAGCCGAGCTCGGCCGCGAGCTTCTTCTGGATGGCGTTCATCGCGGGGACGACGGGCCGCGACGGGTAGGCGTCGCCCTTCTTGTCGGCGGCGTCGAGCGGGCCGACGATCAGGCAGGCGCTGTTCGGCAGCGCGTCGCGGGCCTGCTTCAGCACCGCGCGCGCCGTGGCCTCGTACTGATCCATCGGGAAGGCGAACCCGTCGCCGCTCTCGTTGGCGCCGTACGTGAAAGCGATGAGCGCGGGGTCGCGGAGCTTCAGCTCCTCCGCCCAGTGGGCGTCGTCGATCTTGTCGAGGAACCGGAGGCGACAGCCGATGATCCCGACCGCGTCCACCACCGCGCCCGGCTCGTCGCGGTCGAGCAACAAGTGAAAGACCCGCACCGGTCCGCCGCCGTTCGAGCGCACCTCGAGCTTGTGGGGTCCGTCGGGCATCGTCAGCCGCTTGCGCACGACGCGCGTCTCGGGGGCGGCCGTCGAGAGCTCCTCCGCGGGCTGGTCGTCGAGCTTGAGCGCGAGCTTCCCGCCGCCCGGCTGCACGGCGTACGTGACAGTGATGCGCGAGACGTGCTGGCCGATCGGCCCCTTGTCCATCGTCCTCACCTCGGCGAACATGCCGGGGCCGTCGGCGACGAACGACACGCCGCCGAGGCCGTACAGGCCGTCGGGCGCGTAGGGGCCGACCACGCGGCTCACCTTCCAGCCCTTCGACGCCGAGCGCCGGATGTTGTCGTGGTGGTAGCCGGGCCACGCGTCGGCGACGAGGATGAACCCGTGCCCGGCGTCACCGAAGCGCGCCTGCAGCTTGCGCCGGAGCGTCGCCGTGATCCAGTCGGAGGCGATCACCGAGTCGCCGTAGTAGGTCATCCGCGCGACGGCGCCCGGCTCCTTGGCCTCCACGCGCGCGAGCGCGGCGTAGTAGGGATCGAGCGCGTGGCCCGTCGGATCCTCGATCGAGCGGGGCGGCGGGCCGTCCACGAGCGCGGGCGCAGCGGGCTCCGCCGCGCGCTGAAAAGGCAGCGCGCCGCCGCCGGGCGCGCTCGGCTCGACGGACGTGCCGTCGTCCTCGCGCGTCTCCTGGAGCGCGACCTCGCCCACCTGCGGCGCGGGCGCCTGCGGCGAGGGGGCGGCGCTCGACGTCGGCAGCGGAGAGAGGAGCCGCAGGCGCTCGGGGACGAGGCGCCGCGGGAGCGCGTAGGGGAGCGCGACGAGGCCCGCCAGCGTGAGCATCGCCAGCGCAGGCCGCGACAGCAGCGGGTGGTCCATGGGCGCGTCGGTAGCATGGCGAGGCCCGCGCCGCCGACCCGCGCCGGCGCGGCGCCCCGACAGCCACCGCGTGTTGCGCTCGTGGCGCTGAGCAGGACGGAGAGCCCGCCCCGACAGCCGGGACAGCCGGCGGTCACTCCAGCTTCGCGGGAGGGTGCCACTGCGGGGCGGTCCGCTACGTGGTCCGGGGAGCGCCCACTGTTCGCGCGCTGTACGCGCGCACGAGCTGCCGGTGTTCGATCGCTACCCCGCGCCCGCTGGGCGAAGTTAAACACACCTCACATCACGCTACCAGGCGTGCGCTCGGGTAGAGTGCCTCGCGGATCGACATGCACACCCGCCTCTTGACCTTCTCGGTCTCCCACTTCTCGGAGAAGGCCCGCTGGGCGCTCGACGCGAACGGCGTCCCGTACCGCGAGCGCCCGCTGCCGCTCGGGCTGCACGTCCCCTACGTCCGGTGGCGTGCGCCGCGATCGAGCGTGCCGGTGCTCGAGCACGGAGGCGACGTGGTGCAGGGCTCGAGCGCCATCCTCGACTTCCTCGAGCGGCGGCTCGGGGGCGTGGCGCTCGCCGCCCCGGAGCAGCAGCGGGCGCGGGCGGCCGAGCTCGAGGCGCTCGCCGATCGCGCGTTCGGCGGCGGGATCGTGCGCGTGCTGTACGACGCGCTGCTCGCGTCGCCCGACGACATGGTCCCGCTGTGGGCGCCCGACCTCCACGACGGCGCGCCCGTCGCCACGCAGCGGCGCCTGTACCGCGCGGCCTTCCCGTGGCTCCGGTGGGGCATCCGGCGCACGTACCGTATCCGCTCCGACACCGTGCGCGCGGCGCGTGAGCGCTTGATTGCGGGGTTCGACGAGACCGACCGCGCCCTCGGCGGGCGACCGTACCTGCTGGGACCTCGCCCGACGCGCGTGGACGTCACCGTCGCCGCGCTCCTCGCGCCGCTGTGCCGCCCGCGCGAGCACATGCTGACCTGGCCACGGGAGTTTCCTCCCGCGCTCACCGAGCTCGTCGCCGTGCTCGACCGGCGCCCGACCTGGGAGCTCGTGCTGCGGATGTACCGGGAGCACCGCGCGACACGCCCCCGCGCGGAGGCCTGACCGCCGCGGGCCGCGCGCGCCGACACCACGACCATGTCAGGTTCGTGCAGACGCCGGGCGCGGCACCTCTCTCTGGTACGCTCGCGCGATGCACCTCGCGCGGGCCGCGCTCGCCCTCTGCCTGTCCATCGTCGCCGCGTGCTCCACCTCCGACGACGCCTCCCCGCCGCCCACCGGCCTCGCCGAGCCCGATCGCGCCGCCCTCGCGCGCCGCCTGCTCACGGGCCCCGAGTGGTACCGCCACGCCGTCGTCTACGAGGCGTACGTCCGCTCCCTGCAGGACTCGAACGGCGACGGCGTCGGCGACCTGCCGGGGCTGACCTCGCGCCTCCCCGAGCTGCAGGCGCTCGGGGTGGACGCCCTGTGGCTGATGCCCATCAACCCGACCCCGTTCGCCGACTCCGGCTACGACGTCGCCGACTACACCGGGGTGAACCCCGACTACGGCACGCTCGCCGACCTCGACGCGCTGCTCGCCGCGGCGCACGCGCGCGGCATGCGGGTGATGCTGGATCTCGTCCTCAACCACACCTCCGATCAGCACCCGTGGTTCCAGGAGTCGCGCGCGAGCCGGGACAACCCGAAGGCCGACTGGTACGTGTGGAGCGACACGCCGTCGCGCGCGGACGTCGGCTGCGGGACGTTCCAGGCGCAGTTCGGCGCCGAGGCCTGGACGCTGTCGAAGGCGCGCAACCAGTATTACTTTCATCGCTTCTACCCGGGCCAGCCCGACCTCAACTATCGCAACCCACAGGTCGTGAAGGCGACCCTCGACGCCGCGAGGTTCTGGCTGGACCGCGGCGTGGACGGGTTTCGCTGTGACGTCATCGGCCTCCTGGTGGAGTCGGCGGATGGGTGTGACATGATCCCGGAGACGCAGGCGTACATCCGCCAGCTCCGCGCGCTGCTCGACGAGTACCCCGACCGCGCGATGGTCGCCGAGAGCACCAACTACGAGACGGCCGTGCCCTACTTCGGCGACGGGCACGACATGTTTCACATGGCCTTCAACTTCGGGTTTGGCTACTTCTGGGGGTTCCCCTTCGCTGGCACGGAGGCCCGCGCGGTGTCCGACAAGCTCGAGGCCTCCCGGAGGGGCGCGCCGCCCGGCGCGCAGGAGGCGCTGGTCATCGGCTCGCACGACGTCTCCCGCGCGTACGTCGCCGCGCAGAAGGTGCCCTCCCGCTGGCGCCGCGCGGCGTTCGTCCAGATGACGGCCGCTGGCACGCCCTTCATCTACTACGGCGAGGAGCTCGGGCTGCGCCCGGGCAAGGTGAAGGTGGTCGACTCGCGTGACTACCAGCGCACGCCGATGCCGTGGACGCGGGGCCCGGGGCACGGCTTCACGACGGGCACGCCGTGGATCCCGTTCGGAGAGGGGGCAGAGGAGACGAGCCTGGAGGCCGAGGCCGGCGACCCGGCGAGCGACTACGCGTTCTACCAGCGGCTGCTGGCGGCGCGGCGCGGGCGCGAGGCCTTCGGCGCGGGGACGATGACCTTCCTCCACGGCGACTCGCCCGCGGTGCTCGCGTTCGAGCGCGCAGGCGGCGGCGAGGCGTACCTCGCCGTCGTCTCGATGGACGAGGCGGCCCCCCAGACCACCCGCCTCTCGGCCGTCGGCGGCGAGGGCGAGCCGCGGCTCTTGTTCGGGGCGGCGACG
This sequence comes from Polyangiaceae bacterium, assembly GCA_020849655.1. GTDB lineage: Bacteria > Myxococcota_A > Polyangia > Polyangiales > Polyangiaceae > JADLFU01. The sequence continues at coordinate 16,908 of JADLFU010000129.1, read as the reverse complement.
GCGGCGCGCGAGGGCGACGCGCTGGTCGTCACCGTCCCCGCGGAGGGGATGGCGCTGTTTCGCCTTCGGTGAGCACGAGCGGCGGCCGACGGATCAGCGGACCTGGCCCAGCCGAATAAAACAAAACTAACGCGCCGAGGTAGACCGCCTGGATCTGCGGATCGGCGAGCAGCTCGGCGCTCCTCCCCTCCTGCGCGATCTCGCCGGTGCGCACCACGTAGGCGCGGCCGCTCGAGGAGAGCGCGACCTTCGTGTTCTGCTCGACGACGAGCACCGTGACGCCGCTCGCCGCGATCGCGCGGATGGCCTCGAAGATCGCCGTCACCAGCTTCGGCGCGATCCCGAGCGACGGCTCGTCGAGCAGCAACATGGCGGGGCGCGCCATGAGCGCCCGGCCGATCGCCAGCATCTGCTGCTCGCCGCCCGACAGCGTGCCGGCCTCCTGCTTCATCCGCTCGCCGATCCGGGGGACCAAGGCGACGACGTCGGAGGTGGACTCCTCCATCGCGCGGCGATCGCGGTGGCCCCACGCGCCGAGATCCAGGTTCTCTCGCACAGAGAGGTTCGGGAACACGCCGCGCCCCTCGGGCACGAGCGCCACGCCGAGCGCGGTGACGTCCTCCGTCTCCATCGAGAGGAGATCGATCCCGTCGAAGCTCAACGAGCCTGACACCTGCGTCCCCGGCAGCCGGAGCACCGTGCGGAGCAGCGTCGTCTTGCCGGCGCCGTTCGCGCCGACGAGCGCGACGATCTCGCCGCGCCGCACCTCGAGCGAGACGCCCCTCAGCGCCTCGATCCCCCCATATCTGACCCTGAGGTCGTCGAGCCTGAGCAGCGGCGCGCCGGGCTCCGAGCGCGGCGGGGGGCGGCGCGGGTGCGCGACGCGGATCGTCACTCGTCCTCCGCGGCCTCGTCGCCGAGGTACGCCGCGATGACGCTGGGGTCGCGGCGCACCTCGTCGGGCGTGCCCTCCGCGATGCTCTCGCCGTGGTCGAGCACGTGGATGCGCTCGCAGACGCCCATCACGACCTGCATGTTGTGCTCGACGAGGACGACCGTCAGCTCGAACTCGTCGCGCAGCCACCTGATCTGCGCCTCGAGCCCCTCGGCCTCGCCGTAGTTCATCCCCGCGGCCGGCTCGTCGAGCAGGAGCACGCGCGGTCGCAGCATCATCGCGCGGGCGATCTCGAGGCGGCGCTGGTTGCCGTACGACAGCGACGTCGGCGCGTGGTCGGCGAGGGCGTGGAGGTCGAACACGCGGAGCAGCTCGAGCGCCCGCTCGCGGAGCGCCGCCTCGTCGTCGAGGAAGCCCGCGGTGCGGAGCGCGGCCGACAGGAGGCCGGTCGCTCGCTTCGTCTCGCAGGCGACGAGCACGTTCTCGAGCACGCTCAGCTTCGCGAACAGGCGGATGTTCTGGAACGTCCGCGCGACGCCCGCCGCCGCGATCTCCGCCGGCTTCTTCGCGCCGAGGTCGACGTCGCCCATGCGCAGGCTGCCGCCGGGATCGGCGCGGTACACGCCGGTCACCAGGTTGAACACCGTCGTCTTGCCGGCGCCGTTCGGGCCGATGACGCCGAAGATCGAGCCCGCGGGCACGCGGAACGAGACGTCCTTCACGGCGGACAGGCCGCCGAACGTCTTGCTCACGTGCGACAGCTCGAGCGCGCTCACCTGCCGCGCGCCCCGCGCTGAAACAGCTCGCGCTCCCCGAGGAGCCCCTCGGGCCGCAGGATCATCACGGCGATGAGCACGCCCGCGTAGACGACCATCCGGAGCGCGTTCAGGTCGAGCCACTCGTGCGAGGCCTTGATGGCCTGCACCGCGTCGGTCGACTGCAGCAGCTCGATCAGCTTGATCGTGAACGTCACGAAGATCGCGCCGAGGATCGAGCCCGACACCGAGCCCGAGCCGCCGAGGATGACCATCGTGATCGCGTCGAACGACGTCTGGAAGCTGAAATTGTCGGGCTGCGTGATCGGCGAGCCGTCGCGCATGATCGACAGGAGGCCGCCCGCGAGGCCCGCGCCGAACGCCGAGATCACGAAGCTCGTGACCTTGTAGCGCGTCGGATCGACCCCGACGGCCGCGGCCGCGATCTCGTCCTCGCGGAGCGCCCGCAGCGCGCGACCCCAGCCCGAGAACTTCAGGCGAAGCGCGAGCAAGGTCACGCTCATCACCGCGAAGAACACCCAGAACGGCCCCGCGATCTGCGGCACGCCGAGCTCGTTCGGCCCCGCGTAGCCGTTCTGTCCGCCGAGCTTCGCGAGCAGGCTCGTCAGGCCGCCCGTGTCGGTCGCGGCGGCGGTGGAGATGAGCAGCCGGAAGATCTCGGCGAACCCGAGCGTCACGATCGCGAGGTAGTCGCCGCGCAGGCGCAGGCTCGGCAGCCCGACGAGCACGCCGAACAGCGCCGACGCGGACGCGCCGCTCAGCACCCCGAGCGGGACGAGCCACAGGGAGCGCGCGAGCGAGAGGTCGCCGGGGAACCTCGCCTGCAGGTTCGCGACGACGACCGCCGACGCGTACGCGCCGACCCCGACGAACCCCGCCTGGCCGATGCTGAACTGCCCCGCCATGCCGTTGATGACGTTCAGCGACAGCGCGATGAGCACGTTGACGCCGCCGAGCATCAGCAGCTGGCGGACGGAGGAGTCCGCGACGACGCGCGGCAGCGACAGCTCGAGCGCGAGCGCGACGGCGGCGAAGACGGCGAACGGCGCGAGCGACCGGGCCCCCCTCATCGCGCGCGCCCGCTCACTTCACGACGCGCAGGTACGACGGCAGCTCGCGCCGCGGGCGCTTGGAGCCGGGCGCGGGCTTCGTCGGCGCGGCCGGCGCAGGCTCGGAGGGCGGCGGGGCCTCGGCCGCGGGCTCGACGTGCAGCTGTCGGACGTTGTCGGGGAGCGGTGCGCGCGGCGCGCGCGGCGCGCGCGGCTTCTTCTTGCGCGGCCTCTTCTGCTCCCTGACGAGGGGCCTGTCCGGGACGAACACCTCCTCGGGTGCGTCCTCCGTGACCGGGGCCGGCGGCGTGGGCTTGACGCCGTACTGCGCGTGCACCTCGGCGGGGACGTCCTCGGGCCACACCATGCCGCGCTGGTCCTCGCCGATGAGCGCGAAGATCGCCGACCACGGGAGCCGGCAGAAGTAGGGCTCGCGGTTGAAGGAGAGCGTGCAGCCGATGCCGACGAGATCGCTCTTCAGATCGGGGATCGGCACGGCCATGTTCATCCCGAGCTGCAGCACGAGCGTCGGCTTGTTCTTGAACCACGGCGGCACGACGACGCCGCCGCGGCGGGGGTCGAGGTGCACGAACACGCTCGGCCCGCTGAGCAGGTGGTCGAAGACCTCTTTCTTCGGCGGCTGGGTCATGTCGGCGGACGGCTGGTCTAGCGTGCCTCGCGCAGAGGAGACAGAGAATTGGGCGCAAGCGTCCACCGGACGCGCGTCCACGTCCACCCCGCGGAGCCTGGGATCTCCGCGCGGCGCGGGTGTGTCGGGCCTGGCACGCGCGATGCTCCTGTCCGCGCGTGACCTCCGCACCGCATCGCGCCCTCTCTCCTCTCTCCGGCCTCGAGGCCGCGGGGGACGCCGATCTTCTCTCGATGATCATGCACGGAGCCAGCCGCTGTCCGCGGGCGGCGACGCGCGCCCAGCGGGTGCTCGACGCGAGCGGCGGGCTGCTCGGCCTCGCCCGCGGCGCGCTGGCGGAAGGAGCCGAGCGGGAGCGGCTGGGCGCGACGGCGCGCGCGCGTCTCGAGGCGGCGCTCGAGCTCGGACGGCGCGCGAGCGGCGCGGCCGCGCTCTGCCCGCGACAGGTGCTCTCCGGGCCGCTGGAGGTCGCCGCGTGGGCGCGGGCCGCGTGGGGCGCGTCGACCCGTGAGGAGCTCTGGCTCGTCGCCGTCGACGCGCACCACGCCGTGATGGGCGCGCGCCGCGTGGCGGTGGGCACGACGAACGAGTGCAGGTTCGCCGTGCGGGACGTCCTCTGCACGGTGCTGCGCCTCGGCGCCGCGGCGTTCTTCCTCGTGCACAACCACCCGAGCGGAGATCCATCTCCCTCCGCGGACGACGTCGAGTCGACGAGGCGGATGGCCGCCGCCGCGCGCGCCACCGGCCTCGTGCTGCTCGACCACGTGGTGGTCGGCGCGAGGGCGCACGCGTCCATGTTCACGCTCGGGGTGCTCGACGAGGATCTGCCGAGAGCTGGAGAGCGAGGCGACGCGCAGCGCCGTGCGGTGCGCTAGCGTGACGCCTCGTGACCGCCCCCGCTCTCCCCCCCGGTCGCCGCGTGATCGTCGCCGCCTTCGGCGAGTCGCCGGACGACGCGATCGAGCATCAGGTCTCGATCGAGCCGATGCCACCCCCCGCGCTCGGCGCGCCTGACGACGTCGTCGTCGCCGTGAAGAGCGCGTCGGTCGGCTGGGTCGACCTGCTGATGAGCAGCGGCCAGTACCAGCACATGGCGAGCCCGCCGTACACGCCGGGCCTCGAGTACGCCGGCGTCGTCGCGCACAAGGGGCCGGCGGCGACGGCGCGCTTCGAGATCGGCGACGAGGTGCTGGTCGACCCGCTGCTCGCCGGGCCGAGATCCCTCGGCGCCTACCAGCGCGCGGGCGGCTGGGCGAGCTACGCGGTCGTCCCGAGCGAGGCGCTCTTGCGCGTGCCCCGCGGCATGTCGCTCGACGCCGCGTGCAACCTGCTCGGCAACTACGAGACCGCCTACCACTGCCTGGTGGCGCGCGGCCGCGTGCGACCGGGCGAGACGGTGCTCATCCACGGCGCGTCGGGCGCGACCGGGCTCGCCGCGGTCGAGATCGCGAAGCTGCTCGGCGCGCGCGTCCTCGCGACCGGCCGCAGCCCCGAGAAGCTCGCCCACGTCCGCGCGCACGGCGCCGACCACGTCCTGTGCACGCGCGAGGAGGACGGCGGCGTCGCCAGCCTCCGCGACCGCGTGAAGGCGCTCACCGACGGGCGCGGGGTCGACGTGGTCTACGACGGTGTCGGCGGGGAGATCTCGGCCGAGAGCCTGCGCTGCACGGCGTTCGGCGCGAGGTACCTCATCGTGGGCTGGGCCGCGACGCCGCTCGTCGCGCGCGGGCGAGGGCAGCGAGGCGCGCCGCAGGCCAACACGCTGCCCACGAACCTCATCATGATGAAGGGCCTCGACGTGCTCGGCTGCCCGACGGCGATCTCGACGGCCCACGATCCGTCGCTGCGGCCGCCGCGCCTCGCCCAGGTGCTCGCGTGGGCGGACGAGGGCAAGCTCTCGCCGCACGTCTCGCGCACCTTCCCGCTCGACGAGATCAAGGCCGCGATGTGGGCCAAGTGGCGGGGAGAGATCACCGGCGGCGCCGTCGTGCACCCATGAGCGCGAGCGCGAACGAGAGCGCGCTCCACCCGCGGCCGTTGGGCGCCCGCAAGGCGCAGCCGCCCTCCAGCTCCGTCACCTCCGGCGCGGCGGCGGGGCGCTTCGGATCGGGGCCGCCCACCACCACGGGATCGTCGGGACCGGCGCACGGCGCGTAGCAGCGACAGCCGTCGAAGGTCGTCACGCACGCGTGGCCCGCGCCGCACTCCGCGTCGCCCGCGCACGCGCCGCCGAGCTCGCCGGGCTCGAGCCCCGAGATCGCGCAGCGGTCGACGCCGTCGCGCGCCTGACGGCACACGAGCCCGGGGCGACAGTCGGCGTCGCGCGCGCACCCGGCCTCGCACGAGAGGAGCGTCCCCGCCTCGGCGCCCGGCGGCGCGTCGAGCGTGGGCCGGAGGAACTCGTCGACGATCGCCGCGTCCACGCGCGCGGCCGTCCCCTCGACGCGACAGTCCCTGTCGCCCGCCGAGATCACGCCCACGAGCCGCTCGACCCCGTCGATCGTCGCCTGCACGGGCCCGCCGCTGTCGCCCTGACACGACATCGACGGCCCGGCGCCGACCTGCAGCGTGCGAGGAGACAGCGCCGACAGCGCCACCGTCCCCGAGCGCCGCGCGCCGTCGGGCTCCGCAGGATCGCGCGTCTGACCAAAGCCAACAATCCTCAACTGCGCGCCCACGACCGGCACAGGATCGCTCGCGGCCGGCAGCGGCAGCGGCGGCGCGGAGGCGGGCGCGTCGAGCCACAAGATCGCGAGGTCGAAGTCGCTCGCGTCGCGCGAGTACTTCGGGTGGCGCGTCGCCGCGACGACCCTGCGTCGCTCGTTGGACGCGTCGCCGACGCGGGGGCCGAGCTCGACCACGTTGGCCTCCTGCGCGTCGGCGCAGTGGCCCGCGGTCAAGACGGCGCGCGGCGCGACGAGCACCCCCGTGCACGCGGCGGTCGTCGCGCGCGGCCCGCACGAGAGCGGCGGCGCGACGATCGCCACGACCGCGCCGTCCGCGCTCGAGGGCGCCCCCTTGGTCACGGCCGCCGCGCGCTCCCCGAGCGCTCGTGGCGGTGCGCCCTCCGAGCACGCGGCGGCCCCGATCGCCAGGACCACGACAGGCGCCCGGAGGCGCACCTACGGGCTCCGCGTCGACGCGTCGGGCGACGGCGGGCGCGCGTCCTCGCCGCGCAGCAGCCGGCCGCGGGCCTCGAGCTGACCCTGGCGATCGCGGAGGCGGGCCGCGATGGCGCGGAGCTTCGACGCCTCGTCCTTGTCGCCCGATCGCTCGAGCTCGGCGGCGCGCTTCTCGGTGCGCTCGAGCCTGTCCCTCACGAGGCCCACCATCCGCTCGACCTGCGCGGCCTTCTCGGCGGGCGTCAGCTCCTCCTCGTTCTTGCCTTGCATCGGCGGGGCGGGCGCGGGCGGCCCGGGGCGCTTCGCGCTGAAGTCCACGCCGGCGTACTTCGCCTCCTCGAGCTCGAGCTGCGCGGCCTGCGCCTCCGCGTACAGCCTGCGCTTCTCCTCGAAATGCGACGCCGGGAGCCCCGACGAGCCGCTCGGCGCGGGCGCGGCCGTGACCTCGGGGGCCGCCTTCGGCGGCGCGGTCGCGGCGGGCTCGCTGGTCTCCGCGGGCGCGGAGGCGGAGGGCTCGCGGCGGCGCGGAGGCTCGGCTCGGAGCCAAAAGACAGCCCCGGCGAGCAGCAGGAGCGCTGTGCTCGCCAGGGCGATGGTGCGGCGGGTGCTCATCCGTCAGGGACGGTACCACCCCGCTCAGCGGAAGCAGTCCATGTCGATGAACTGGCAGTTGACGTCGCAGCCGTCCCCGCTGTTCTGCCACGACGTCGGGCACTGCGGATTGTTGCCCTTGGACGCCCAGTTGAACTGCGCGTTGAAGTTGACCCCGCCGCAGTTGCTCATCCACGCGGCGTCCCACGCGGCGTTGACGAGATCGTCGTCGCACCACCCGGACGCCATCATGTGGCCGAAGCGCACGCACAGATCGTGGTCGCGGCAGGCTGCGGAGAAGACCGTCCCGCTGCCGCAGCCGCCGCCGCAGCGCCCGAAGCAGTCGCCGTAGGCGTACTCCTTGTCGGCCGGGTGATCCGGCTCGTAGCAGGACTGCGACCCAGCCGAGCTGCCGAACCAGGTCGTGTCCTCGCAGGGACCGGCCGGGTGCATGCTCATGAACACGTAGTCGACCGACGCGTTGTCCTCGCCTCCGTCACAGCCCCACCAGGGGCAGTCGCCGGCGCTCGAGCCGCAGTCGTGCGTCGCGCGCGAGTACTTCGGCGAGGCGATGCCGCCGTTGCCGGGCTTGTTCACCGACGCGCACAGATCGTTGCCCGACCCCACGTTGCCCTGGTCGAGGCGCCCGTGGAACGTGCGTCGCAGCGGCAGGCTGTCGGAGTAGTCGCCCCAGATGGTCGAGGTGCGCACGAGCAGGTCGGCCGCGGGCAGCTCGCGCTGCCCCTGGAGCGCCTCGCCGAGCGCCTTGTCGAAGGCCCGGATCACGAGGCGGTCCTGCTGGGTCATGCTGGTGTCGAGGCCGTCGGCCCGCGTGAAGCCGTCGACGTCGAACGCGCCGAGCTTCGAGTCGGCGGTGAACGTGAGCACCATCCCGCGCAGCTCGAACGTCGCCTCGCGCGCGTCGCCCACGAGCGCCGTCTCGAACTTCAGCTGCATCCCCCGGAAGTCGAACGTGCCGCGCACCTTCTCGCGCGCCACCGTCTCGAACTTCACGACGCCCTGCACCGCCTCCTTGGTCGCCGGCGCCTTCGCCTCGGGCGTGGGCGCGGGACCATCGGTGGCGGCGCCGCACCCGACGAGGAAGAGGCCCGCGACGACGGTGAGGACGGTGGAGGTGCGCATGCCTTGCGCTGAGCAGGCGCCGTGCCACGCGAAATTCAGCCACAATTCATCGATTCTGTCCAGAACTCGAACACCCTTCGAGCGATCGGATCCTGGACACTGTACGGATCCCCGTCAGTCTCTCAGCGGGCGCGGGCGGCGAGCGCGGCGTCGATCTGGCCGACGGTCTTGATCGGATCCTCGACCTCGACGACGAGGCTCACGTAGCCCTCGTGCTGGACGTCGATCGTGATCGCGCGCCGGCCGTCGTGGATGTTCCAGAACACCCAGTCGCCGTGCCGATAGAACCGCCCAGCGATCGCGATGCCGGGCATGTACGCGCCCGGCAGGCGGATGCTCTCGTCGAGCCGCGCCTGCGCCTCGGCGGTGACGCCGACCGTCGCGCGCTTCACGCGGTCGAGCGGCACCTCGAGGGACTTCTTGAACGAGAGCACGACGTCGATCCCCTCGATCGTCATCACCAGCTTGTCGCCCACGATCTCGACGTTCGTCATGTGAACCTCCAGCGGGGGAGCATACCTCCGCGGCTCACGTCGCGCGGTTCTCGTGCGACGGGCCGCGCGAGCTGCGATACGAGATGGGCGGGATGCGCTCCTCGCGGGTCTTCACCAACCTCACGTGCAACCAGAACTGCACGACCTGCACCGACCGGCGCGCGCGGGAGGAGCCCGCCTTCGTGCAGCCCGCCGCGGTGCTGTCGCGCATCGACAGGGCGGCGAGCGAGGGCGCGCAGGAGATCGTCCTCACGGGCGGCGAGCCGACGCTGCGCCGCGACCTCGAGGCGCTGGTCGCGCACGCGCGCTCACGCGGGGTCGAGGTCGGGCTCGAGACGAACGCCACGACCCTCGACGCCGCGCGCGCCGCCCAGCTCGCGTCCGCGGGGCTCTCGCGCGCGCGGGTCAACCTCGCGGGCTGGAGCGCGCCCGACGACGCGATGACGCGCGATCCGGGCGGCGCCCTCCGCACGGAGTCGGGCCTCGCCGCGCTGCTCGACGCGGGCGTGATCGTCGACGCCGAGGCGCTCGTCGTGCGCTCGAGCCTCCGCGGCCTCGCGGCGCTCCCCGGGCGGGTGGCGGCGCTCACGCGGCCCTCGGGCGCGCGCGTCTCGACGCTGTTCGCGCGCGTCCCCGTGTCCTCCGCCGACCCGTCGGAGCTCGTGTCGTACGAGGTCGCCGCGGCGGCGCTGGCCGCGCTCGACGAGGCCGCCCGCAAGGAGGGCGTCGCCGTGAAGCTCGCCCCGGACAGCGGCCCGCCGCCGTGCGTGTTCGCGCACCCGAGCCGCGTCGCGCACCTGTACGCGATGACGCCGGGCGCGCGCCCGCGCGACGATCACAGGCGGGTGCCCGCGTGCGAGGCGTGCCAGCTGCGTGACAGGTGCTCCGGCTTCGCGACTGCCTACCTCGCGCGCTGGCCGGCGCCGTCGCCGCGCCCGATCACCGAGGACCGCGTCCGACGGAGGCTCTCGCTCATCACGAGCGTGGAGGCGCAGATCGCCCGCGAGCTCGTGCAGCCGAGCCGCTTCGAGCGCCCCGACACCGGCGTCGTCGACGAGCGGCTCATCCGGATCAACTTCCACTGCAACCAGGCGTGCCGCTTCTGCTTCGTCTCCACGCACCTGCCGCCGGCGGGCGACGCGGCCGTGCGCCGCGCGATCGAGGAGGCGGGCGCGGCCGGCGCGCGCGTCGTGTTGACGGGCGGCGAGCCGACGCTGAACGCGCGCCTCGCGGAGTACGTCGCGCTCGCCGCGCGCGTCAGCCGGCACCCCGTCGGCATCCAGACGAACGCCGTGCGCCTCGCCGATCCGGCGCTCACCCGCGCGGTCGTCGAGGCCGGCGTCGCCGACGCGTTCGTCTCGCTGCACGGGAGCACCGCCGAGATCTCCGACGCCATCACCGAGGCGCCGGGCACGTTCGACAAGACAGTCATCGGCCTCGACCACCTGCACGCCCACGCGTCGGTGCAGCTGACGCTCAACTTCGTGATGCACCAGCGCAACCTCGACGATCTCGTGCCCTACGTGCGCTTCGTCGCGGCGCGGTGGCCGCGCGCGGCGGTCACGCTGTCGTTCGTGGCGCCGTCGAGCGACGTCGTGCCGAGATCGCGCGATCTGGTCCCTCGCTACTCGGACGCGCTCCCCAGCGTCGCGCGGGCGATCGAGGAGGCGGCGCGGCTCGGGGTGACGCTCGGCGGGTTCGAGTCGATGTGCGGGCTCCCGCTGTGCCTCTTGCCGACGAGCCTCGCTGGGTACGCGAGCCTGACCGACATCCCCGAGGGCTACGACGGCGGCGAGTTCGTGCGCACGGCGGCGTGCGAGCGGTGCGCGCTCGTCGGCAAGTGCTACGGGCTGCGACGAGGGTACCTCGCGCTGCACGGCGACGCGGAGCTGCGCCCGGTCGCGCCGCTCGCGCCGGGATGAGCTACCGTCCGCGCGTGGCCAGGAGCAACGGCGACGCACCTCGACGCGCCACACGCACGGTGGAGCTGCACCTCGGGGGCGGGTGCGAGCTGCGCGGCGCTCCGTGCGCGTGCCGTGGCCCGGCGTCGCCCTCCCCCGAGCGCGCGCTCGTCGGCGGGGGCGGACGCGTGGTGCTCCGCGGCTCGTCGGATCCTCGACGCCTCGCGGAGCTCGCGGGCCGGGCGCGCGCGGCCGGGTTCGATGAGATCGCCCTCGTCACGCACGCGCTCGCGACCCTGCGCGGCGACGCGGCGGCCCGGCTGGCGGGGCTCGGGATCACGGGCGCGATCGTGCCGCTCTTCTCGGAGCGCGCGCGCGTGCACGACAGGCTCGCGGGGCGCGCCCTTGCGCTCCCGCACGCCCTCGTCGGGATGCGCGCCCTCGCGGCGGCGGGCCTGCGCGTGGAGCTCGAGGTGCCGCTCCTGTCTCCGCGGCTGCAGGGCTGCGCGGCGCTGGTCGAGCTCGCGCACGCGGCGGTGCCGTCGCTCGCGTCCGTGAGGTTTCACCTGCCTCCTCTGGGGCTCGGGCCGGCGCTCGCGCCGCCCGCGTGGGACGAGGCGACCGACGCGCTCCTCGCCGCGGCCGCGCGGGCGCGGGCGCTCGGCGTCGCCGTCGAGCTGCGCGCGCGGGACGGCGTGCCCGTGTGCGTCGGCGCCCGCGACGGGCTCGTGGAGTCCTACGCGCTCGAGCCCCCGGGGCGAACGGTGCGAGGCGCGGGCGCGATCTTCAGCCCTGCCTGCGAGGGGTGCGCGGCGCGCGAGCGGTGCCCGGGCGTCGCCTGCGCGACGGACACGGCGCGTGGGCTCACCCCGCTCCAGGCGGTGCCGCGCGTGGGCCCGCGCGGCCGCGCGCCCGAGTTCACCCCGGAGCATCGGCGCGCGGCGCGACACGCGGCGATGATCGTGCTGCGCCCCACGGTCAACTGCAACCAGGACTGCACGTTCTGCAGCGCCAACGAGACCTCCGGCAACGTGTGGACCGATCCGGGCGAGCTCCTGCGCGCGCTGTCGAGGGCGGCTCGCCGCGGCGTCGAGCGGGTGTCGTTCAGCGGCGGCGAGCCGACGCTGTCGAAGGATCTGCCCGCGTTCGTCGAGGCCGCGCGCAGGCTCGGCGTACCGAAGATCGAGCTCGTGACGAACGGCGTGCTGCTCGACGATCCGCGGCGCGTCCGGGCGCTCACCGACGCCGGGCTCACGCACGCGTTCGTCTCGCTGCACGCCCACGACGAGCGCCTGTCGCGCGCGCTCACGCAGAAGGACGGCGATCACGGGCGCACGGTGCGCGCGGTCGAGCTGCTCGCCGACGCGGGCGTGGAGACGGTCGTGAACCACGTCGTCACCTCGCGGAACGCGCCGTACCTCGAGCGCTTCGTCGAGTTCGCGCGCGGGGCCTTCGGCGGGCGCGTGATGATCTCGTTCGCGCTGGTCACGCCCCAGTACAAGGCGCTCGAGGATCTGTCGGTGCTGCCGCGCATCTCGGACGTCGCGCCGCACCTGCGCCGCGCGCTGCGCCGCGCCGTCGCGCTCGGCCAGGCGGTCGTCGTGGGGTCTCGGCAGGGAATTCCACCGTGTTTTCTCGGAGAATTCGCGGCCTGGTCGGACGCGCTGAAGCTCGCGCACGAGGCCGCGTCCGAGGACGCGCCGCAGAAGCAGCGCGGCCCCGGCTGCGACGCGTGCCTCTACGCGCGCCAGTGCACGGGGCTGTGGCGACCGTACGTGGCGAGGTACGGGCTCGACGAGCTCTCCCCCGTCGCGGGGCCGCCGCTCGACGACGCGGAGCTCGCCGCGTTCCACGCGTGGACGGCGCCGATGCGCTGGGGCGCGCCTCTCTCGTTCGAGGGGATGCCCGAGCGGTTGCGCGACCGCGCGCGCGAGGAGGAGCCGCTCGCCGCTGGGCCGCCGCCGGACGCTCGACACCTGCCGGTGCTCGCCCTCGCGCGCAGCCGCCCCGTGCGGATCGCGCTGGTCGGCACGGGTCGCCAGGCGCGGCGGCTCGCGCGGGCGCTGCGCGGTGTGGAGGGCCTCACGCTCGACGCGGTCGCGTCGCCGCACGCGCCGGACGCCGACCTCGGAGACTTCGGCGGGTGCGGCGCGTTTCGTCACCTCGACGAGGCGGTCGACGCCGTGCGGCCCGAGGCGCTCGTGATCGCGACGTCGACGGACGCCCACGCCGAGCTCGCGCACCGGGCGATCGAGCTCGGCCTGCCGTCGCTGCTCGAGAAGCCGCTGACCCGCACACCCGACGAGGCGGCGCGGCTCGTCGCGGCGGCCGAGGGGCGCCCCGGGGTGGCGCTCCTGCCGGTGCACAACCTGGTGTTCTCGGCGGGGATCGAGGCGGTGCTCGCGCGCCGCGAGCTCCGGCACGTCGAGTACGCGCGGCGCGTGTCGCCGACGAGCGGCGACGCCGTGCCGTCGTGGAGCCGCGCGGCGCTGTTCGAGCTGCTCGTCCACGCGCTCTCGGTCGTCGGCGACGCGGTGGGCGGCGGCGCGTGCGAGGTGACGCGCGCGTCGTGGCGAGGTGACGCGAGCCCCGAGGCCGCCTCGCTCTCGCTCGCCTACGCGGGCGGCGCGGCCGACGTCTCGGTCGATTTCCTGAGCGCCCGCGATGAAACAATCCTCACTCGTCGCGCCAGCCCAGGCGGAGCCGTGGGCGCGCGCTGGGGGCGCGCTGGGCATCGCGCCCGGGTCGAGCTCGATGGCCGCGCGATCGAGCACGGCGAGTCGGGCGATGATCTCTCCCGCCTGCTCGGGCATTTTCGTGACGTCGTGCTCGGCCGCGCGGCGCCGCGCCTGACGGCGGCGGACGGGCGGGACGCGCTGCTCGGCGCGCTCGCGGCGGTCGCCGCGCTCGAGTCCTCGGGCGCGCCGTTCGACAGGCCGAACGCGCCGAGGCACGTCGCGACGGCGCGGATCGCCGCCTCCCCGGTCGCGCGCGCGGCGCCGGGTCGATCGCGATGAACTTCGACCCCACGCCCGACGGAGACCGGACAGCGCCGCCGTGACCCGTCGGGCCAACCTCGCCCACCGCTGTCCGGGCTGCCTGTTGCACCGCTCGCTGTGCCTGTGCGCGGAGCTGCCGAGGCTCGAGACGCATACGCGCGTCTTCCTCTTGATGCACCGCTCGGAGGCACAGAAGCCCACCAACACCGGGCGCCTCGCCGCGCGCTCGCTCACGAACTGCGAGCTGGTCGTCCGCGGCGACCGGGCCCAGGGCGAGCCGCCGGTCTCGTGGCCCGCCGGCTCCACACCCCTCTTGCTCTTCCCCGCCGACGGGGCGGCCCCGCTCGCGGAGCTGGCGCGCGCGGCGACGGGCCCGATCACGCTCATCGTCCCCGACGGGACCTGGCGCCAGGCGTTCAAGGTGCAGCACCGCGTGCCGTCGCTCGCCGGCATGGCGCGCGCGCGTCTGCCGGACGGCCCCCCGACCGCGTACCGCCTGCGCGCGCCCGTGCACCCCTCGGGCCTGTCGACGATCGAGGCCATCGCGCGCGCGCTCGGGGTGCTGGAGGGCGCGCACGTCGAGGCCGCGCTGCTCCGCGTGTTCCAGACGATGGTCGATCGGACGCTGTGGGCGCGCGGCGCGCTCGCGCGTGAGCTCGTGTTCGGCGGCGTACCGGAGGGCGCGTCACAGCACGACCCCGGCAGGCCGGCGACGCGCTGATCGCGGTCACGGCGGCGGCGTCGCGGCGTCGTGTAGCCTCGCCGACGTGGCGAAGCGCGTCCTCTTCATCACCTCCGATCAGCAGCGCGCGGACACGCTCGGCGCGTACGGCTCCCCGCTCGGCGCGACGCCCCACCTCGACGCCCTCGCGGCGCGCGGCGCGGTGTTCACGCGGGCGCACTGCCAGCACCCGTACTGCCAGCCGTCGCGCTGGACGATCCTGACGGGCCAGCACCCGCGCACGCACGGCGTCTGGACGAACGGCGTCGATCCCGAGCCCCAGCAGCTCGAGGACGCCCTCTCGACGAGGCTCTCGGCGCGCGGCGTCGCGACGTCGTTCGTCGGCAAGGCGCACCTCGCGTCCGTCGGGGTGCTGCGCCCGGGCGCGTCGCCGCACATGGAGGCCCTCGGCAACGCGCTCCGCATGCCCGACGACTGGACGGGGCCGTACATGGGGTTCGAGCGCGTGCAGCTGCTCCAGATGGGGCACTACCCCGCCGGGTACGGCCCCGCGCCGCTCGGCCTGCACTACGGGCGGTTCCTCGCGGAGGGCAGCCGCCGCCGCGCGTGGTCGAGGTTCTTGCAGGCGGGCCCGAGGCGCAGCCTCTCCGGCGGCATGATCGCGCCGCAGACGTGGCACTCGGCGCTCCCAGAGGAGTTGCACCCGACGACGTGGATCACCGATCGCGCGATCGAGGAGGTCGAGCGGCTCGGCGACTCGTCGTGGCTCCTGTGGGTCTCCTACGCGGACCCTCACCACCCGTTCGCGCCGCCCGCGCCGTGGTGTCATCGGTATCGCCCCGACGACATGATCCTGCCGGAGCGGCGGCTCGAGGAGCTCGACGACAAGCCCCCGCTGCAGCGCCGCTTCGCCCGCGGATACCTCCCCGTCGACGTGGGCCTCAACACGGCGTCGACCGCGACGAGCGACCGCGCGCTCGCGACGATGATGGCCGCCTACTACGGGATGATCGCGCAGATCGATCACGGCGTCGGCCGGCTGCTCGAGGCGCTCGCGGCGCGCGGTCTCGCCGACGACACGCTGATCGTGTTCACGGTCGACCACGGCGAGCTGATGGGCGACCACCACCTGCTGTTCAAGGGACCGTTTCACTACGAGGGGCTGCTGCGCGTGCCGCTCATCGTCGCGGGCGACGGGGTCCCCGCGGGCGCGCGCTCGGCGGAGCCGGTGGGCACGATCGATCTCGCGCCGACCTTCGAGCGCGCGCTCGGCGCCCCGCGCGGGCCGCGCGTCGAGGGCTCGGACCTCCTCCCCGTCGCGCGCGGAGAGGTCGCGCGCGACGGCGTGGTGACCGAGAACGATCACCGCGTGGTCTTCCGCGAGCACGTGCTGACGCTCACGACCCGACATCACAAGCTCAACATGCACGTCGGCCGACCGTACGGCGAGCTCTACGACCTCGACGACGATCCGGGCGAGCGGGTGAACCTCTGGCGACACCGCCCCGCGCTCCGCGCCGAGCTCGCGCGCCGCCTCGAGGAGCTGCTTCCTCCCGCCCCCGCGCGCGCGCGACCGCCGGCGACGTGGCTGCCGGCGTGACCGGGTAAAGGGCCCGCGGGTGCGCGTCGTCAGCTACAACGTCCGCTACTTCGGGCACGGGCGGCTGGCCAGCACCGAGGGCTCGAAGCGCGGGATCGCGGGCGCCCTCGCGTCGCTCTCGCCGCTCGCCGACGTGATCGCGCTGCAGGAGGTCGAGACGCGGTCGCTGCGCGCGAACGCGGCCGCTCGCGGGCTGCGACCCGTTCGTCGTGGTCGGCGACTTCAACATGGATTTCGGGAGCCCAAGGAGCGGGTGTCGGAGTCCGAAGCGGAATTCGAGCCGGATTGGGCTGAAACCGCGCGCAGGCGTGGCCGTGCCACGTCGAGCACGGTTTCACCCAAGGCGGCCGAAGGACGCAAGGAATCCGGCGCTCGCGACGAAGGGCCCCCGAAATCCATGTTCAACTCGTCGCCGGCGTCGCCGGTGTACCGCTACCTCACCGAGCAGGAGCGCCTGCGGGGCGCGCAGGCGGCGCTCGGGCAGATCGACCCCACGCGGCGCGACGGCTGGGCGACGGCGGGGTTCCTCCGGCTGCGGATGCACCTCGACCACGTGTTCGCCGCCGGAGGAATCGAGCTCGAGTCGCTCGATGACACGCTGCCGTTCGACGACGTGACCAGCCGCTTCCACGGCCTCTCCTACCACGCGCCGACCGTGGTCACGCTCGGCGCGTGACCTCGTCTCCCTGCGACGCGGGGCGCGCTCACACCTTCGCTCATTGTGGCAGCCGCGCGCTCACGGGCGCGTCGCTGCGCCAGCTCCCGCCGGCCGATCCTGCCTCCGAGGTTCGAGCCCCAGCAGCGAACCTTGCCCGAGCGCGTCGCCACGCACGCGTGGTACGACGCGACCCCCACGCTGACCGCTCGTCGACGGGCCCGCCCACCGGGGAGGTCCGGCCCCACGAAAGCGCCCATCAGGTCACTCTTGCACGCGAAGCCGTCGGTCGGCGTCAACAACACGGTGCCAGCCGCGGCGCGAGCCAGGCGAACGTCGTCGCCGATCTGCG
>JADLFU010000128.1 GCA_020849655.1 Polyangiaceae bacterium | reverse complement strand
GGTCGCCACCATCGGCTCGCTCTTCGCGGGTGGCTCCCTCGCGCTCGGGATCCACGCGCCCATCGCCGCGAGGATGATCGGCTACGGCCTCGCGCTCCTGGCGGCGGACGCCGTCCTCGGCCGCGCGCCTGCGTGACGAGGGGCGATCGGGAGCGAGCTCGACGAGCGTACGAGCAGGGGGGAATGGGGGGGAGCTGCCGGCTCCCCCCGACCGCGCCGAAGGCGCGAGAACTCAGAGCCGCTGGAGTCCCCACGGGGGCGAGGCGTTCACCAGACGGCCGGCCGTGCACGTCATGCGCAGCGGCTCGTAGGTGCCGCCCTCCTGATGTGCGGTGAGCGTGTACTCCCCGACGGGCACGTTCACGAAGAGCACCCCGCCATCGTCGCTCGTCTCGGTCTGCATGCGATCGGGCAGCACCTCCGAGTTGAAGTAGATGGGCCCTGACTCGGCGGGGAGCGGAGGATCGACGGTGACCGTCACGCCCGCCTCGCCGTGCGCGCCTGGGTCGTAGAGCGAGCGGCCGACGCGCGTCACGGTCGTGACCATCTGGCAGCGCGTGGGGTCGAGCTCCAGCGAGAGCAGGCCGGCGAGCGCGTCGCGGATCACCGGGCGCACGGCCTGGAACGTGATGCGGTCGATCCCGGTCGCGGGGACCTGGTGCGTCCCCGTCTGGATGGGGATGAAGTCGTCGTGCTCGAGCACGAGCGTCACGTCGCTGCCCACGGGGACGTTGGCGATCGAGAAATGACCGGTCGCGTCGGTCGTGGCCTCGAGGCTCGGATCCTCGAGCACGAAGACGTGCGCGCCCGACACGCGCGCATCGACGCCCTCGTTGAAGGCGAACGCGTCGCCCGTGACGGTGGTGGAGGCGGCCGGCGCGCCGCAGCCCGCGGCGAGGACGAGGAGTGTGGCGACGCGACGCATGGAGGGCTTGTAACGGGCCGCTCTCGAGGCAGCAACCGCCGGAGATCCCGCGGTCCGGCTTGACGGGGACGGGGGCGGACCGGAACCTCCGTTCCGTGTCGACCTTCGCTCGCGCGACGCAGCTCGTGCCGCTCGGAAGCGGCGGATACGCCGTGGAGATCGACGGCTCGTGGATGCAGGGGCGCGGCGTGTACGGCGGGCTCGCGGCGGCGATCCTGTCGCGGGCGCTCGAGGGCGAGGCGCGCGCGGGGCAGCGCCTGGTGCGGATGACGACGTCGTTCGTCGCGCCGCTCGCCCCCGGGCCCTGTCGGGTCTCGACGGACATCGTCCGCGCGAGCCGCAACGTCTCGACGCTGCGCGCGAGCCTCTGGAACGAGGGCGCGAGCGTGCCCGCCGCGACCTGCCTCGCGACCCTCGCCCGCCCCCGGGAGACGAACGTGCCCGAGCATCGCGGGCTCTCGCGACCTCCCGCGCCGCCGCCGGCCGAGGTGCCCGACGGCCCCGAGGAGCTCTACTTCCCCGAGTTCGCGTCGCGCTTCGAGCTGCGGCAGTGCCTCGGGCCGAGGCCCTTCTCGGGCGGCGCGCTCGCGCGCATCGGCGGCTGGTGCCGGCTCCGCGAGCCGGGGCCCATCGACGCCGCGCTCGTCGTCGCGGTGCTCGACGCGTGGCCGCCCGCGGCCGTGGGACGCGCGCCGGACTGGTGCTCGGTCGCGTCGCTCGAGATGACGGTGCACTTCCTCGTGCCGCTGCCGCTGGCGCCGGAGCTCGCGGTCCGATCCGACTCGGAGGGGCCCGATTCGGCAGAGGCCGGCTGGCTCTTCCACGACGCGACCTGCGATCACGTGGAGGTGGGCCTCGCGGACGAGCGCGCCGTGCTCTACGACCCGCGCGGCGTGCCCATCGCGACGGCGCAGCAGCTGATCGCGCTCCTGCCCTCTCTCGAGCGGCCGCCCGCGTGGCGAGGGCGAGGGGGCGCGGCGTGAGCGCGCCGCGAGGTCTGCGCGCGCGCTACGGCCCCTGGGCGCTCGTGGCCGGTGGCTCCGAGGGCATCGGCGCGTCCTTCGCGCGCGCGCTCGCGGCCGAGCACGGCGTCGAGGTGCGGCCGCTCGTGGCCGACCTCGCGGACCTCGAGGCGCTGGCGCGGATCGAGGAGGCCGTGCGCGCGCTCGCGCTCGGCGTCCTCGTGTGCAACGCGGCGGTCGTCCCCTCGGGGCCCTTCCTCGAGAGCGACCTCGCCGAGAAGCTCCGCGCGCTCGACGTGAACTGCCGCGCGCCGCTCTGGCTCGCGCACCGCCTCGCGCCCGCGATGGTCGCGCGAGGGCGGGGCGCGATCGTGCTCATGTCCTCGATGGCGGGCCGGCAGGGCTCCGCGCTCTTCGCGACCTACGCGGCGACCAAGGCCTTCGACCTCGTGCTCGCGGAGTCGCTCTGGGACGAGCTGCGCGGCCACGGGCTCGACGTGCTCGGCGTGTGCGCGGGCGCGACCCGCACGCCGGGATGGGAGCGCGCGGGCGCGCGTCCGACGCGGCTCGCGCCGCCGGTGATGGACGCCGACGCGGTCGCGCGCGAGGCCCTCGCGTCGCTCGGCCGCGGGCCCTCGATGATCGCGGGCCGCTGGAACCGCCTCGCGACCCTGGCGATGGAGAAGCTCCTCCCGCGCCGCACGGCCATCGAGACGCTGGGCCGCTCGACGCGCGCGATGTTCCGCGCGCGGGGATGAGCGGACGCCCGACCGGCCTGTCGCGTCACTCGCAGACGCGCAGCCGCGCGAGCGCGAGGGTCCCACCGGGCGCGGCGATCCAGCCGACGTCGCCGCCCTCGAGGACGAAGAAGTCGCTCGCCGATCCGAGGTCGGCGCCGGGCAGATCGAGCGGGCCCTCGACCATCGCCCCCGCCGCGTCGAAGCGGGCGATGCGATCGGTGCCGTCCGCCGACCACGCGACGACGAAGCCCGCCCCGTAGCGCGCGGCGTGCACGTCGGTGTCGCGCACGGCGTCGGTGGTCAGCCAGATCGGCGCGCCGGCGCTGCGATCGTTGCCCACGTGGACGAGCGCGACGTCGTGCGAGGCGCGCATGTCGGTCGCGGTGAACGTGACCCAGAAGCCGTCGGCCATGGGCACCACGCCGCCGAGCGAGGTCCCGTAGCCACCGGCGCAGTTCGAGCCGGCCTCGTCGGTGTAGAGGCGCGCGCCGCGGTGATCGAAGTGCACGCCCTTGGACGGGTAGCAGTCCGAGGCGCAGACCGGCCCGAGCGTCGAGCCGTTGTCCTCGAGGCGCACCTCCATGCTGTGGCTGCAGCCCCAGTCCCAGCGGGTGTCGCGCGGCGCGCCGTCGGGGCCGAAGGTGCGGAGCTGATCGCCGTAGTGCGCGATGCCGTCCGGCCAGAGGCGATTGACCGTGTAGTACGCGGCCCACTCGGCGTCGCGCTCGACGTAGTGGAGGCGCCCGTAGCGGATGAGCGCGCCGAACCACTCGTTGTTGGTCACGTCGTGGGGGACCTCGCCGAGGAGGCGCTGCGAGAAGCGAGGGGCGCCGTCGTGCGAGGTGCCCACGAGGTAGAGCGCGTCCGAGCCGCGCGCGACGATGACGCCGTAGCCGTCCGCGCTCGCGTCGAAGCCGTAGAGGCCGTTGCCGTCGACGGTGACCGGGCCGCCGAAGGGGGCGCCGTCGCCGGCGAGGCGCTGGATGGTGATGCCGCCGCCGCCCTCGTACGCGGCGCTCGCGCCGCCTCCGGGCATGGGCGCGCCGAAGAGCGGTCCGCGCGCGGAGACGCCCGCCGCAGGGGTCACGGAGAGGCGCGCGGCGAGGCCGCCCGTGCCGCAGGGGCCGGCGTCGAAGGGAGGGGGCGGCCCGACGTCGGTGCCCGCGAACAACGCGTCCGTGCCGGCGTCGTCGGACGTCGGGAACGGCGCGTCGAGGCCGGGCGCGTCGGGGAGGGGCGCGTCGGCGCGGGACGCATCGAGGCCGGGCGCGTCGAGGCCGGGCGCGTCGAGGCCGGGCGCGTCGAGGTCCGCGCGCGCAGCGTCCGGCGGATCGCTCCCTCGCAGCTCGCCCACGCAGGCCGAGGCGGAGACGGCCGCGACGCACCCGAGCGCCGGTGCGAGGACGCGCGCGAGGGAGCGCGACGTGGAGCGGAGCGGGGCGCGCATCGCCCGAGGATAGCCTGGACCGAGCGGGCTGGAATCTCGCGCCCGCTCGCGCGTTCTCGCGCGGTCGGCGATCCTCTCGAGCGACCATCGCGAGGCGTCGTGAGCGCAAGACCATGAGCGGACGCGCAGGAGCCCACCCGTCTCGACCGT
Source organism: Polyangiaceae bacterium (assembly GCA_020849655.1). GTDB lineage: Bacteria > Myxococcota_A > Polyangia > Polyangiales > Polyangiaceae > JADLFU01. The sequence continues at coordinate 447 of JADLFU010000128.1, read as the reverse complement.
GTCGAGGCCACCCCGAGCGCGACGCCGTCGTGCGCTGCGTCGGCTGCGGCGACGATCTCTGCGGCGAGTGCCACCGCTTCACGATCGACGACGCGCCCGGCTGCGCGCGCTGCGCCTACGAGGCCTCGACGCGGCGCGCGCGGCGGCTCTCGCTCGCCGCGGTCTTCCTCGGGCTGGGCACGGGGCTCGGCGCCTGGCTCACCGTGCGCTTCGAGCTGGGCGAGGAGCTGGGCGCGCTCGTCGTGGGCGCGCTCTTCCTGCTCGGCGTGTCGGCGGGCATCGCGTGGTCGGGGCTCTCGCAGGCGCCGGCGCGCGTGGTGCTGCGCGACGAGGACGAGGCGCCGCCGCGCGTGGTCTTCGAGGAGCCCTCGGGAGGGGCCTCGTACCGCGCTGCCGCCCGACGCGTCGTGCAGGCGGTCTCGCCGCGGCTCTCCGCGCGCGCGACGG
>JADLFU010000127.1 GCA_020849655.1 Polyangiaceae bacterium | reverse complement strand
TGGACTCGAACCAGGGACCCGGCGGTTAACAGCCGCCTGCTCTACCGACTGAGCTACGCTGGAATGGGCGCGCGAGACTACGCCCATCCCCGCGTTCGTCAAGAAAAATCACCCGCGGCTCCCGCGCTCCCGCGCGCTCCCACGCCCCCTCTCGCCGCCCGCCCTACCGCCCCTCCGGTCTCCAGAGATCGAACGTCGCCCGGTACACGAGCATCGCGTACACGGGCGCGCGCAGGACGTGGAAGCCGAATTCCTCGTCCTTCGGCACGGTCAGCACCTGGAAGAGCAGCAGATCCGCGCCGCGCTTCCACCCGGGGCGCGTGCCGAACGTGAGCCCGTACGCGACCTCGGTCTGCCGGGCGCCGCCGCCCTTCGGCAGGCTCATCCAGCGCACCACCGGGCCGACGGCGCCGAACTTCGGGTGGCGGAAGAAGAGCGTCGCGTCGGCCTTCTGCAGCGTGCCGCCGTCGTGGACGTTCGCGTGGAACCAGTCGAACGCGACGTCCGGCTGGTCCTCCTTGCGGAGGGCGTAGTTCGTGACCAGCCACAGGCTCTCGAGCGGGATGACGAGGCGCGTGCGCGCCTCGGCCCACGGGAATCCCTGCCCGACGTAGGCCTTCTCGGCGTCGGCGCGCCTGCGCATGTCGCGGGTGAGCGTCGTGCCGTCGGCCACCGGGTAGTAGCGGAACGTGCGCCGGTAGCCGACGCTCCCGCCGAACGACAGCAGCGCCACGCGGAGATCGGCGTGCGCCCCGACGTCGCCGTAGCCCAGGCTCGCGAGGCCGCTCACGCGCGTCGTCAGCATCGTCAGATCGCCGTCCACCTCGTGACGGTGCTCGAGCGACGCCTGGCCGCCGAGCGTGAAGGCGTCCGTGTGCGCCCACAGGCCCGCGGGCGGCGCGTCGAGGAAGTAGTCCCGCGTCAGGTGCTCGGCCCTCGCGACGCCCGTCGCGCCGAGGAGCGCGAGCGCGCACGTGATCCCAGCGGTGGCCCCCCGCCGGCTCATCGGTCGCCTCGCCTCCGGCGAGCGATGCCCGCGAGCGCCGCGACCGCTGCCCAGGCCCAGGCAGAGGTGCCGACCGATCGCGGCACGGCGCACCCGCAGCCGCCGTCGCCGTCGTCGGGCGCGGCGAGCACCTCGGGGTCGACCCTCGCGCCGCCCGCGCCTGCCCCCGGCGCCTTCGCGCCACCCGCACCTCCTCCTGCCTTGCCTGCCGCGGCCTGCGCGCCGCCTGCGCTCGGCTCACCGCCCGCGCCCGCACCCCCCGCGCCCGGCTTGCCGGCGCTCCCCGCCGCGCCGCTCTTGCCTCCCGCGCCGCCCTTGCCGCCGGCGCCCGCCGCGCCTCCCGCGCCGGCGGGCGCGCACTCGGCGCCGCCGGCCTTCGGCGAACAACCATTGGCGCACGGCTCCTTCGTCACCGCGCCGGTCGCCGGATCACACTTCACGCGGTCGTCGCCCTGACAAGTGAACGTCGGGCCGAGCCCCGCGGCGCACATGGAGGGCTTGGTCGTCACCTTGACTTGCAGCTGATCGTCGGGCGGGCCGCCCTGGCCGCTGTCACTGAACCAGGCGACGCCCTCGCGCAGCACACCGAAGAACTGCGCGTGGTCCCCGGGCGTCGCGGGCGCCTTGACAGTGAAAGCGAACCGCCCTGTCTGGCCCGGGGCGGTCTGCTTCTCCACGGTCGCCGCGCGGTTGTTCGCCGGCCAGCCGGGGCCCGCGATAGCGCTCGCGCCGTCGCGCGGCTGCGTCGTGCCGAGGAACACCTCGCCGGGGCGCCAGGTCTCCTGGCCGTCGTTCTTCAGATCGATCGATCCCGCGCGCTCCTCTCCGGGGAAGAGCTCGAACGGCTGGCTCGCGAGCGGGAAGCTCTGCGCGACGTAGCTCGCCTTCCACTTCGGCGCGCCGCCCCAGAAATCGAGGCCTGTCTCCCCGACCACCGCCGAGAGCGAGTCGTTGTAGTGCGCGTACCGCTGTGACCAGCAGGAGTAGCTCGGCGCGCACCCGTTGTAGTAGTGGGTCACCGTCTTGATCCACTGGTCGCGCAGCGTGGGGTTCGAGAGGTCGAAGGCGTTGATCCAGGCCTTCGCCTTCGCGTCGGTCTCCGCGTTGGTCGTGTACGCGGAGATCTTCACCATGTTGATGGTGTAGTCGATGGCGTGGCTGGTGTTGCCCGCCACCGTCAGCACGTCGGCCCCGTACTTGTTGAGGGTGTCGGTGTACGTGCCGGCGTCGAACTGGAACATCCCGAGCCCGCCCTGCTGCGCCGAGCACGGGCCGTCCGCCGAGCCCGCGATCACCGGCCCGCCCCCGCAGTCCGAAGAGCTCGGGCCCTGACACGCCCAGGTCGCCTCGGACCAGCAGTGCTGCAGGTTCGTCTCGGCCATCGCGATGCCGGCGAGGAGGTAGCCACGCCCGACGATCCCGCGAGCGGTCGCGGCGTCGCGCATCTTCGCGTAGCGGGACATTCGCTCGGCGAGCGTCAGCGAAGACGACCCGTCGCCGAGGCGGAGCTCGCCGCCGTCCTCGCTCCCGCACGCGGCCAGCCCCGCCATCGAGGCCAGCAACAGGGCGGAGATGAGTCGTGTGGCTCTCACGCCACCGACGATATCCGCGGTGGCGCGGGCCTGGCGCGATAAATTTCCACCGAATTTCTTCAGCAGCATCGCAATCTCGTTCAGCTCCGGGTCGGCGCCGGTCGGGTTGGCGGCGCTCACCTTCGCGAGCGTGTCGGCGACGAGCTGCGCCCGCGCGGCCGGCGCCATCAACGTGCCCGCCCGGAGCGCCATCGCGTACGCGTAGATCGCGGAGCCCTTCGCGAGCTGCGGGGAGGGCGCCTCGAGGAGCTCCGAGAGCTTGAACGACACGCCGTCCTCGCGCGCTTCGTGGGTCAGCGGCGTCTGCCACGTCGCCTTCGCCGAGATGACGTCGTCCTGCGACACGACCGACGGCGAGCACGCGGCGAACACCTGGTTGAACACCATCGCGTCGTCCGCGGAGAGGTGCTGGGGGTCGACCTCCTTGGGGTTCGTCGAGGACTGCTCGCCCGAGAAGGACTTCAGCTGCAGATACCACGGCAGGGTGAGCTCGAGGCGCACGCCGCGCGCCGCCACCTCCATCGTCTCGTCGAACCTCGGCCCGAACATCCGCGCGGCCTCGTCCACGGTGTCGATGAACACCGAGGCGCCGCGCCCCTTGTCCGTGACGATGTTCATCAGGTTGTCGCCGGCGCCGTCGCCCACGTTGACGCCCACGAGGTAGATGCCCTCGTCGTCGGCGGCGTGGCTCGCCGTGCCGATGATGTTCGCGTCGGTCTGGCCGACGTTCGCCTCGCCGTCGCTGATGAGCACGACGCGGTTCAGGTAGCTGGGATCGTAGACGGCCTGGGCCATCGCGTAGCCCTTCTTCAGACCGTTCGAGAGATCGGTGCCGCCGCTCGCCTGGAGCGCGTCCATCGCGGAGAGCAGCGCGGGATCGTTCGGTCCGACGGCGACGTGCGCGTCGAAGAGGACCTGCTGCGAGGTGTTCCACGTCGCCACCGACACGAGGTCGCCGGCCTGCAGCTGCCCGAGGATCGTCCTCATCACGGCGTGGAGGCGGTCGAGGCGAGCGCCCTGCATCGAGCCGGACGTGTCGAGCACGAAGGAGAGGTTCATCTTGCGCCGCGCCTTCGGCGACGCCGGCGCGCGCAGGGCAATCTGCAGCTCGTACTCGCCCTCGGCGCCGCCCGCGCGCAGCTGGGGGACGACGCGGACATGCCCCGGCTCGGCCGGCTGGTAGTCGATGCGATAGTAGTTGAGGAACTCGTAGGGCCGCACCCAGGCGCCGACCCAGGTGTTGCCGGCCATCAGCATCTTGCGGACGAGGACCGGCGACGCCATCGAGTTCGAGTCGTCCGACGACTGGTAGAGCGTGATGGACTGGCTCGCGTCGAGCGCCGCGCAGCTGTCACCGCCCGCGCCCGCCGCGCCTCCCGCGCTCGAGCCTCCCGCGCCTCCCGCGCTCGAGCCTCCCGCGCCTCCCGCGC
>JADLFU010000126.1 GCA_020849655.1 Polyangiaceae bacterium | reverse complement strand
ACGTCGCGCGGAACGGGAGTCGGCGTCCATGCAGGTTTAGACGGAGACCGCTTCGATGGATTCACAAATTCGGAGAGAATTGTGCCTTGAATTCCCGGCGATTTTGAGATCATCGATCAATGGCCAGCCTCCGGCAAGGCAGCATCGGGAGGTGTCGCCGGCGCGGGCGGAGCCGCCGGCATGTCGGGTTCGGGAGGAGCCGCCGGCGTGTCGGGCTCGGGAGGGATCGCCGGCATGTCGGGTTCGTCAGGTTCAGGAGGGGACGCGGGCGCGGCGGGCAGCGCCGGCGCGGTCGCGGTGGACGCCACGCCGCGCGACCTCGCGATGTCGCGCGCCGCCGGCTGCGGGCTGAGCGGCGGCGCCGCCTATTGCTGGGGGTACAACTCGGGGGTGCTCGGCACCGCCGAGACGGGGGAGACCGTGCTCGCCCCAGCGAAAGTGCTGAACGCGCCCGACATGGTCCAGCTGGCCGCGGGGCGCTCTCACCTCTGCGGGCTGACGTCGGCCGGGGGCGTGCACTGCTGGGGCCTCAACGACGGCGCGCAGTGCTCCGCCGACGCGGGCGACCTGTCGAGCCGCGTCACCGCGACGCCCGTCGCCCCGCTCTCGTCGGGCGTCGACGAGCTCACCATCTCCGCGCAGACGACGTGCGTCCGGCGCGGGGGGCTGGTCTCCTGCTTCGGCCACGACGAGAAGGGGACGCTGGGCAGCGGGCCCCAGTCGGGCCCCCGCGGCCTCACCGATGTCCCGGGCGTCACGGACGCGCTCGCGCTGTCGGCCTCGACCGACGCGTCCCTCGTCTGCGCCATCCGCCCCGGGCCCTCCGCGGGCACGCGCGTCACCTGCTGGGGGGAGGGGCTCGCCGGTCCGGCCGACGTCCCCGGCCTCGCCGACGCCGTCGAGGTCGCCATCACCAGCGCCGGCTGGGTGGTCGCGCGCACGGCGAGCGGCGCCGTCCTCTCGACCTCCGTCTCCGCGGGCGCGCTCTCCGCGCCACAGCCGGTGCCCGTGCCGACGTCGACGAGGATCGCCGCGCAAGAGGACGTCGTCAGCGTCAACGCCACGGGAGAGGTCGTGCGCGCACGGTCGACCGACGAGGCTCCCCACGCGCAGTCCTACGCCGCCGTCCCCGGGCTGCCGGTGGGAGACCCCGTGGTCTCGGTCTCGACGGGCTCGACGTACCTCTACGGGCTCGCGAGCACCTGCGCCCGGACGGCCTCCGGGGAGCGGTTCTGCTGGGGCGACGACATCGCGTGCCAGCTCGGCACCGGCTGCCCCGAGGACGAAGTGACGCCGTTCGCCGTGCCGGGGATTGGCCCCGTGCAGTCGGTCACGGCCGGCGCGTTCTCGACCGCCATCGTGGACATGGCGAGCAAGGTGCGGTTCTGGGGCGCGCCGCGCGCCTTCGGGAAGGCGCCGGGCTCCAGCGAGTGGACGGCGACGCCGGTCGACGTCACCGGGTTCGTCGGCGCGCCGTCGCGCGTCTCGCTCGGGGTGGAGGACGAGACCGCCCATGTGCTGTTGCAGGGCGGCGGCGCGGTCCGGTTTCGCTATGGCGCTCCCGAGACGACAGGCGAGTTGCTGGGCGCCCCTGACGCCGGCAAGCTGTCGTCGGTCATGGCCGCCTCTGTCTACCAGGCGGGCGTGGTCCCCGGGGGGCTCGCGTTCTTCTCGAGGGACACCCCTGACACTGTCTTCTCGTACGGGGTGTACGGCAACGGCGGCGTGGCGCCCGGGGGTGCGTACCTCTCGCTCCCCTTCGCGGGGATCTCCGCCCACGTGACGTACGAGCTGCAGGGATACAACCCCAGCCATCACTGCGTGATCGCTGGCGGCGCGCTGTCATGCTGGGGACCCAACAAGAGCGGACAGACGGGCGACGAGTCGGCCGCAGACACGACGACGACGCCCCACGCCGTCACGCTGCCGCGCCCCGTCGTCTCCGCGTGCGCCGGCTGGAAGCACACCTGCGCGCTCGACGACATGGGCGACGTGCACTGCTTCGGGTACGCGGGCGCGGGGCAGACGGGCACTGTGTCGAGCCCGAAGGGTGTCCCCCAGAAGGTCGCTGTCAGCGGCCAGATCGGCGTCGTCTGCGGCGAGCAGCACACTTGCTCCTGGTCGCCCACCGACGTGCACTGCTGGGGGCACAACCTCCGCGGCGAGCTGGGGGCGGGCGACCGCACGGGCGGCCCCATCCCCCGGAAGGTCGCTCTCAGCGGCGTCTCCGCGATGTCAGCGGGAGACACCCACACCTGCGCGCTGACGCCCGCCGGCGTCAGCTGCTGGGGAGGCGGGTACGCGATGAAGCTCGGCAACGGCAAGTCGGGCTTCTACGCCGCCGCCACGCCGCTCGTGCTGCCCTGACCGCCCGTGGTAGCGTGGTCGGATGCGCCGCGCGCTCGTCGGGGTTCTGCTGCTCACCGCGTGCGCCGACGCGCCCACGCCCGTGGACGACCACCGCGGCGAGGAGGTGGCGGAGCGCGCGACGCCGCTCGATCTCTCGGTCTTCTCGCTGCCTCCCGCGTCGTCGGCGGCGCGCGCGGACCTCATGCTCGGCTACGCCCACGTCGACCCGGAGGGCGCCGTTCCCCGCGCGCTCCTCGAGGACGCGGTCGAGTTCTTCGCGCTGAACAAGGCTCACATCCCTCGGCACGAGCGCCTCGTGGTGGTCGACTTCACGCCGCACTCGGGCAAGGACAGGTTCTTCCTCGTCGACCTGCAGAGCGGCGCTGTCGAGCCGCACAAGGTGGCGCACGGCGACGGGACGGACCCTGACAACGACGGCTTCGCGGACGTCTTCGGCAACGTCGACGGATCGCACCGCACCTCGCTCGGTTACTACCTGACGGGAGAGATCTACGACGGCACGCACGTCCACTCGATGCGCCTCGACGGCCTCTCGCCGGACGGCAGCCCCAACGGGATGGCGAACACGAACGCGCGCTCGCGGCTCATCGTCGTGCACGAGGCGTCGTACGTCGACGACGCGAGCTCGAAGCAGCAGGGGCGCAGCAACGGATGCCTCGCGCTCGATCCCGCCATCGAGGTCGGGGTGGTCGACAAGATCCACGATGGCACGCTGATCTACGCCGGTCGGTCCGCCGCTCCGCTGCACGCACCCGTGGGACCCGCGGGCGCAGCAGGCGCCGCGGGCGCAGCAGGCGCCGCGGGCGCAGCAGGCGCAGGCGCTGCCGGGGCGCCACCTGCCGGCGCGGGGGCGGCGGGCGCGGGCCCGGCGAGCGCGGGCGGGGGGAGCGCAGGCGCCGCGGGCGCGAGCGTCGCCACGCCTGCCGCCGGATCATCGGCCGCGGCGGGCGGCGGCGCCGCTCCGACAGGCGGGACAGGCGCAGGCGCGGCGGGAGCCGCCGGCGTCACGTCGGTGCACCTCGACGATCCCTCCGAGGTGGGCGGGTGCGCGACGTCGGGACGCCCACCGAGCGCCCCTGCGTGGCTCGCGCTCGGCCTCGCGTGGCTCGCGACGCGCCGCCGCGTCACGCGCTCGACAGCGACGCGCCGTCGATGACGTGCTCACGCCCGAGCACGACGGGCGCGTTGTAGCGCCCGTGCCCGATCGGCAGGCCCGCGACGATGGGCCTGCCGAGCGGCGCGAGCGCGTCGCGCAGCACCCGCTCCACCGTCACGCCGTCGCGGCCCGGCGCGCAGTCCGTCCACTCTCCGAGCGCGAACCCGGCGACGCCCTCGAGCGCGCCCGAGAGCGCGAGCGCGGTCAGCATCCGGTCGATCCGGTACGGGCGCTCGGTGACGTCCTCGAGCAAGAGGATCGCGCCAGGCGGCAGGCGCAGGCGGCCCGCTGCGGCGTGCGCGTGCAGGAGCGTGAGGTTGCCGCCGACGAGCGGTCCTCGCGCGCGCCCCCCCTGCCACGCGACCCCCTCGAGCCGGTACGGCGCGGCGGGCTCGAGGAGGACCGAGAGCACGCGGGCGCGCGTCCACTCGTCGGCGGCGGCGAGCCCGGAGGCGTTCGGTCCGTGCAGCGACGCCACGCCGCGCGCCGCGAGCTCGAGGTGCAGCGTCGTCACGTCGGAGAAGCCGAGGATCCACCTCGGGCGCCGCGCGAGCTCGGCCCACGGCAGGGCGTCGATCACGCGGAGCAGCCCCCACCCTCCCCTCGCCGCCAGGAGCGCCGAGACGCCCTCCTCGCGCATCCACCGCGCGAGCTCGGCGGCACGCCGCTCGTCCGGGCCCGCCAGGTAGCCGCTCCGCGAGAACAGCGACGGCTCGAACACGACCCTGAACCGCTCGGCGAGCCAGCCCATCCCCCGCAAGACGGGCGCGCGGTCGAACGCGCTCGAGCCCGCGAACACCGCGATCGTGTCGCCCGGCGCGAGCGGAGGAGGCTCCAGCATCGAGCGCGTCTACCCCGCCTCGCGCCTCGCCGCGAGGCGCGCCGAAGAGTTCCCGCGCGGGTCTGCGCTCACGCTACGCTCGTCAGGATGGCGTTCCCCATCCAGCTTGCGAGAGAGGTGGTGCGAGACGCGGTCCCGCTCGGGCGTCGCCTCTGGGAGGCCGCGGGCGGCGCGCTCTCTTCCGCGTGGCAGCGCGCCGCGGGCGACGAGGTCGAGCGGCGCCTCGAGCTCGCGCGCGAGCAAGGCCACGCTGGCACCGATCCGTTCGGGCTCGACCTCGAGTGGGCGCGCTGGGCGCTCGGCGTCGTGTGGTTCCTGCACCGCAAGTATTTTCGCTCCGACGTGGACGGCGTCGAGCGCGTCCCGGACGGCCGCGTGCTGCTCATCGCGAACCACTCGGGCCAGATCCCGCTCGACGGGGCGATGATCGGCGCGGCGGTCTTCTTCGACCGCGAGCGACCTCGCATCGTGCGCAGCATGGTCGAGAAGTGGGTGCAGCTGCAGCCGTTCGTCGCGGTGCTGTTCACGCGCGTCGGGCAGGTCGTCGGCGTCCCCGAGAACGCGCGGCGGCTCCTCGAGCTCGGCGAGCCGATCCTGGTGTTCCCGGAGGGCTCGCGAGGCATCTCGAAGCCGTTCTCGGAGCGCTACCAGATGACGGAGTTCGGCCTCGGGTTCATGCGGCTCGCGCTCGAGACGAAGACGCCGATCGTGCCCGTCGCCGTCGTCGGCGCCGAGGAGCAGTACGTGAACCTCGCCAACCTCGAGCGCGTCGCGAAGGCCGTTGGGATGCCGACGTTCCCCGTCGTGCCGCAGTGGTTCATTCCCGGCCTGCAGCTGCCGCTGCCGACGAAGTACAGGATCTACTTCGGCGAGCCGATGACGTTCGACGGCGATCCCGACGACGACGACAACGTCATCGAGGAGAAGGTGTACGTCGTGAAGCAGACGATCCAGTCGATGCTGAACCGCGGCCTGCGCGAGCGTCCGGGGGTGTTCTTTTGACGTCGGACGCGGAGCCGCGCTCGCTGCGGCCGCCCTCGGGCGAGCCCGCGGTCGTCGTCACCGGCGCGTGCGGGCGCCTCGGGAAGATCGTCGTGCGCGCCCTGCACCGCGAGGCGCGCGTGGTCGCGATCGATCGGCGCCCGTTCCCCGACAAGCCGAAGGACGTCGAGCACTTCGAGATCGATCTGCGCCGCAAGAAGACCCGCGACGTGTTCCGCAGCGTCAACGTGCGCGCCGTCCTGCACCTCGGCGTGATGCACGATCCGCGCAAGGGCGCCGAGGCGCACCACGAGTGGAACGTCGTCGGGTTCCAGAAGCTCCTCGAGTACGTCGCCGGCTACCGCGTGCCGAAGCTCGTCGTGCTGTCGAGCGCGAACGTGTACGGGCCGCGCCCCGACAACCCGCAGTTCCTCTCCGAGGACGCGCCGCTGCTCGGCGGCGCCTCGTTCAGCGAGATCCGCGATCTCATCGAGGTCGACATGCTGACGCAGTCGTTCTTCTGGAAGCACCCGGAGACCGAGACGGTGATCCTGCGGCCGGTGCACATCCTCGGCGCCGTGAAGAACGCTCCGTCGAATTTCCTGCGGCTCGGCACGCTGCCCACGCTGATGGGGTTCGATCCCATGGTGCAGGTGCTCCACGAGGACGATCTCGCCGACGCGCTCGTGCGCGCGCTGCGGCCGTCGGTGCGCGGTATCTTCAACGTCGCCGGGCCGCCGCCGCTGCCGCTGTCGAGGGCGCTCACGATCCTCGGGCGCAGGAGCCTGCCGCTGCCGCACACGCTGTTCAAGGCGGCGGTCGGTCGCATGTTCACGATGCGCCTGACGTCGTTCCCCGCGCCCGAGATCGATCACATCCGCTTCGTCTGCATGGTCGACGACCGGCGCGCGCGGCAGGAGCTCGGGTACCAGCCGCGCCACAGCGTCGAGGAGACCGTGCGCGCGGTCGACCGGGAGCGCTGGTCGTGAGGCCCGCGTGGCTCGTCGCCGCGGCCGCCGTGTGCGCGGGGTGCGGCGGTGGCAGCGCCGAGTCACCTGACATCCCGCCGCAGCGAGGCCCGGCGGTGCCGAGCGCGGCCGTCGGCGCGGAGTCCGCGGGCAGCGATCCCGTCCCGGCGTCGTTTCGAGGGTCGCAGCTCACCGCGCCGACGTCACGCCCTCGGCCGCTGCCGCCGTCGATGAAGGCGCCCCCCTCGACGCCCACGCCCGCGACGCCGATGTGAAGGCGGCGCTCGGCTTCCTGCGCCCGCTGCAACTGGAGCACTCGAGGACGTCGAGGTCGACGGCGCGCACAGAGCGACGCAGGCGGAGGAGCGTGAGGACGCAGCGCGCGAGCGCGAGGCCGGCGATCACCGCGGGGCCCCGGAGGCCAGGCGGCGCCAGACGCCGAGCGGCCTCGGGACGCGGTGGATGGACGGGGACGAGATCGTACAATGCGAGGCGCGCCGGTGCCGGCCCGCTCACCCTGGAGGACAAGTGTCGAACATCCCGCCCGAGATCGCCTCACTCCTCACCTCGCTGCGCCTCGGCGAGGCCATCCACCTCGACCACCTGACCGTGGTCCCGCTGCTCGGCCCAGGCGTCGACCTCGACGTCGACCTGCTCGACGAGTCCGTGCCCGTGGGGCGCACCACGGTCCGCGAGGTGAGCGACCGTGGCGACGTGAACCAGGTGCTGGTCGAGCACAGCGGCGCGCGGCTGCTGTTGCTGCTCGCAGGCCAGCAGATCCTGGGCGCCAAGCAGAACCGTGTGTTCAACACGAGCCTGCTCGTGCGAGAGGGGCCGCCGGTGGCGGTGCCCGTGAGCTGCGTCGAGCGTGGCCGCTGGCAACACGTGTCCGATCGATTCGTGGCGTCGGAGACGACAGTGACGACCTCGCTGCGGTCGTCCATGCTCCACCGCGTCACCCGCTCGACGACGATGGGGCGCGGCTACGACGCCGGGCAGAACGAGGTCTGGGACGAGATCCAGGGGCACCTCGAGCGCACGCAGACGACGTCGGGAACGGCGGCGTTCGACGCCGCGTATCAGGCCGCGCGACCGCGGGTCGACGAGCAGATCTCGCGCCTGGCGCCGGCGGCGAACCAGCTGGGCGCCGCGGTGGTGCGCGACGAGAAGGTCCTCGCGATCGACGTGCTCGCGACGCCGAGCATCTGGGCGAGATGCTGGAAGACGCTGCTGCGCGGCGTCCTCGCCGAGGCCGACCGCGGCGCGCCGAGCGCCTCCGCGGCGTCCCTGGTGGCCGCGGCGCTCCAGACGCTCCACGCGACGAGCGCCGTGCGGCGCCAGGCGCCGGGTGGCAGCGAGACGGTCCACGGCACGGCGGGGTCGATGGCGGTCGGTGCCGTCGTCCATAGCGGACACGTCGTCCACCTCTCCGCGGCCTGACCGGGCTCTGGTGGAGCCGGAGCAGGCGCTGGTGAGCGCGAGCGCGCGGGCAGCCCCTCAGAGTCGTGCCGCGAGCGCCTGGCCGCGCGCCTCCGCGCGCTCCCACATCCGCAGATATCCCTCGGCAGAGCGAAAGATCGGCTCGAGATCGTCGTCGGTGAGGCCGATGTGCCGCGCGTCCTCGATGAGCTCCGGCAGCATGCCGATGTGCACGAGCCCCTCGGTGTTGAAGTCCACGCTCCGCTCGCCGAGCCTGGGCGCGGTGAACGTGACGTCGCCCGCGTACGAGCGGAACGGGTACGTGACGGGATCACGCTGCGGCTCGTCGCACGCGCCCTCGCCGAACCTGGGCCCCGGCGCGCCCGCGAAGCCGTTGAGATCGAACCCGAACCCCTGCGCGCGGTAGCCGCCGTGCTCCGCGATCTGATCGAACCTCGCGCGCACGCGGTCGCGGAGGGCCGCGACGTCCCCGCCGCACCGCGGCAGCGACGTCGTCGAGACACCCCCGAGCTCGTAGAGCGCGCCCTCCGCGCCGCGACCGTGGCTGCCGGACGCCGGGTAGTCGTGCAGCTTCAGCAGCTCGAGCGCCCGCACGTACGAGCGGCGCGGCAGGTGATCGATCTCGAGGATCATCCCGCGCTTCATCATCTCGACGATCAGCGTCTCGCCGAGCGGGGTCAGCCCGGCGTTCTGGCAGTGGTCACCGACGAGCGGGGGCTGCTTGATCACGTCGACGAGAGGCAGGAGCGCGGCGGCTGGCGCCTTGCCGAAGTCTGTGAAGTCGAGCGGCGGCGGCGAGTCGTACACCTCGCGCGGGCGGTTCAGCCCCCCGAAGATCACGTCGCCCTTGTCGAAGCCCCCCTCGATCTTCGGGCAGTCCTCGGTGAAGTTCGAGTAGTGGCCCGAGTTGAGCATCGCGCCGAGCTCGATGAAGCCGCGGTTGCCGTCGCCCGCCGAGAACGCGTTGTCGAACTTGTGCACCGGGAACATCGAGCGCACGCCGAGCTCGCGGAGGTGATCGAGGCGCTGCCGGACGTCGTCGACGTCGCAGGCGGGAGCGTCGGGGCGCGGCACGAGCCGGCAGCCGAGCACGTTCGACGTCTCGATCCCGAGCACGACGGCGAGCCTGCCCTGGCCGATGATCTCGCGCGCCTGGGCGGGCGTCGTGACGACACGCAGCCACCCCTTGCCCGGACCTCCCGCCTGCGCGTCGAGGTAGCGCTCGAGCGCGTACGTCTCGGCGATCTCGCGCTCCGCCGACACCATCTCGTCGCACGAGAAGCGCGGTCGCTGGGCGCGGACGCCGGTGACCAGATCGCACAGCACCTGGTTGCTCGTCGCCATCTGCACGATGAGCCGCAGCCCGCCGAGGTACGCGCGCTCGATCCAGCGGTGGTACTGCGTCTGGTGGGTCGCGTTGTGCCGCGCGCGCGGCCAGTCGGTGAACCTCGGGTAGCCGGCCGTGTGGTGATCGAACTCGGGCGTCGTGCCCGTGATGAGCGACGAGGCGACCGCGTCCGCGTCGAACGACGCGCCGCTGAAGTAGTAGCCGACGACGTCGTTCCGGCCGTCCTCGCCGTGGAAGGGCGCGCAGTCGGGCAGCGCGTGCTCGACGCCCAGGCGGTGGAACGGCGACCCGTGAAACACCCCGCCGCCGCCGAAGCCGAAGTTGGAGAAGAGGTGCGAGTGCGCGTCCACGACGCCGAACAGCGCGCCGTCGGCGAAGTGAGTTTTGTTGATTGTGCCCGTGGCGTCGATCGACAGCTCCGGGGCCTCGCTGCAGCCGTCCGTCCGCGCGAGCGTGACGTCCGCCCCGTCGGGTGAGAGCCCCCCGGCGGCCAGGTAGGCGCCCGTGGCGAGGTTCCTCATCCGGAACCCCATCGCCGCCCCGGGCGACGCCTCGAGCCGCCACTCCGCCGGTGACACGAACGAGTCGTCGTTGCGCGAGGTGTCGGACTCGAGCGCCGCCTCCCGCGCGAGCCCGCCGTCGCGCGCGACCACGTGGGCGCCGGCGGCGTCGCGCAGCAGGTACGTGCCGAGATCGCTCGCGCGGAGCCGCAGCCGCGACGGCGCGCTGCTCGACGCGAAGGCGAACCCCAGGCCGTCGGGCGTCGGGCCGAGCGCGAGCCCGGCGGCGGAGATCGTCACGCACGCGTCGTGGGCGCCATCCACCGTCAGCGGGGGATCCGCCGGCGCCACCGGCGGCGCGTCACCCGAGGAGCACGCCGCGACGGCGAGCACGGCCGCCGACCACCCGCTTGCCCACGCGGCGCGCGCGCGCCCGCCGAGCCAGCCCGAGACGCGACGGTGTGAGCAGGTCATCGCCCCCGCGTGTAGCAGCGTCTCGGCCGCGCCTGCGCGACCGAAATCAGGGCGAGGTCAGCCTCGGCGCGCGAGGTGCCGCGCGACGCGCTCGAACAGCGCGGCCGCGAGCACGACGTCGGCCCGGCAGACCTCGTGAAAGTCGTCTCCGCGCAGCCGGAGCGCGCGCACCTGCGTCGTCGCGCGCGCGAGCGCCGTGCGCGGCACCTCGCCGACGAGCGACTCGGCGTACAGCAGCGCGCCCGGCCCGAACACGCGCCCGTCGCCCGCGTCGACGGTGCCCGCGAGGACGATCCACGCGACCTGATCGCTCGCGACGACGCGCGGGACGCTGTCGCCCTCGGCGAGCTCGACCTCCACGGCGGCGGAGAGCGCCCGGAGCACCGAGCCCATCGGCAAGTCGACGAGCAGCGCGGACGCGCGCGCCGTCGCGAGATCCCGCGCGCCCAGGCCGTCGTCAGCCTCGGCGCGCCGCACGAACCGCTCCGCGACGTCGATGACCACGACCGACGCGTTGTCGCGCCCGCCCCGCACGAGCGACGTGTCGATGAGCGCGCGCGCGGCCTGGTGGGGCGTGCCCGCGCGGGCGAGATCGGAGAGCTCCGCCTCGCGCGGGATCGCGCCGTGCACGCCGTCGGAGCACATGAGCACGCGGTCGCCGCGCCCGAGCTCCACGTGCAGGCAGTCCACCGGCTGGCGCTCGTCGAGCCCGATGGCGTTCATCAGGGGGTTCTGGCCGCGCGTGTCGGAGGGTCGCAAGAAGGCCCCCTGCGCGAGCCGCTGCTCGAGGAAGCTGTGATCCTGCGTCAGCTGCAAGGTCGCGCTCGCGCGCGCGAGGTACACCCGGCTGTCGCCGACGTGCGCCACGAAGAGCCGATCACGGACGAGCAGCGCGGCGTCGAGCGTGCAGCCCATCCCCCGCGCGGCCGCGCGCGCCTTCGCCTCCTCGCGCACCCGCGCGTTGGCCGCCGCCGCCGCCGCCCGCAGCGCGTCGAAGACCTGCGCGCGGTGCTCGAGCGACGGGCGCCTGACGTAGCTGTCGATCGCGCGCTGCGCCGGGCGGGACGACACCGACTCCACGACCGCCTCCGTCGCGACGGCGGCGGCGACCTCGCCTGCCTCGTGGCCCCCCATGCCGTCCGCGAGCAGGAACAGCGACAGCTCCGGCTCCACGCGCACGACGTCCTCGTTGTTGGCGCGGACGCGCCCGACGTCGGTGCGCGTCGCCCACCGCACACGAAAATCGAACCTCGGGATCGTGGTGACGGTCGTCACGTCACTCGAGGACGGACCCGGACACCTGGGGAGGCTCGGCGGCGATGACGAAGATCCCGGGGAACCCCTTCGTCTCGAACCCGGCGCTCGGGTTCTGGCTGAGGACGGAGTCCTTGATGATCAAGTGACCGCTCTTGTCGTTGCTGACGAAGAAGATGGCGCCGCCGCCCTCGTTCGCCGTGTTGCGCGTCATCTTCACGCCGCACAGGCTGAGCGTGAAGGTGTTGCCGTCGTTGTAGATCGCGCCGCCGCTGCCGCCCCCTGGCGTGCCGCTCTTCGCGGGGTTGGCGCCGTTGCCCACGGCGGAGTTGTCAGTGAAGAGGCTGTTGATGACAGTGTGGGACACGCCGATGCTGCTGAGTCCCCCGCCGTTCGAGCAGCTGTTGCCGAGCCCCGGCTTGCCGCCGAAGGTGCTGCGCACGACGTAGACGGGCTCGCCGTCGAACTGGCTCAGCGTGCGCACCGACGCGCCGCCGAGGTCGGGCCCGGTGCCGTCGCAGACGTTGCCGAAGAACCGCGAGTCGACGATCTTCAGCCGCCCGCCGCGCACGAAGATCGCGCCGCCGCCGCCCCCCTCGATCGTCTCGCCCTCCGAGTTGCCGTCGACGAACGTCAGGCGCTGCACGGTGAGCCGTGGGTGGTCCTGGTTCTGGCAGTGGGAGGTCGTCCACTTCTGCGCCTGATCGCAGGTGTTCTGGTAGAGGATGCGCCGCTTGCCGCCGCCGCTCAGCGTGATCTTGCCCCCGCCGTCGATCACGATCTTCGGCCCCTTGTCGTTGACGACCTTCGCAGTCTGCTCGAGCACGATGGTGAGCGGATCGGGCCCGCATGAGAACGTGATCACGCCGCCCTTCGCGACCGCGTCGACGACCGCTGCAGAGGTGCAGCTGGCGGGCGTGCCGTCGCCGATCACCGTCGTGGGGTTCGAGACGTCCTCGGCCATCGCCTCGGGGGGCACGGGACACGCGCCGTCCGGGTTGCCCGCGGGCGGGGCGTCGTCGATCTGCGTCGCGCCCGCGCTGCCTGCGCTGCCGGCACCCGCCGCGCCCGCGGTGGTCGCACCCGCGACGCCCGAGCCCGCGCTGCCGGCCGCCGTCGCGCCGGCGGCGCCCGCCCCTCCTGGTGAGCCGCCTGGAGCGTCGTCACCTCCGCCGCACGCGGCGACCAGCGCGAACATCGCCGACACGACGGACGGGGTGACACAGGCGCGCATGCCCGACTCTACCAGCAGCCGCCCGCGCCGCGCGAGCGCCGGCGCACGCGCGGCTTGACCTCGCGCGAGATCGCGCCGACCGGACCCGCGTGCGCGCCCGCTACCTCGTCCTCGACACCGCCGCGCCGCGCGCCGCGTGCGCGCTCGCCACGGAGAACGGCGAGATCGTCGACGCCCGGTGGTGGTCGGCGGAGAGCGGCCGCGCGGAGCAGATCACGACCGAGCTCGCGCGCCTGCTCGAGGCCGCCCGCGCGCGCCTCGACGAGCTGTCCGGCGTGATCGTCGGGGTCGGCCCGGGCAGCTTCACCGGGGTGCGCGCGGCCGTCGCGACCGCGAAGGCGCTGTCGCTCGCGCCTGGGCTGCCGCTCGTCGGCGTCGACGCGCTCGCGGCGCTGGCGATGAGCGAACGGGCCGCGAGGACGCGCGTCGCCGCGCTCGACGCGCACCGGGACGAGCTGTTCGTCGCCGCGTACGATCACCGAGGCGCGCCCGTCTCGCGCCCCGCCCTCGTCGCGCGCTCCGCGCTCGCGGGCGCGCTGGAGGCGCTGACCGAGCCGCTGCTCGTCGCGCCCGCGGAGCTGCTCGCGGCGCTCGGGCGCGAGGGCGCGTCACCCGGCGACGACGAGCGGCTCGGGTCGCTCGCCCGGCTCGGCGCGGCGCGGCTCCACGCGGGCGACGCGGACGATCCGGCCGGGCTCGAGCCGCTGTACGTGCGGCCTCCCGATCTCTCGTTGCCCCGCGCGCGCAAGCTCCCGTGAGACGACCACGGAATTTTCGAGATCTACGACGTGAGGCCGCCGGTGCTACCTTCTTGCCGGGTGCTGAGGCCGATCTTCGAAGTCGCCCGGGAGCTCGCCGAGGCTCACCGTGCCGAGGATCCCGAGACGAAGTCGGTGTTCCTCGCGGACAGCGTGGACGAGGTGCGTCTCGTCGAGGTCTCCGGTTCGGTCGGCACGTCGGGGGAGGTTCTCCCGTTTCGCTTCGCCCCTCGACCGGACCTGGGCGTGCCGTACGCGTCCGTCGTCGTCCTGCTCAGCGAGGACGATTTGGGGGCGCGTCGAGCGAGGCGAGCTGGAGCTCCCACCCGGCTGGGGAAGTCCGCGCACCCTCGAGAAGATCGCTTGAGGCTCGCGCGTGGCGACCGAACGTGACTGGGCAGACGCCTACCTCGCGCAAGCGCGGATCGACTTCACCGCCGCGCGCCGTGCTGGGACCGGGGCCCCGTCGGCGTTCGCGATGCTCCTGCAGATGACGTTCGAGAAGTTCGGCAAGGCCGCCCTCCTTCGGTCCGGCTCCATCGTGTTGGCGTCGGCGAAGACGTCGCACAGGGCGGCGTCGCGCATGGTTGCAACGATGAGGCTGCAGAAGGGTCTGATGGCTCCGATGGGCGGGCCCCACGTCTGGCACGCCGCCTTCGAGGTCGTGGAGGCGCTCGAGAACGCTCACCCGCAGCTCGCCGGCAAGGCTCCGGGGACGCCCCAGCTCGAGTACCCGTGGGAGAGTCCTTCGGGAACGATTCATTGGCCCGAGCGCGACCTCCCCGTGGCGGCGCCAGGGCGTGGGCGCTCGCGTGCCAGCGCGAGTCGACCGCGCCCGGAGCGTTCGGCGAGGCATGCCACCTTGCCCGCAGCGGTAGCCCGCTCCTTATCGCGCCCGCTCCCGTGAGGCCCGTCCGCCTCGATTTTCTCGTGACTTTCCGCGCGCGGCTGCTCTAGAAAGCCCGCCCTTCGGAGCAGCCATGTCCACCCCGACCGATCCCCAGGCGACGAGCGAGGGCGAGAGCCTCGACGCGCCCCCCGCCGCCGCGCCCTCCCCCACGACCGAGGCGTCCACCGCCGCGCACGACGACGGCTCGCGCGCCAGCGACGACGCGCGGACGAGCGACCACGCAGACGATGTCGCCGGCGACGACGATGAGGACGGCGGCGACGACGAGGGTCCGGCCGGCCCCGCCGGCCCGACGGTCGCGGGCGAGGCCCCGAAGAAGAAGCGCCGCCGTCGCCGCAAGAAGAAGGCGGGCGCGGCCGGCCCCGTGGGCCCCAGCGGCCCCGAGGGCCCCGGTGGCCCCGAGGGCGCAGAGGGCGCGCCCCGCGAGGGCAAGAAGAAGCCCGAGGTGCCGCGCAAGGAGCCCGCGTTCCGCGTCGGCGAGCAGGTCTTCGGCAAGGTCACCAGCGTGATCGAGAACGCGATCATCGTCGACATCGCCGACAAGGCGCTCGGCATCTTCGACCGCAACGAGCTCGCGAGCGACGACGCGCTCCCCGCGGTCGGCGACAAGTTCGTGGCCGAGGTGCTCGGCGACGGCGTCCGCGGCGGCCTCATCGTGCTCACGCGCAAGCCGCTCCGCGAGGAAGAGGCACGCCACCAGGTCGAGCAGGCGTTCAAGGACCAGGCGACCGTGCTCGGCCTCGTCACCGGGATCGTGCGCGGCGGCATCGAGGTCTACTGCGACGGGCTGCGCGCGTTCGCGCCCGCGAGCCACGTCGACCTGCGCCTCGGGGCCGATCTCACCCACCTCATCGGCGAGCGGCTGCCGTTCGTCGTCGAGACGTTCGCGAAGCGCGGCCGCGATCTGGTGCTCTCGCGCCGCAGCATCCTCGAGGACGCCCACAAGCACCAGCGCGCCGAGAGCCTCGCGAAGCTCGTCGTCGGCTCGACGATGAAGGGCGTCGTGCGCACCGTCGTCGACTTCGGGTTCTTCGTCGCCATCCCCGAGGCCGACGACGTCGAGGGGCTCGTGCACCTCTCGGAGATGTCGCACGACTTCCACAAGCGCCCCGCCGACGTCGCGAAGGTCGGCGACGAGGTCGAGGTCAAGATTGTCAAGATCGACGAGCGCGGCAAGCTGTGGCTGTCGAAGAAGGCGACCGAGCCCGATCCGTGGGAGGCCCTGCGCACCAGGTTCGCGCCAGGCACGCGGCACACGGGCAAGGTCGTGCGGATCGAGGGCTTCGGCGCGTTCGTCGAGCTCGGCGAGGGCCAGGACGGCCTCATCCACATCGCGGATCTCAGCCTGAAGCGCATCGAGCGCTGCGAGGACGTGGTCAAGCTCGGTCAGGAGATCGAGGTCGTCGTCGCCGACGTCGATCTCGCGAAGAAGCGCATCGGGCTGCACCCCGCGCCCCCGGCGGACGAGGCCGGCGTCCACCAGAAGATCGCCCCGCACAAGGCGGTCAAGGTGAAGATCGTGCTGCACGAGACGGGCGGGCTGCTCGTTCGCATCGTCGGCGCGAGCGGGCGCAAGGCGCGCGGCTTCATCCCGGCCGGTCAGACGGGCACGCCGCGCGGCACCGATCTGCGCAAGCTGTTCCCCGTGGGCAGCGAGCACGAGGTGAAGGTCGTCGAGATCGATCCGCGCCGCGGCGACGCGAAGCTCTCGATCAAGGGCCTCAAGGAGGACACCGAGAAGGCCGCGTACAACGACTACAAGAAGGTCGTCGCGAAGGAGGCCAAGTTCGGCACCTTCGCCGATCTGCTCGCCAAGAAGAGCTGACCCGACGCGACGGGCGGCGCGTCACCCGCTGACGATCCGCTCGACCGCAGC
The DNA here is from genome assembly GCA_020849655.1 of Polyangiaceae bacterium. Lineage (GTDB taxonomy): Bacteria > Myxococcota_A > Polyangia > Polyangiales > Polyangiaceae > JADLFU01. Next base: position 33,872 of record JADLFU010000126.1, on the reverse strand, counting down.
CCCCGCGCGGAACAGCGCCTCCTCGTCGAACGCCGGCGCGATGAGCTGCAGCCCGACGGGCAGGCTCGGGCGCGCGTCGGTCGCGGGCGTCGGCGCGACGGGCACCGACATCGCGGGCAGCCCCGCGAGGCTCGCCGGGAGCGTGTAGACGTCGGAGAGGTACATCGTGAGAGGATCGTCGATCTTGTCGCCGAGCTTGAACGCGGGCGTCGGCGTCGTCGGCGCCGCGATGACGTCGACGTCGACGAACGCCGCGTCGAAGTCGCGCGCGATGAGCGTGCGCACGCGCTGGGCCTGGAGGTAGTACGCGTCGTAGTAGCCGTGCGACAGGACGTACGCGCCGAGCACGACGCGCCGCTTGACCTCCGCGCCGAACCCCTGCCCTCGCGTCCGCTCGTAGAGCTCGTCGAGCCCGCCGCTCGCCACCCGCGCCCCGAAGCGCACGCCGTCGAAGCGCGACAGGTTGCTCGACGCCTCGGCCGCCGCGAGGACGTAGTAGACCGCGACGGCGTGCTCGGTGTGCGGCAGCGACACCGGCACGAGCGTCGCGCCGCGCGACGCGAGCTGATCGAGGGCGCCCCGCACGCTCGCCTCGACGTCGGGATCGATCCCGGCCGCGAAATACTGGGACGGGACGCCGACGCGCAGCCCGGCGAGCGGGCGCTCGCACGCGGCGACGTAGGTGCCAACGGGTCGGTCGGCCGACGTCGAGTCGCGCGGATCGTGGCCCGCGATCGCCTCGGTCAGCAGCGCCGCCGAGCGCACGTCCCGCGCGAACGGGCTGACGACGTCGAGGCTCGACGCGAACGCGACGAGGCCGTAGCGCGAGACGCGCCCGTAGGTGGGCTTCACGCCGACGACGCCGGTGAACGCGGCCGGCTGCCGCACCGAGCCGCCGGTGTCGCTCCCGAGCGCGCCCGGCGTCATCCCCGCGGCGACGCTGACGGCGCTGCCGCCCGACGAGCCGCCCGGCGTGCGCGAGTCGTCCCACGGGTTGCGCGCAGGGAAGAACGCGCTGTTCTCGGTCGACGAGCCCATCGCGAACTCGTCCATGTTGCACTTGCCCGCGATCATCGCGTCGGCGGCGAGCAGCCTCGTGACGGCGGCGGCGTCGTACGGGGGGATCCAGGGGCGCCCTCCTGGCCCGACGAGGATCCTCGACGCGCAGGTCGTCGCGACGCCCTTCGTGGCGAACGCGTCCTTCACGCCGATCGGCACGCCCGCGAGCGGCCCGAGTTGCTCGCCCTGCGCGCGGCGCAGATCGAGCTGGATCGCGCGCGCGCGGAGCTCGTCGAAGCTGCGGGTCAGGTACGCGCCGAGGCGGTCGTCGTCGCGGAGGATGGCGGCGATCGTCGCCTCGGCCACCTCCGCGGCGGAGACCTCGCCGCGACGGACCTTCTGCGCCAGCGTCGCGATCGGGAGCTCGAGGAGATCGGTCATCCCTCGTCCACGAAGGCGGGCACGACGAACCCCTCGGGCGCGCGCGCGGGCGCCTCGCCCAGCACGAGCTCGCGGTCGAGCTCCTCCGCCCGCTCGTCGGGGCGCAGCGGGAGGCGGTCGACCGACACGTGCGCCGTCGGCGCGACGCCGTCCGTGTCGACCGCGCCGAGCGCGCGGACGTGGGCGAGGATGGGCTCGAGCTCGCGTGACAGGCGCGCGACGTCGGCGTCGGTGACCGACAGCCGCGCGAGCCGCGCGAGCCGCCGGACGGCGTCGGGGGAGAAGGAGGGCGACGTCATGGCGACGCTGCTACCGGAATCCCGCGCCCAAAGGAAGCGCGCGCGGACTTGTGACGCGCGCCGCGGGCGTTGCTAGACGCCGCGGATGCGCATCCTGTCGGGCATCCAGTCGTCCGGGAAGATCCACCTCGGCAACTACTTCGGTGCGCTGCGGCAGTTCATCTCGCTGCAGGACGAGGGCGAGAGCCTGTTCTTCATCGCGAACCACCACGCGCTCACGAGCGTCCGGAGCGCCGCCGAGATGCGGTCGCTGACGCTCGACGTGGCGCTCGATTTCCTCGCGCTCGGGCTCGATCCGCGGCGCGCCGTGCTGTTCCGCCAGTCGGACATCCCCGAGGTCCCGGAGCTGTTCTGGTACCTCTCCACGGTCGCGCCGATGGGCCTGCTCGAGCGCGCGCACTCGTACAAGGAGAAGCTCGCGCGCGGGTTCTCGCCCGAGCTCGGCATCTTCACGTACCCGGTGCTGATGGCCGCCGACATCCTGCTCTACGGCGCGGACGTCGTGCCGGTCGGCAAGGATCAGGTGCAGCACCTCGAGATCACCCGCGATCTGGCGACGAAGTTCAACGCGGCGTTCGTGCCCGGCTACGATCCCAAGGATCCCACCGGCGAGGCGACCGGCGCGCCGCGCGGCGTGCTGAAGCTCCCGGAGGCGAGGCTCGAGGAGTCGACCGCCGTCGTCCCCGGCACCGACAACGCGAAGATGAGCAAGTCCTACAAGAACACGATCGACGTGTTCGCGGACGACGCCGCCGTGAAGAAGCAGATCATGGGGATCAAGACCGACTCGACGCCGGTCGAGGCGCCCAAGGATCCGGCCGCGACCCCGCTCTTGCCGCTGCTGCGCCTGTTCGCGGCGCCCGGTGATCTCGCGGAGCTCGAGCGGACGTTCCGCGAGGGCGGGCTCGGGTGGGGGCACTACAAGGTGAAGCTGCTCGAGCTCTTCCACGCGACGCTCGATCCGGCCCGCGCGCGGCGGCGCGAGCTGACGGACGACCTCGGGCACGTCGAGGCCGTGCTCGTCGACGGCGCGCGACGCGCCCGCGCGATCGCGGCCCCGATCATCGACGACGTCCGGCGGGCGGTCGGCACCGCGCGGCCCAGCTGATCTCGACTTCTCGCTTTCCCACACGGCGCCGACGCACGTATGCTCGCCGTCCTTTCGCATGAGCATCCCGGCGCCGCTCCCGACGGACGCAGAGGACGTGTCCTGGGCCCTCTCGACGGCCCTCACGCTGTGGAACCGCGACGAGCGGGCCGACGCGGTCGTGTGGGTCAAGCGCGCGTCGAAGGCCGCCGCGCTCGCGGATGACGACGATCGCGCGATCGATCTCGCGCGCATCGCCGCCGCGCTCTCGGACGCGCTCGAGGTCGCGCCGGCGCCCCCGCCGACGATGGAGATCGACGTCGAGATCGACGACGCGCCGCCGAGCATGCTGCCGCTCGACGACGCAGATTTCGTCGACGCCCCCGCGCCGGCGAAGCCGCCGCCGAGGAAGCCTCCGCCACCCCCGCGCGCGAAGCTGAGCGCCTCGCCCCCCGCGGTCGAGGAGGCGATGAGCGTGCCGCCCGCGAGCGCCTTCGACTCGCTGGAGCCTGTGTCGCTGTCGCCGCCGAGCGGAGGCGCGCCAGCGTCAGCGCCCATCGCCTCGCCGCCGCCCACGTCCGCGCGTCAGGCCGAGCCTGCGCCCGTGGCGCCCGTGCAGGCCATCCCCCCGCCGAGCGCCGCGGACGACGACGACGAGGGCCCGCTGCTCGCGTCCGTGCCGTCGGCCCCGCTCGCGTACTCGCTGCGCTCGTCGTCCGAGACGGTCCCCGGCGGGTTCGGCTCCCACCCTGTCCCCGCGCAGCCGCCGAGCGAGTCGAAGCGCAAGGCCGCCATCACCCTGGACGGCGATCTGCTCGACGACGGTCCCCCGCCGGACGCGCGGCCGCGCCCGCCGTCCGCACCCCGCCAGCGCGTCTCGGTGCAGCCTGCGCCCGCGCCCCTCCCCGGCGCAGAGAGCCCCTTCCGCGCGGATCCACCCCCCGCCCCGCCCGCTGAAACAAACATGATTGACACGCCTGCGCCGCCCGTCGCGCAGGCGGAGGTCGCGAGCATGCCGCCTCCTCCCAAGGTCGCGAGCACGCCGCCTCCTCCCAAGGTCGCGAGCACGCCGCCTCCTCCCAAGGTCGCGAGCACGCCGCCTCCCCCGCCCGCAGGGCCGAGCGCCAAGCCGCCGCCACCACGACCACCGAAGCCCCCGCCGCCGCGGAGCGCGAGCGGCTCGATCGCGGGGCCGCTCCTCTCGAGGGTCGCGGCGTTCACCGGGCGCCCCGATCTCGCCGGGCTCGCCGAGGCGGTCGACCTCCCTGACGAGGCGCGCGAGGAGCTCGAGGCGAGCGCCACCGTCCTGCTCCTCGGCGCTGGCGCGACGCACGCGGGCTTCGGGCTCGCGGTGGTGATCGACGGCGCCGTCGACGTCGCGCGGCCCGGCGGCGAGGCCTGCACGCGGCTGACGGCGGGGCGCTCGCTGCGCGCTCGCTCGTCGATCGGCGACGCGCCCGCGGTGCAGCTGGTCGGCACGCCGGAGGGCGCGAACCTCGCGACGTGGACGCCCCAGCAGATCGACGACGCGCTCCGGGCGTGCCCGTGGGTCGAGGCCGAGCTCGCGGCGCTCTCCGACGCCGCCCACGCCGTCGCGGGCGCCACGGCGGGCGCGATGTCCCGGCACCTCGACGCCGCGCTGCGCTCGGCGCTCGTCTCGTCGATGTCGGTGCGCGCGGTCGCCGAGGGAGAGATCGTCGCGGCGCCCGGCGAGACGGTGCCGGGCGTGTTCGTCCCTGGCGTCGGGTCGCTCGAGCTGTTCTCCGAGGATCGCGCGTTCGGCAGCGTCGGGCCCGGCGAGTTCCTCTACGCGATGGACGTGCTCGGCGGCGCGAAGGCGCAGCGCGGCGCGCGAGGCGGCGTGGGCGGCGCGCTCGTCCTGTTCGCGGAGCGCAAGGCGGTGCAAGATCTCATCCTGCGCTTCCCTCCCCTCTTGAACTTGCTGACGATGGTGTGAGCAGCTCCGTGCAGAGCGTGCCCCCCGACGACGTCCGCGACATCTTCGAGGTCGGTCAGGTCCTCAGCGACACCTACGAGATCCGCGCGGTGATCGGCGCGGGCGGCATGGGCCAGGTGTTCGAGGCGCACGATCTGCTGCTGCACCGCAAGGTCGCGATCAAGGCGGCGTGGCCCGAGCTGCGCGACTCGCCCGTGCGCAAGGAGGCGCAGGCGCTCGCGGCGATCCGTCACCCGGGGCTCGTGCAGGTCTACGCGGCGGGGACGCACGACGGCGTCGAGTACGTGGTGATGGAGCGCGTCGTCGGCGTGAGCCTCGACACGCACCTCGAGCGCCGCGCGTCGCAGGGCGAGCGGCTGGAGATCACGGAGGCGCTCGACCTGCTCATCCCGATCACCGACGCGCTCGTCGCCGTGCACGGCGCGGGGATCGCGCACCGGGACATCAAGCCCGGCAACGTCATGCTGGCGACGGGCGGGCGCGTCGTGCTGATGGATCTCGGGCTCTTCCTGCCGGAGTTCGACGTCGCCGCGCAGGTGACCATCGCGGGATCGCCGCAGTACATGTCGCCCGAGGCGATCACCAACTCGGTCGAGCCGGGCGCGGGCGGGCTCGTCGATCTGTACGCGCTCGGGGTGGTCGCGTTCGAGCTGCTGACGGGCCAGCCGCCGTTCGCGGGCGCGACGCCCGAGGAGGTCTGGGATCGCCACCTGTACGATCCCGTCCCCGACCCCGGCGCGCTGCGCGTCGAGACCCCGGCGGAGCTGTCGCGCCTCGTGACGGAGCTGCTGTCGAAGGATCCCGGCCAGCGCCCGCAGTCCGCCGAGGCCGCCCTCTTCCGCCTGCGCGCCATCCGCGCCCAGGTCGCCACGCAGCCCCGCGAGGCGCAGCTCTCGGTGCTGGTGGTCGACGACGACAAGGACCTCGCGAAGATCCTCTCGTTCTACGTGAAGAAGGCCGCGCCGAGCGCGGAGATCCGCGTCGCCGCGAACGGCGAGGCCGCGATCGCCGCGATCCGCGAGCGTGAGCCGCACCTCTTGCTGCTCGATCTCCACATGCCGAAGATGAGCGGCGTCGAGGTCTGCATGTACCTGCGCGGCGAGGGCGTCGCCGAGCACATGTCGATCGCGGTCGTGAGCGCGGGCGCCCAGGAGGAGGATCGGTCGCTGCTCGGGACGCTCGGCATCCACCGCTTCATCCAGAAGGGCGACGGCCTCGCCGCCGCGGTCGCGACCCTCGTGAAGGAGGAGCGCGCGCGCCGCGCGGGCGAGCGACGCGGCTGATCCGGCGGGAGAGGGTCCGAGGCTTGCGAGCGAGCTGGCCGCCTCTTCAGCGCGGCGGCGTCAGCTCGACGACGGTGCGGTAGATGTTCGTCGGCCCGAGCTGCCCCGCCGACCAGGAGATCTCCGGCAGCCCCGGCTCGATCGGCGACGAGTAGTTGTAGACGATCAGCCGCTCGGGCGATCCAGGGTCATCGAGCACCGACGCGAAGCACGTGTCGCCGCGGCTGGGCAGATCGACGAGGTGGTGGACGGTGAGCGTCGAGCGCTCGAGCTGCCACAGCGCGCAGCGCTTCGGCTGTCCGCTGTACCGCGCGAGGTTGTTGAAGGACTCCGCGCCGCTCCACGGCGCGCCGGGTGAGAGCTCGAAGTGTCCGTCGTCGGTCACGTTGCGCCGGCCGATGACGAAGACGGCGCCGCCCCGCGCGAACACCCACGGCGAGTCGTATTTCTTTGGGTCGTGCGCGCACTGCCACTCGGCGAGCCGGTCACCTCGCGCGTGGCAGATCTTCGAGCCCCACCCGGTCGCGTCGCCCGCCTCGTTGCGGATGACCGCGTACAGATCGCCCCGATCGTCGAGCGCGGCGTCGGTCTCGGAGCCGCCCCCGCGCGACACGACGGGCACGCGCGGATCGAGCGGCCTCCACGCGCGACCGTCGTCGGTCGTCAACAGCTCGATCTCGATCGGGAGGCCCGAGAGATCGTACTCGTGCTCGCCGTGGTTGTAAGCGAGCATCACCGGCCGGGCGCCGAGCTTGCGGACGCGCCACGGGATGTACCCCTGGTCGGGTCTGTAGAACCCCGCGGGCGCCGTCCACCGCCCGGGCCCCTCGCGCTCGATGACGCGCATCCCGCCCGGCTCGAAGTCGAAGCGATCGCGCCCGAGCAGCGCGAAGTAGAGGAACAGCCGCCCGCCGAGCGACAGCCAGCGCGGCTCGCGCACGTCGCGATCGAGGTCGACCTTCGCCTCGAAGTCCCACGTCACCTCGTCGCTCGACGAGAAGACGAACAGGCGCGTGTCGGGCGACGCGAAGTGGAACTCTCCGTTGCGGATCGCGAGGTACACGCGCCCCTCGTGCCGCACGACGTCGAGGTTGTTGTTCGAGATCCCGTGCTCGGCGACGTACTCGCGGGGCATCCCCGGCCCCGGCGCGATCTGCCGCGTCTCGCCGAGCGTCGGGGTCGGCCAGAGCGGGTCCGGCGTCGTCGGCCGACCGCGCGGCGGCGACGGATCGAGCGCGCCCTCTCCCCCGCACCCCGCGAGGGCCATCGAAGCCGCGACGATGACAGCGATCGGCCGCACCACGCTGGCACGCTAGCCGACAACCCCTTGACGACGCGCGCGCTTCCGTTAGATGTTTCGCACGCTAAATATCAGCGACGCAAAGGATTCGATGCCGAAGAGCGCAGTGCCCCCCGAGATGAAGCCCGAGGTCGACGCGATCGTCGAGGCGATCGTCTACCTGTACACCGAGAGCCGCCGGCTCACGAAGGAGGTCGCCGCGCGCCACGGCCTCACCGGTCCGCAGCTGACGGTGGTCAAGATGCTGGAGACGCTCGGGGAGCTGTCGCTCTCGCGCCTCTCCGAGAAGATCCGCGCGCAGAACAGCACGGTCACGGGCATCGTCGACCGCATGGAGCGCGAGGGGCTCGTCGCGCGCGCCCGGTCGACCTCCGATCGCAGGGTCGTCCAGATCACGCTGACAGCGCGGGGCCACCAGCTCGCGCGCGAGGTGAAGGTCGAGCCGATCCAGATCTTCCGCGAGGCGCTCGTCGGGCTGTCCCGCGACGACGCGAAGGATCTGCTGCGCATCCTGACCAAGCTCGCCAACCGCGTCCGCCAGATGGTCGACGACGGTCAAGCCCGAGGAGACCAGACATGACCCAAGCGAAGCCCCGAGACCCCGACGTCGTCGTCCTCACCTGCGCGCTTACCGGCGTGCTCGCGAACCGCAATCAGTGCCCGGCCATCCCGTACACGCCCGAGGAGATCGCCGAGGAGGCGCGGCGCGCGTACGAGGCGGGCGCGTCGGTGGTGCACATCCACGCGCGCAACGACGACGGCAGCCCGACCACGTCGCCGGCGGTGTTCGCGAGGATCAAGGAGGCGTGCCGCGCGCGCTCGCCCATCCTGCTCAACTTCTCGACCGGCACGCTCTCGGACGACGTCTCCGACCAGGTGGCCTACGTGCGCGACGTGCGCCCCGAGATCGCCGCGCTCAACATGGGCACGATGAACTACGCGAAGTACTCCGAGAAGCGGAGGAGCTTCGTGTTCGACATGGTGTTCCCCAACACCTACGAGAAGATCATCAAGCTGCTCCACGCGATGAACGACGCGGGCGTCAAGCCGGAGCTCGAGTGCTTCGACGCGGGCCACACCGCGGGGATCAAGCCGCTGCTCGACATGGGCGTGCTCCGGGGTCCGCTGCAGTTCTCGTTCATCGTCAACGTGCTGGGCGGCATCCCGCCGACGGTGGAGTCGCTCCAGCTGCAGACGAAGATCATGCCGGCGGGCAGCGAGTGGGAGGTCATCGGCATCAGCAGCTGCCAGTGGCGGATGCTCGCGACGGCGCTCGTGCTCGGCGGCAACATCCGCTGCGGCCTCGAGGACCACCTCTACCTGCCAAACGGCGTGATGGCGAAATCCAACGCCGAGCTCGTCGAGGTGGCCGCGCGCCTGACGCGCGACGTCGGTCGCCGCCCCGCGACGGTCGACGAGGCGCGCGAGATCCTGGGCCTCGGGCCGGCGAGCTGACGCGTGGCCCGCGCCTACAAGACGATCCTCGTCCGCGACGAGGGCGCCGTCACCCACGTGACCTTGAACCGCCCCGAGCGCCGCAACGCCATCGGCGGCCAGATGGTGAACGAGCTCCTCTACGCGCTCCGGGACGCGGGAGCGCGCGACGAGACGCGCGCCGTCGTGCTCACCGGCGCTGGCAAGGCGTTCTGTGCGGGCGGAGACTTCTCGCAGATGCAGGGCGGCGACGCCGACGAGCTGCCGGTGATCGGCGACTACCCTGCCCTCCTGCTCGCGCTCCTCGGCGCGCCGAAGCCCGTCATCGCGCGGGTGAACGGCCACGCGATGGGCGGGGGCCTCGGCCTCGTCGCGGCCTCGACGTTCGCGGTCGCGTCCACCGAGGCGCAGCTCGGCACGCCCGAGATCGACGTCGGCCTGTTCCCGATGATGATCATGGCGGTGCTCGCGAGGCACGTGCCGCGGCGGCGCCTCGTCGAGCTGATGGTGTTCGGCGAGCGACTGTCGGCCGACGAGGCCGCGCGCCTCGGCCTCGTGAACCGCGCGGTCGCGCCCGACGCGCTCGACGCGACCGTGGCCGAGTGGGTCGAGAAGATCTCGTCGAAGAGCCCCGTGACGGTCCGGCTCGGCCTCGAGGCGTTCTTCGATCAGGACGGCAAGGACGTGACGACCGCGCTGCCGCTCCTGCAGGAGCGCCTCGGCCGGTGCCTCGCGACGGACGACGCGCGGGAGGGGCTGGCGGCGGTCCTCGAGAAGCGTCCGCCGAGGTGGACGGGCAAGTAGCGGCGACGAGACGGGAGCGAGATCGAACATGAACATGCGAGAGCTGGTGGCGGACCTCGAGCGGCGGCGCGCCGAGATCCGGGAGATGGGCGGCGCGGACAAGGTCGCGAAGCAGCACGCGCGCGGCAAGCTGACAGCCCGCGAGCGGATGGCGCTGCTCTTCGACGGCGGCGCGTTCTTCGAGGTCGGCATGCACGGCACGCAGATGGGGCTCTCCGCCGGCAGCGACGGCAAGGACAGGCCGCCCGCGGACGCCGTCGTCTGCGGGTTCGGCCCCGTCGACGGCAGGATGGTCTGCAGCGCGAGCTACGACTTCACCGTGAAGGGCGGCAGCATCGGCCACACCGGCGAGGAGAAGGTCACGCGGCTGCGACAGATGGCGCTCCGCGGGCGCTGGCCGATGGTGTGGATGATCGACTCGGGCGGCGCGCGCATCGATCCCGGCTCGACGCACGCCGACGCGATCAGCCTGTTCGCCGCGTCGGGGCACCTGTTCCGCGAGCAGGTGCACATGTCCGGCGTCGTGCCGCAGGTGGCCGCGATGATGGGCCCCGGCGCCGCGGGCACCGCGTACATCCCCGGCCTCGCCGACTACGTGCCGATGGTGAAGGGCGTCGGCAGCCTCGCGCTCGGCGGACCGCCGCTCGTCAAGGCGGTCACCGGCCAGGACATCTCCGAGCAGGAGCTCGGCGGCTCGAAGATCCACAGCGAGATCTCCGGCGTCGGCGACGGCGAGGTGGCCGACGATCCCGCGTGCCTCGCGCTCGTGAGAAAATACCTGTCGTTCTTCCCGTCGAACTGCGACGACCGACCGCCGGTCCGCGAGACCACCGATCCCATCGACCGGCGCGACGACGCGCTGCTCGATCTGCTGCCGGAGTCGAGCCGCAAGGCGTACGACATGTACAAGCTGATCAAGCTGCTCGTCGACGACGGCGATCTGCTCGACATCAAGCCGCGCTTCGCGCGCAACATGATCACGTGCCTCGCGCGCGTCGGCGGGCGACCCGTCGGCGTGGTCGCGAACCAGCCGAACTACCTCGGCGGCATCCTCGACAACGACTCGTCCGACAAGGCGGCGCGGTTCATCCAGGTCTGCGACGCGTTCAACGTGCCGCTCGTGTTCCTCGTCGACGTGCCCGGGTTCATGGTGGGCTCGAAGGTCGAGCACGCCGGCATCATCCGGCACGGCGCGAAGATGCTGCACGCGATGGCCGCCGCGACGGTGCCGAAGATCACCGTCGTCGTGCGCAAGGCGTACGGCGCGGGCTACTACGTGATGGCCGGGCGCGCGTTCGAGCCCGATCTGCTCGTCTCGTGGCCCTCGGGCGAGATCAGCGTGATGGGCGCCGAGGGCATGGTCGGCATCGCCGCGCGCAAGCTCTTCGGCGGCGCCGAGCCCCCGCCCGAGATGAAGCAGGCGATCGTCGCGCAGATCCAGAGCTCCATCGACATCTACAAGGTGGGCGGCTGGGGGTTCGTCGACGACGTGATCGATCCGCGCGACACCCGGCGCGTGATCGCGTGGGGCCTCGAGCTGTCGCGCAACAAGCACCTCGAGCGCCCCGCGAAGAAGCGCGGGATCATCCCGGTTTGACGCCCCCGCGGCCGCCCGTTACTCGCGTCGCCCCATGGACGACGTGCGGCGGCTGGTCGAGGAGGCGTTCGAGGATCGCGCGAGGCTGAAGGAGCCGCGGCACGCGGACGCGGTGCGGGCCACGCTCGCGGCGCTCGACCGCGGCGAGCTGCGCGTGGCCGAGCCCGGGGCGGACGGCTGGATCACCCACGCCTGGGTGAAGCAGGCGGTGCTCCTGTACTTCGGCCTGCAGCAGATGGAGCGCCTCGAGGTCGGGCCGTTCGAGTTCCACGACAAGATCCCGCTGAAGAAGGGCCTCGACGCGGCCGGCGTGCGGCTCGTCCCTCCCGGCGTCATCCGCTACGGCGCCTTCCTCGAGGCGGGCGCGATCGTGATGCCCGGCTACGTCAACATCGGCGCGCGCGTCGGCGCGGGCTCGATGGTCGACACCTGGGCGACGGTCGGCTCGTGCGCGCAGATCGGGCGCGACGTGCACCTCGCGGGCGGCGTCGGCATCGGCGGCGTCCTCGAGCCCCCGGCGGCGCGCCCCGTGGTCATCGAGGACGGCGTGTTCGTCGGCTCTCGCTGCGTCGTCGTCGAGGGCGTGATCGTCGAGCGCGAGGCGGTGCTCGGCGCGGGCGTCGTGCTCACCGCGAACACGGTGATCCTCGACGTCACCGGCGCGGAGCCGCGCGAGCATCGGGGCCGCGTGCCCGCGCGCAGCGTCGTCATCCCCGGCGTGCGCACGAAGCGCTTCCCGGCTGGCGAGTTCGGCGTCCCGTGCGCGCTGATCATCGGGCAGCGCTCGGAGTCCACCGACCGCAAGGTCTCGCTGAACGCCGCGCTGCGCGACTTCGCGGTGCCGGTGTGAGGCGCGCGGCGGCGCTCTCGGCGCTGCTCGCCGCCGCCGGGCTCGGGGCGTGCGCTGGGGGCGAGCTCGAGGGCGCGCCGCCGGCCGCCGCGGGCGCTGCGGGAGCGGGCGGCTCTGGCGCGGCAGGGGCGGCAGGGTCGAGCGGAGACGGCTGCGATCGCGCGGAGCCCGAGGTACCGAAGCCCGTCGCGCACACGCCGCGCTGGGCCTTCGAGCCCTGGATCTCGAAGGACATCTCGTCGACCGACGACACGTACGCGTTCGTCGACGGCTTCGAGTCGCGCGGCATCCCCGTCGGCGTGGTCGTGCTCGATAGCCCCTGGGAGACCAACTACAACACGTTCGAGCCGAGCCCGACGCGCTACCACGACTTCGACAAGCTCGTGGCCGACCTGAAGGCCAAGGGCGTCCGCGTCGTGCTGTGGATGACGCCGCTCGTGAACACCAACAGCTTCGACTTCGAGAGCGGCGGCGACGCGTACCCCGACGAGGCGCCGAACTACGCGGAGGGCGAGCGCTGCGGCTACTACGTCAACGACGGCGAGCGCTACGCGTGGTGGAAGGGGCGCGGCGCCGCGATCGACTTCTACGATCCGCGCGCGCGAGCCTGGTGGCACCAGCAGCAGGAGCGCGTGCTCGCGGCCGGCGTCGCGGGGTTCAAGCTCGACTTCGGCGACTCGTACGTGCGCGACGACCAGCTGACGACGAAGGCCGGCGTCGTCCCGCACCAGGAGTGGTCGGAGCGCTACTACGAGGACTTCCTCGCGTACGGGCAGCACCGCGTCGGCAAGGAGGATTTCCTCACGATGGTGCGCGCGTGGGACAGATCCTACGATTTTTCGGGGCGCTTCTTCGCGCGGCGCGAGCACGCGCCCGTCGCGTGGATGGGCGACAACCGCCGTGACTTCGTCGGCCTCCGAGACGCGCTCTTCTCGATGCACAAGTCCGCGGTCGCCGGCTACGTCGTGCTCGGCAGCGACGTCGGCGGGTACCTCGATCTCGACGACGTCGATCGCTCCGCGGTGCCGCCGAACACCGAGGCCTTCCTCCGGTGGACGGCGCTCGGCGCGCTCACGCCGTTCTTCCAGCTGCACGGCCGCGCGAACCTCGCGCCGTGGACTGTGCCGGATCACGAGGACGAGGCGGTCGAGGCGTGGCGCCGCTGGGGCACGATCCACAAGGAGCTCGTCCCGTTCTTCTACTCGCTCTCCGAGGCGGGCCACGATCTCCACATCTCGATCACGCGCCCCGTCGCGACCACCGACGCCGCGTGGGAGGCCGGCGACTACCGCTACCACCTCGGCGAGGCCATGCTCGTCGCCCCGATCACGGAGGCTGGCGGCGTGGTCGACGTCGTGCTCCCCGCGGGCGCGAAGTACTGGGATTTTCACCGCCTGGCAGATCCCCCCCTCGAGGGCGGCGTGACGCTCGCGGGCTACAGGCTCGACGCCTGGGCGGACCAGCCCGTGTTCTACCGAGAGGGCGCCATCGTCCCGATGGAGGTCTCGTCGACGCTGACCGGCTGGGGCGACGCGGGCTCCGCCGGCAGCCGCACGTTGCTCACCTTCCCCGGCGCGAAGACGACGCGCTTCGCCGAGTTCGACGACGACGGCGGGACGACCATCTACCTCTCGGGGCGCGACGCGACGTCGGCGTCGCTGTCCATCTCGCGTTCGCTCCGGCCGCTCATCGCGTGGATCAGGGTCGACGAGGGCGCGACCGGCGCCACGCTCGACGGGGTCGCGCTCCCGAAGCTCGCCGCGCCAGACACCGGCGCGAGCGAGGGCTTCGCCTACGACGCCGCGCGGAAGCTGGCCTGGGTGAAGATCCCCGCGTCGGCGGCGCAGCGCGTGGTGACCGTGTCAGTTCCCTGAGCCGTACGAGCAGCCGTTCGCGATCAGCGCGTACCCCGGGGCGGGAGCCAGATCGGAGTCGACGCAGAGCGCCGCGCCCGGCCGCAGCGCGGCCGTGGGATCGGACCTCGTCGTGCCGTACGCGAAGACCGTGTACGAGTCGTGGGCGACCGTCGCGCGTGGCGGCGTCTGGGCGACGACGTCGGCCGGGCTGGACCCCGGCATGACGAACGCTGCGCTCCAGGTGCCCACGGCCTCGGTCTGCACCTGCGAGACGGCGGTGCCGACGGAGGGGACGAGGGAGAAGAACCCCTGCGACGAGAGCAGCCCGAACTCGAGCGGGCCCGACTTGGTGTGGTTGTACGCGCGGTAGCCGACCTTCGTCGCGTCGGTGAAGTCCGGCTCGGGCGACAGGGTCGCGGTGATCCCGGCCTCGCTGCCGCCGAAGATCAGGGTCGCGTAGCTCTCGGTGATCTGGCGGGGCTGGTCGTTCCACCCTGGGCCGTAGCCCGTCGAGCAGTCGGCGGCGTCGCCGCGCACGAGGCGGAACTCATACGCGCCGACCGGGATATCGATGAACGTGCTGATCCCCGGGTAGTAGAGCTCGGGATCGGCGGCGAGCCCAGCCGCTGCGCGCGCCTTCGAGAACACCGGGCCGACGACGTTCGAGTCGGCGAACGAGCCCTGCAGACAGCCGACGTCGGCGCACGGCCGGTAGCAGACGTCCGCCTCGAACGCGCTGCCGGCAGCCGGGATCGACAGATGCGCGAAGCGCAACGAGCCCGTGGACGCGCTCTGACCCGCCTGCCCTGCCTGCGCCTGGCCCGCCTGTCCTGCCTGCGCCTGGCCCGCCTGTCCTGCCTGCGCCTGACCCGCCTGCGCTTGCCCCGCCTGCCCGCCCGCGCCCGCGACGCTGGAGGAGCCCGCGTAGTACGTCGGGCCGGGGTCGGAGTCGTCGTTGGTGTCGCTGCCGATGCGGATGGTGCAGGCGCCGAGCGCGAGCGAGGAGACGAGCAGCGGGAGGAGCGAGCGGAGGCGTGACGTGACCATCGCCCGCAGCATACGACCCGCGCCGCGAAAGTCTCCCCGGCTCACTCGAACGCGGCGCGCAGCGCCTCGGACGGTAGGTCGCGCAGGAAGGCGTCGCGCGCGTCGACGTCCTCGACCCAGCGCTCGTCGTCCGGCTGGGGGCGCTCGCCGGTCACGATCCCGGAGAGGCGCCAGACCCGCGCGACGTGGGACCGGACCCTCGCGCGCGCGTACTCGACCATCCCGCCCGTGTGGAGGATGAAGGGGAAATCGCTCGACTGCAGCAGCAAGAGCTCGCGCACCGCGAGGTCGAGCGCGCGGCCCGGGAGGCCCTCCGCCCGGCGGTGCGTCGCGACGAGCCGCTCGACCTCTCGGCTCGCGTGGTGCACGTGGCGCCACAGCTCGGAGCTCTCGCCGTCGAGCCACACCTCTCCGTAGCCGCCCTTGCCCCAGCTCGACGCGCTCGGCGTGCACTCGGCGAGCGCGGGGCGCCCGGCGAGCGCGTCCTGCAGCGTGACGGGCTCGACGTCTCGCGCGGCCGCGAGCTCGCGGAACACCGCCTCGAGGAACCACGGCCCCTCCGCCCACCAGTGCCCGAACAGCTCGGTGTCGTAGGGCGCGACGACGAGCGGGCGCACCGGCAGCGTCGCCGCGAGATCCCCGAGCTGCGCGCGCCGAGCGCCGACGAAGTGCGCCGCGTCTCGCGCCGCCTGCCCGCGCGCGATGTCAGGAATGTAATGAAGCTTGCGGGGGCCGCGCTCGGTGATCCGGTGCAGCTTCAGCCCCGACATCAGCCTCACGCCGAAGGGACCGAGCTGATCGTCGAGCAGCGCCTCGTCGAGATCGAAGCCCGCGTCGCGGTAGAAATCGCGGTAGCAGAGCGCGCCGGGGTAGCCGACCTCGCGCGCCCAGACCTGGCGCGAGGACGCGTCGTCCCGGCCGAAGAACGCGACGCCCGACGGCGACAGCACGGGCGCGTGCACGCCGAAGGGCGGCCGGCGGGAGGCGCGGAGCAGCGCGTGTCCGTCGACGATCGTCATGCGGACGCCAGCCGCGGCGAGCTCCCCGTCGAACCCGGGATCGTACCCGCACTCCGGGAGCCACAGCCCGCGCGCCGACAGGCCCGTCTGCCGCTCGAAGGCCGCGACGCCGAGCCGTAGCTGGGCGCGGAGCGAGGGGCGGCGCGGCAGGAGGCCAGGCAGGAACGCGTGCGTCGCGCTCGACGCGAGCAGCTGCAAGGAGCCGCGGCGCGCGTGCCCGACGAGCGCGCCGACGACGTCGCCGCCGATGCGATCCCAGCGCGCGCGGGCTGCGATGAGCGCGCCTCGAGCGTGCCCGAGCGCGGCGTCGAACTCGGCGGGGTACGCGCGACGCGCGGCGACGCGGGCGGCGAAGCGATCGAGCCGCGCGAGGTGATCGTCGAAGCGCGCGCGGAGCAGATCGTCGCGCAGCATCTCGGCGAGCGGCGCGGTGAGCGACATCGTCGCCCGCACCCGCACCCCGTCCGAGTCGAGCCGATCGAGCGCGTCGAGCAGCGGCAGGTAGCACTCGATGAGCGCCTCGTGCAGCCAGCGCTCCTCGATCGGCCGCTCGTGCTCGGGGTGACGCACGTACGGCAGGTGCGTGTGCAGGACGAGCGCGAACGCGCCTGTGTCGCTCACGCTCGCCTGCGGACCCCGCGCATCGCCGCCTCGTCTACCACGATGCGGTCGGCGCGCGCGCCGCGGGTCGCGGCGTCACGCCCTGGTGGGCGCGGTGAACAGCTGGCCTCGCCACTGGTCGAGCAGCGAGGTCGTGTCGCGATCGTTCGGGTGAAAGCCCGGCCGGAAGTAGTGAAAATACCCTGGGACGAGGCGGCGCAGGATGCCCGGCCGCCCCCACAGGTAGCCGAGCGCGCGCCCCCAGCCCTTCAGATCGAGCAGGACGCCCTTGTCGCGCGCGAAGGTCGCGTGGATGTGCACCATCTCCGCGATGAAGATGATCGTCGCCGCGACCATCACGCCGGTGCGGATGACGTAGCCGCCGCCGACCGTCTCGTAGACGTCGAACGCGACCGCCTTGTGCTCGCTCTCCTCGATCGCGTGCCACAGCCAGAGCGGGCGGAGCTTGGGGTTCACGTCGTCGAGCTCGCGGGACAGCTCGAGGAGCTGCTCGCCGAGGAGCGCCGTCATGTGCTCGAGCGCGCACGTGGCGGCGAGCTGCAGGATGGGCGGCAGCTTGCGCACGCGGTCGAGCAGGCGGCCGACGTGGGCCTCGCGCTCGCGCGCGGACTTCAGCCCGTGCGCCTCGAACAGATCGTTCAGCGTCTGGTGCGCCTTGCTGTGCAGCACCTCCTGCCCGGTGAACCCGTTGATGTCGTCGAGCAGCTGCTCGTCGGTGATCTGCTTGCGGTACCGACGCACCGAGTCGACGAAGAACCGCTCGCCGACCGGGAAGACGAGCGACAGCGAGTCGCCGAACAGCGACAGGATCAGATCGTCGTTCCACCACGCGGCGGGGACGCTCTCGGCGTCGATCTCGAGATCGAGCCTCCGAGGCCGGAGGGGCGTACGGGCGGGGCGAGACGGTCGGCTTTCGGTCGCTGTCTGCATGCGCCGCAGGTTGCGTTGCTACGGCGCACCGCGCCAGGTTAGCCTGCGCCGAGTTCTTGTCATCGCCCGCCACCGCCCCCGAGCCGACGATCCCCGCCGGGTACGCCCGGGAGGTGGTGGAGCTCGCCGCGGAGCTGGGGGTCGACCGCGAGCGGCTCGTGGCCGACGTCGGGATCGGGCTCGAGGCGCTCTCGGATCCTGGCGCGAGGCTGCCCATCCCCACGTGCGAGGCGCTCGTCGTCGCGGCTCGAGCGCGCACGGGGCAGCCGGCGCTCGCGGTGCTGCTCGGCCTGCGGATGCGCGTGTCGCAGCACGGGTTCCTCGGGTTCGCGGCGATGACGGCCGGCACGGTGCGCCAGGCGCTGGCGCTCGCGGAGCGGTACTGCGTGACGCGGACGACCGCGCTGTCGCTGACGCTCTACGAGGAGGGCGAGGCCGCGTCGGTGGTGATAGAGGAGCGCGCGCCGCTCGGCGAGCTGCGCGAGTTCGCGGTGCTGAGCCTCGTGTCCGGTCTGCAGCAGATCGGCCAGGCGCTGACGGGGCGCGCGCTCACCGGGCGCGCCGAGTGCGGGTTCCCGGAGCCTGACTACGTGCGGGAGCTCGTCGGGGAGCAGCGCGCGCTCCTGCGGTTCGGCTGCCCTTCCAACCGGCTCGTCTTCTCGCGCGAGCTCTTGTCGCTCCCGCTCCTGACGGCCGATCCGGTCGCGATGGAGCTCGCGAGGACGCAGTGCGAGCGAGAGCTGAGCGCGATCGCGGCGTCGGGAGGGCTGCTCGCGCGGGTGCGGGCCGCGCTCGACGCGCCCGGCCGAGGGTTCTCGACGCTGGAGGACGTCGCCGCCGCGCTGCACGCCTCCCCGCGGACGCTCGAGCGGCACCTCGCCGCGCACGGCACGACGTTCTCTGCGCTGCTCGACACCTACCGGAGGGAGCGCGCGCTCCTCCTGGCCGACGACCGCACGCTCAGCGTCGCCGAGATCGCGTGGCGCGTCGGGTACAGCGACGTCGCGAACTTCACGCGGGCGTTCCGGCGGTGGACGGGGCGAACGCCCGGCGCGTACCGGCGCGGGTGACGGAGGACGGAAGGCGGAGGACGGAGATTCGGGGGTCGGAGGTCGGGGGTCGGAGATCGGAGACGGTGAACGGGCGCCGGACGACGGAGCACGGGTGTCCGGGGGACGGGGTCGAACGACGCCGAACGGAGGTGGGGCGACCGGTGGGCACGCGGAACACGCACGCCGGGAGCAACTCGTCCCCGGCGCGCGACGAGTCAGCTCCGGGAGACGCCGAACATCCTGGCGGCGAGCCTGTCGAGGTCGCGATCGAGCTGGCGTGCGTGGTCGGGCGTGGTGTAGCCCCAGGCTGCGGCGAGCTGGACGGCGGCGCGAGCCTCGTACACGGAGCCACGCGCGGTCGCGAGCCGCGCGCGGCGGTTGCCGCCGTCACTCCCTGCGGCCTCGGCGAGGTTGAGGACGACGCTGTTGATCGAGCGACGCAACTGATCGGCGAGGGCCCTGTCGCACCTGTCAACCACGGGCCGTACCCTGGTGACGATCTCAATCGCGAACGCAACGATCTGCTGGAGCTGGAGGGTCTGCATGCCCATCCTCCGCGCAGGTTCCGTGACGGCGGGGCTCGCCGCGACGCTCATTGACTGTGATCGCCGGCGCGGAACGTGCGCGCCCGGGCGATGCAGACCCTCCAGCTCCAGCAAGTGTGGCCACGCTCCGTCCTCCGTCCTCCGTCCTCCGTCCTCCGTTCTCCGTTCTCGTTCTCCGTCCTCCGTCCTCCGTCCTCCGTTCCCCGTCCTCCGTTCTCCGTTCTAAGGAGAGAGGGGCTCGTCGACCATCCACACGCGCGTGTAGTCCTCCCGCGAGAACGGCAGCGTCAAGCGCGCCTCCCGCGCGTGCGCCTCAGTGTACAGCGGCACGCGCTCGGCGAACCGCGCGGGGAAATAGCTCTGCTGGAACAGCACCCCCATCGCGCGCTCGCCGAGGTCGCGCGTCGCGCGGAGCTCCCCGCGAACCCCCGCGTCGCGGCACGCGTCGATCGCGGCCGCGACGCGCGTTGGATCCCACGGCGTCGGGGCGAGGTCCTCGGACGACCCGCCGTCGTCCGACTGCGCGTCGTTGCCGTGGAGCCAGATCGGGGTCTCGTCGCCGCATGCGAACGGGTCGACCGACTCCCCGTCGAGCCAGACGTTGAAGTGCACGTGCGGCACCACCCACGGGAACGAGACGATCGCGTCGAGGCCCGAGTACGCCGACAGCGCTATCACCTGGCCGCGGCGCACGCGGTCGCCCGGCCTGACGAGCGCCCTGCCGAGGTGGTTCGACGTCGTCACGAGGCCGCGCCCGTGATCGATGAACACCTTCAGCCCGCCGCGGTGCAGCTCGGAGGACACGCGGAGCACCACGCCCGCGGCCGCGGCGACGACGCGCGTCCCGACCGGGATCCCGAAGTCGGTGCCGTTGTGGCTGTCGTAGGTGAGGTCGCCGCCCCGGTGGTCGCGCACCTGCGTCCGCCGCACCGACCACCCCTGCTCGACCGGAGTCGGCGTGCGGTTGAAGAGGTTCGTCACGGGCAGGCGCCCGCCGGGAGGGCGCCAGCCGAGCCAGGTCTTCACCGCGAGCCTGGGCTTGAAGATCCCCAGAGAGGAGGCGTCGAAGCGCGACGGCGGCACCGCGCCGTCTCCGCGCGCCGCGATCGCCACCTCGCGGAGGCGCTCGGACAGCGGCGGGGTCAGGCCGAACGTCTCGCGGAGGGAGAGCCGATCCATCGCGCGAACCTACCTCGCGGGACGACGCCGGGTGGCGGTGATGTAGAGTCCCTCGGTGCGACGACGCCTCCTCGCCCTGCTCGGTCTGCTGTCGGTGCCAGCCCTCGGCGCTCAGCCTCCCGGGCGTCCCGCGGCGCCCGCGCGGCGACCGGCGGTGCGCGCGCAGCAGCCCCTCCCCCGCCCCGCCGCCGAGGCGCGCTGGACGGCGGCGACACCGGACGCGATGGTCGACCTCGCCGCTCGCCGCGCGAAGCTGGGTGGGCGCGACGGCCTCGCCGCGGTGGCGACGCTGCTCTCGCTGCACGAGCGCGCGCAGGCCGGGCGGGCGCGCAGGCGCCTGGAGACGCTGTCCGACGAGCCTGGCGCGGTCGGCGACGCCGCCCGGTACGCCGCCGCGTCGATCGATCCCGTCCTCGCGCACGGCGCGCCACCCGGGCTCGTGACGCGCGTCTCGGTGCTCGGCCCGTTCCACGATCCGTCCGGGCGCGTCCGCGAGCGCGACCTCGACGAGGCCGATCCGAAGGCCTGGGCCGACGCCGCGCGCAGCCACCGCTGGGGCGTGTTCGACGTCCGCTGGCGGCCGGTGCTCGACGGCGTGACCGCGCGCGGCGTGCCGCTCGATCTCTACCTTCACCCGCGCAAGGAGAGCTGCTCCTACGTCGCGTCGCGCGTGACGACGGACGCGGGCCCGGTCGTCATCTCCGCCGCGGCGACGGGCGCGGTGCGCGTCATCTGGGACGGCCAGGAGGTCGTCACGAGCGAGGAGCTGCACCCGGCCGCAGTGTTCGACCGCGTCGCCGGCCGCGTCGACGCAACGCGCGGGGATCACCTGGTGGCGCTGCGGGTCTGCTCGGGCGCGCTGCCCGACGCCGGGCGCGCGCGGATGCGCCTCTCTCGCCCCGACGGCGCGCCCCTGTCCTTCTCCTCCTCGCCCGATCTCGCGCCGCTCGCGGGCGTCACCTTCGCGAAGATCACCCCGCGCGTCGAGGTCAGCCCGGCCGTCGCGGCGCGCGACCTCCCGAAGGCTCCCACAGCCTCCGACCGCCTCTCCGCCGCGATCCTCCGCGTGCAAGGGGGCCTCGATGATTTGCGCTCGGCGAAGGCACCCGGCCTGCTCGACGCGGTGGCGTCCGATCCTTCCGCGACCGCCGATACGCTGGCGATGGCGGCGTGGATCGCCCCGTTCGGCGCGGTGCGGAGCGGCCTCTTCGGCAAGGCGCTCGGCCGCGCGCGCGACACGGGCGACGCCGCGACGGCGTCGTTCGCGCTCCGCCGCACGATCGCCTCGCGGCTCCTCGGCGGCTACGCCGACTGGGCGATGGCGGGCCTGTCGCAGCCCCCGCTCGCGGCGGAGTCGGACGCGGAGGCCGCGCTTCTCCGCGCGAAGGTGCGCGCGGCGCTCGGCGGCGACGCGGGCCGGCGCGCCGCGCTGACGGAGCTGCTCGCGGTGGTCGACAAGGAGCGCGATCGCGCGCCGACGGCGCTCTGGGACGAGGTGGCCGACCTCGCCTCCTCGTTCGATCTGACCATCGAGCTCCGCGCGCGCGACGAGCTCGCGAAGCTGCTGCCGGAGCGGTTCGACCTCGCGCGCGTGCGGGCCGCGACGGCCGTGAGCGGCGACGCGGTCGTCGACGCCGGCCGGGCCGCGCTCGGTCGCGGAGGCCTGACGCGCGCGGGGGATCTCCACGCATTCGCCGCCGCGCTCACCGCTGCGGGCAAGGAGCGTGAGGCGCTCGAGCTGCTGCGCGTGGCCGCGAAGATCGCCCCCAACGTCGGCGCGGTGCAGCTCGCGCTCTCGCGGGCCCTGTTCGCGTCCGACGCCTCTCGCGATCACGACGAGGCCGTCGCGTCGCTCGACCGAGCGCGCGAGCTCGAGCCGGGCGACGCGCGGCTGCGCGCCGAGGTCGCCCTGCGCGCCCGGGGCAAGGAGCGCCCGAAGCTCCGCGACGAGCGCTACATCGTCGACGCCGACGTCCTGCTCGCGAAGGTGAAGAAGGAACCCGCGAAGAAGGGCGAGGTCGTCGACCGGCAGCCCTACTGGTTGCGCGCCGTCACGCAGCACGACGATCGCCGCGTCTCGCAGCTCATCCCGTACGCGCGCGAGATCGTCATCCCGCCGCGCACGCAGGAGGAGCTCTACGAGCCCATCCCGATGGAAGGCGACGAGACCGAGATCGTCCGCGCGCGCGTGCACAAGCGCGACGGATCGATCGTGTTCGCCGAGGAGCAGAAGAGCGATCAGGGGCGCCCGATGATCCGCTGGCCGAAGCTCGAGGAGGGCGACGTCGTCGAGGTCATCGTGCGCTCGTGGACGAGCCACCCGATCGGCCGCCGGGGCGATCCGCCGTTCTACTTCCTCGACTACGGCGGCTCTGTCGGGACGCACCCGCTCCTCTACAACGAGGTCGTGCTCGATCTGCCGAAGACGGGCGCCCTCGCGGTGGACGTCCTCAACGGCTCCCAGCACAAGTCCGACCAGCGCGACGACGGCGATCGCAGGGTCACCCGCTTCATCTGGGACTCGCCCGTGGTGCTGCCGGAGGAGCCGCTGATGCCGAAGGCGAGCGAGGTGTTCCCCACGCTCGTCGTGTCGAGCTTCGCGTCGTGGGACGAGTTTCGCGCGTGGTACGCGGGCGCCGTCGCCGGGTTCACCGAGCCCGACGAGCAGATCAAGCAGCTCGCGAGGGAGCTCACGAAGGGTAAGAAAAATGAAGATGAACGCATCCGTGCGCTCTTCGAGTTCGTCGCCGACGACATCCGCTACGTGAACTACGTCTCGGGCGAGTGGTGGCTGCCGAACCGCCCCCAGGAGCTGCTCGCGCGCCGCCAGGGCGACTGCGACGACAAGGCGATGCTGCTCATCTCGCTCTTGAAGACGCAGGGGCTGAAGCCGACGGAGGTGCTGATCCAGACGCGGCACACGGCCCAGCAGAAGCTCCTCTCGTCGAAGAAGGCGGCCATCCCGCTCTTCGACCACGGCATCGCCTACCTGCCCGAGCGCCCCGGCCACCCGGCGATGTGGCTCGACGCGACGAGCCCGCAGAGCCGGATCGGACCGATCCCCAGCATGGATGCGCGCACGCTCGCGCTCTTCGCGACAGAGGGCCCGGCGGAGATGGTGAAGACCCCGCGCGGCCGGCCCGACGACTACGGCTCCGACGCGCGGTGGGACATCGAGCTCGACGCGTCCGGCGCCTCGGTGCTGAAGGCCGAGGAGACGCACCGCGGGGACCACGCCTTCTACCTGCGCACCGCGCTGCGAGAGAAGGACGCCCGCTCGCAGTGGGTGGAGCAGAACCTCGTCGCGGGCTGGATCCCCGAGGTGGAGGTCGACAAGGCGGTCGAGTTCGCGCCAGATCTCAAGGACGGCGCGGCGCGCGTGCGCTTCGTCGCGAAGAGCGGCGCGTTCGCCCGACGGGAGGGTGAGGATCTCGTCGTGAAGCTCGCGCCGTCGTCCACGCTCACCGCGACGTACGCGGCGCTGCCGAGGCGCGTCCACCCGGTGGTGCTCCCGCCCCACCTCGCGCCGAGCCACTCGCGCCACGTCGTGCACCTGCTCGCGCCCGACGGCATGGTGCCCGGAGACCTGCCCGCGGGCGGCGACGCGGACGGCGGCGCGTTCGGCCGCGCGAAGCTCGAGGTCACGCTCGACCCGACGAACCCGCGGAGGGTCGCGCTCACGCGGACGGTGACGTTCGACGCCGACGTGATTCCGCCCGAGAAATATGGCGAGTTTCGCGCGTGGCTGTCGTCCGTCGACACGCTGTTGCACCGGAGCATCCGCTTCGTACCGAGCGCGCGGGGGTCGAGGTGAGGGCGCGCGCCGTCTTCGCGCTCGCCGCGGCGCTGTCGGTCGCTGGCTGCGGCGCCGCCCCGGCCCACCCGACGGCCGCCGTCGACGAGTCCGCCCTGGTCGGGCTGTTCGACGACGCGACGCGCGCGGAGCAGCTCGACCGCGATCCTCGCACCGCCATCGACCGGCAGGCGACATTGCTCGAGCGCGCAGCGGCCGATCGCGGCGTGGGGCTGCTCGCGGTCGCGGCGTCGCTCGACGCGCTCGTCTGGCGTCAGGCGTTCGGGCTCGACCGCGCGACGCCGCTGCACGCGCTCGCGTTTCGCGTGCCCGACGCGTCGTCGCTCGAGGCGCGCGTGGCCAAGGTCGCGACGTCCACCGCGAGCTCGCCGTGGGCGCGCGCGCTCGCGGGGCAGGCGGCGCTCGATCTCGCGAGGTACCGCGGCGACGCCGAGGCCGCGTCCAGGCACCGCGCCGCCGCAGGCCTCGTGACCCGCGCGACGCTGCTCGGGCCGGTCTCCTCGAGCGCGCACGCGGGGCTCGCCGCGCCGCAGGCCTGGGAAGCGCCAGGCGCCGTGTTGCCTCGGCGCGTGCCGGGCGCCGGTCCGCTCGCGCCCGCGGCGGAGCCGCTCGAGCTGAGCGCGGACGACGGCGTCTTCGATCTCGCCGCGCTCTCCTCGGTGCCGGGCACGTACGCGCTCGGGGTCGATCTGAGCGTCGACCGCGACGAGGAGATCGGCGTGCTCGTGCGCTCTCGCTCGGCCGCGCGCGTCTCGGTGGGCGGCGCGCCCGTCGGTGTCCGCCCGTTCGCCGCGGGGCCCGACACGGTCGTCGTGCTGGGCCAGGCGGCGCTGCGGGCTGGCACGACGCGGCTCTGGCTGAAGATCGGCGCCTTCGACGACGGCCCGCGCGTCGCCCTGCACGTCGTGGGCACCCATGGCCCCGTGCGGATCGAGCCGGCGCGCGCGGAGACGAGCGCGGCCGGCGTCGCGACAGGCAACGAGCTGTTCCTTCCGTCGTCTCCGCTCGAGCTGTCGGCGGCGGCGTCCCTCGCGCTAGGCCGCGGCAGATCCGCGCGCGCGGCGCTCGAGGGGGCGCCGGAGTCCGCCACGTCGTCGCTGCTGCTCGCGCGCGCGCTCTCGACCGCGGACGACGTGCCCGAGACGAAGCGCATCCTGCTCGCGAGAGCCGCGTGGGAGCGCGCCGACCGCGCGTGGCCGGGCGGCTGGGAGCCGGTCGTCGCGTCGGCCACCTTCAGCGGCGCGCGCAAGGGTCCGGGCGAGGGGCGCGTCGAGACGCTCGCCGAGCTCAGCAAGCTCGCCGACGCGCCGCCGATCGTCTCGACCTTCGTCGCCGCGACCGCGGTGGACGTCGGGCTGCGCGACGTCGCGCGCGCGGCGCTGGCGAAGGCGACGCCGCTCGACGAGAGCCCGCTCGCCATCGCGGTGCGCGACCGCGCGAACCCTCTGACGGGCGCCGACGCCGAGCGGGTCGCGTGCGAGGGGCCCGGTCGTGATCGCCAGTCGCTCGCGTGCCTCGGGTGGAAGAAGCGGCGCGGCGATCACGCGGGCGCGCTCGCGGAGCTCACGAGGCTGCGCGCGCTCCGAGGGTCGCCGACCTGCCTGACAGAGGTCGAGATCGCGCTCCGGCTCGGCGCGGGAGACCTGGACGGCGCGCTCGCGGCCTACGATCGCGCGTCTCCCGGCGAGCGCTCGCTCGCGCTGCTCGCCGCCCTGCCCCCGGCGAGATCGAAGGACGGCACCGATCGCCTGGCGCGCGACGCCGCCCGCGCGAAGGACTCGCCCGCCGCGCTCGGCCCGCTCTCGCTGCTGTTCGGCGCGGATCCAGCGAAGGGACGAGAGGAGGCAGGGCGCGCTGCAGCGAAGCGCGCGCTCGCGTCGCCCGCGGGCGGCGAGGCGACCCAGGTCGCGCTGCACGACGAGCGGTACGAGCTGTCCGCCGCGGGCGTGCTCCACGCGGTCATCCACGACGTGCGCCGCGTCGCCGGCACGACCGACGTCGAGCAAGGGGTCGGCGGCACCGCGTTCGCGATCGCCGGACGCGACGCGCGCCGCACGCTCCGGCGCCTCATCCACAAGCGTGACGGCCGCACGCTGGAGCCCGACCGCGCGGAGAACGCGGCGCAGGGCAACAGCGATCTGTCCCAGCTCGAGCCGGGGGACGTCATCGAGCAGCTCGTCGAGACCTTCGCGCTGCCGGACCGCGCGGGTCACCTCGTGGTCGACACGCCCGATCTGATGCCGGAGCGCACCGGCGTGGCGGAGGCCACGATCGAGCTGTCCGTGCCGTCGTCCCTCCAGCTCTCGACGTGGTCGCACCCGCTCCTCGGCGCGCCGACGACGACGGAGGCGGAGGGCAGGCGCACGACGCGGTGGCGCATGAGAGACCTCGCGCCTCGTCGCATCGAGGACGGCACGCCGCAGATGGACCGGGACGTGTCGGTGTCGTTCTGGACGTACTCCTGGGCCGACGTCGGTCACCTCTACGGCGACTATCTGCGCGCGCTCACCGACCGTGATACGCGCATCGCCGCGTGGGCGAAGCGCGCGGCCGGCGACGAGACCACGCCGTCGCGCGCGCTCGTCCAGCGCGTCGTCACCGCGGCGGGCAAGGCGCTCCGCGTCGCGAACGGGAGCCTGCTCAGCGACCAGTCGGCCTACCTCACCACCGGGCCGAGCCGCGAGGGCGCCATGGCGATGCTCGAGCTCGGCCAGGGCAGCCGCACGCTCGTCGCCCACCGCGCGCTCTCGGCGCTCGGCGTGGCGAACGAGATCGTCGCGGCGGAGCGCGAGCCGTTCTCGGCCGATCCGAAGTTCCCCGCGCGACCCGGGAGGTTCATGCACCCGCTCCTGCTCGCGCACCTGCCCGACGGCGACGTGTGGATCGACGCCGACGTGCCGGGACCGCCTCCGCCGATCGGCTGGGTGAGCCCCGAGCTGCTCGGCCGCAGCGCGCTCCGCGGCGACGGATCGATCGTGCGCGTCCCCGACGGCCAGGCCACGCTGACGGACGAGCTGTCGGTCGACCTCACGCTCGACGACAAGGGCAACGCGAAGGGCAAGCTCACGACCACGCTCCGAGGTCGGCAGGCGCAGGCGCTCGCGGACGCGCTCGACACCGTCGTCGGCACCGATCGCAGGGAGCTGCTGCGCCGGGTCGTGCTCGGGTGGTTGCCGTGGGCGACCGTCGACGAGGTCACGCTGACGTCGGGCGAGGGCTCGTGGGAGGTCTCGGTGACGGCAGACGTCACCGTGCCGTCGTACGCCGAGGTGCGCGGTGACGCGCTCGGGCTGCCGGGGCTCGAGCCCGTGCACTTCGTCTTCCCGCGGTCGCAGGCGTCGACGCTCGCGTCCACGTTCGCGTCGAAGGGGGGGCGCACCTCGGCGCTCGCCGTCGATCTGTCGATGTCCTACCGCGCGCGGCGCCGCGTGAAGCTCCCTCCGGGTGTGAAGATCGAGGTGACCCGCACGGTGGAGATCTCCGACAGGCTCGTCCGCGGAGCCAGGCGGGCGACCGTGTCGGGCGACTCGCTCGACGAGGAGTTCTCGCTGACGGTGCTCACCGGCACGGTCGCGGCGCCCGATTTCTCGCGGTTCGCGGGGGAGCTGCGCAAGATCGACGACGGCTTCCTCGCCTCGACGCGCGCGCGGAGGGCGCGGTGACGCGGCGAGGCGGCGTCTCCGCGGCGGCATTGCTGCTCGGGCTCGCCGCGTGCGATCGCCTCCAGGCCAGCACCGACCGCGCGCTGGCGCGCCTCTCGGGTCGCGCCGACGGCGGCTGCCCCGACGCGGTCGAGGGGCGCGCGGCAGGCGCCGAGTCGGCAGAGGCCGCGCTCGCGTGCTTCCAGCGCGCCGTCGCCGAGAGATCAGCGACGCTGCTGCTTCGCGTGACCTGCCGGGGCCGGGCGCCTTCGAGCTGCAAGCAGACCGACGCCACCGAGAAGGAGGCGGAGCGCCTCGTCGCCGATCTCGCGACCCACCCGTGGGACGCGCAGCTCGGCTCGTGGCAGGACGCGCAGAAGGCGACGGTGTTCGCGATCGACACGAGCCCTGGCCAGAAGACCGTCTCGACGCTCACCGTCTGCAAGATCGTCGAGGGCGACCGCTGGGCCGTCTGCGAGACCGGCGAGCTCTCGCGCGCAGAAGCGGAGAAGCGGGCGAGCAAGGCGCAGTGACGCGCGCCGTCGACAGGTGGGCGACGCCCGCGGTCACGGCGTTGGTCGGCGCGCTCTACGCCGGCACGGCGTGCAGGTGGGTGCTGGGCAGCGACAGCGCGGAGTTCGCCGCGGTGCTCGCGCGCGGCGGCGTGCCGCACCCGTCGGGCTATCCGCTGTACGCGCTTTGGCTGCGCGCGTTCGCGTGGCTGCCGACGTCACCCGCGCACGCAGCGTCGCTCGCGACGGCCGCGCTCGGCGCGCTCTCGGTCTGGCTCGTCGCGTGGGCCGCCAGGCGGTGGGGCGCGACGCCGCGCGCGTCGGCCCTCGCGGCGCTCGCGTTCGGCCTCGCCCCGATCACGTGGAAGCTCTCGACCGAGCCCGAGGCCTTCGCGCCGAACGCCGCGCTGGCGGCGCTCATCCTCGGCCTCGCCGCGCCCGCTGCTCTCCCGAGGGGCGCTTGGAGGGTCGGCGCGCTCGGCCTCGCGGCGGGCCTCGGGCTGTCGAACCACCTGACGATCGTGTTCCTGCTGCCGACGGGCGTCGTCGCGGTCACGCACGCGCTGCGAAGGGAGCGCGCGGGCCTGCGCGCCGTGCCGCTCGGGCTGCTCGGGCTCGCCCTCGGGCTCGCTCCGTACCTCTGGCTGCGCTTCGCCGCGCGAGGCCCTGACGTCTGGGCGTGGGGAGAGACAGAGACGTGGCGCGGCCTCTTGCACCACCTGCTCCGCCTCGACTACGGCGCGCTCCGGCACGGCGTGTCGGGGCAGCGCGACGTCGTCGGACAGCTCGGCCTGCTCGGCTGGACGCTGCTCGCCGGCAACGCGCTCGTGTGGCTGCTCGGCCTCTCGGGGCTCGCGCTGACCACACTCGGCCTCGAGCGGCGCGCGGGCGCGTGGGCGATGGCGGCGTCGGGCGCGCTGGCGGGGCCGATCCTCGTGTCGTGGAGCAACGTGTCGATGAACGAGCTCGCGCTCGTCGTGATGGAGCGCTTCCACCTCTTGCCCCTCGTGCCGCTCGCGGTGCTGTCGGCGCTCGGCCTCGACGCGTGGCGCGCGCGGCTGCGCCACGTCGGCGCCGTGGTCGACGCGTGCGTCGTCGCGTCCGCGCTCGTCAGCGCGGGGTTCGGCTGGCCGACCCTGCGCGAGGCTCACAGGCCGACGGTGGAGCAGTGGGCACGCCGCGTCCTCTCGTACGCGCCGTCGCGCGCGGTCGTGCTGGGCACCGGCGACGTGCGGGTGTTCCCGCTCGCGTACGCGCGCGCCGTCGGCGTCCGCCCGGACGTCGTCTACGTCGACCTCTCGCTGCTCCATCACCGCTGGTACCGACGATGGGTGTCGAGCCAGCTCGGCTACGCGGTCGTGGAGCCGATCGGCGAGAGCGTCGACACGGTCGCCGTCGCGTGGCAGGCGATCTCCGCCGGGCGCCCGGTGTTCGCGACGAACTCGTTCGCGCCCGGGTTCGACCGCAAGCTGGTGATCTACCCGGCGGGCCCGATCTTCCGCGCCGCGCTGGGCGGCGCGCCGCCGCCCACCGCGGAGATCGAGCGTGACGTCGCCGCGACGGAGCGGGACGACGAGCCCGAGCCCGTCCGCTACGGCGGCTGGGCCGGGGATCTCGTCGAGTGGCGCGCGCGCGCCTGGCTGTGGATCGCCGACGCGTACGGCGACGACGGCGATCTCGACGGTCGCCGCCGCGCGTACGAGCGGGCGCGCGCGCTCGCGCCGTGGCTGATGACGCTCGAGTGATCCACAAAATGCCAGAGGCCCGCGCCCGACAGGGGACGCAGGCCTCTCGCGACAGCTCGTCGACGGTCCGAAGTTCATGCCGACGGTGCCGAAGACGCTGGGGAGCGAGCTCGCCTTCCCCTTGTCGCCATCGCCCGTCATGATGCGGACCATGCGAACGTCCGCGCCCGCGAACAGCGACGTGCCCACGTTGAACAGGAACGCCGCGCCCGGCGCGATGTAGATCTCCGACTTGGACTCGGCGGAGGAGCACACGCTCCCCATGCAAGACTCCCCGTGCGCCTTCGCCTGACCGAGGCCGAGGTACGGTCGGATGGTCATGCCGCCCGCGGCGATGTTGTAGCCGGCCTCGACGCCGTAGTACTGCATGCCGAGGGTGGTCTTGACGGCGTACGCGCCGCTGCCGAACTCCTTCGAGCTGCCGAGGTGATAGATGAAGGTACCGCCGACGTAGAGGTTGCTCGGCAGCGAGACGCCGGCGCGCACGCCAAAGCCGAGGCCGTAGATGTTCAAGCTCTCGCTCGCTCCATCGGGGGCAGCGTTGTTCAAGCCGAAGCCGACGAGCGCGGCCGCGGAGATCTTCATCCCCGGGTCCGACGTCGACGCCGCCGCGCCCGCGGCCGCGGGCTTCGCGTCCTCCGCGAGGGCCGCCGTGCTGAGCGCCGTGAGCGCCACTCCCACTCCCACTGCCATCATCTTGCGCATGTGTTCTCTCCCTTGGAAACGGCGCCGGGCGCCGCGGTCCCGTTGTGTGCATCAGCCTCGATGCACGGTTGAGGCCAGCGTACTCCGGCACCTCGACGGATTGAAAGTTTGTGGAGGTGCCTACCGCGACGTCGCCCCATGTACGGCACGGAGCGCCGCATCTTCCCCGCGACGTTCGCGCGGTCGCTTCCTCGCTGACGCGCCCCAAGTCTCCCCGTCCCGGCGGCGACCGATCCGCCGCCGTCGCGCGCGGTCGCCAGCCCTCGAATGCGTGATAGACACCGCGCCGTGCGTCCCCTGCTGTTGCCCCTGCTCGCCGCCGCGGCCCTCGGCTGCTCGCGCGAGTCGCCCCCCGGAGCGAAAGAAGTGCAGGCACGCCGCTCGATCGTTGCGTCGCCGGTCGCTTCGACGTCGCCCCCGCCCGCTGGGTCGAGCGCGACCGTCGCACCGGACGCTGGCGTCGACGCGGCGCCATCCGCCGCCGACGAGGGCGCGCCGCTCGCGATCTTCGCGGTGCAGGGCAACATCTACGCGGCCCCGATCGGCGCGAAGGAGGGGCGCATCGGGTACGTCCGCCGCGGCGGCAAGGTGCAGGCCCTGCGCGCGCCGGTGAAGGGCAAGGGCTGCGACGACGGCTGGTACAAGCTGATCCCGTACGGCTACGTGTGCGCGCGGGTCGCGACGTTCGACCTCGACGATCCGCAGGTGCGCGCCGGCCTGCGCGACCCGTCGCTCGACGATCTGCTCCCGTACAAGTACGGGCACAACCTCACGCACGGCACGCCGCTCTACCGGGTCGTGCCGTCCGTCGAGGAGATGGCCGAGCTCGAGCCCTACCTCAAGCTCCCGAGGCGCGAGCGCGACACGACGGCGAGCGTCGAGACGCCCCGGAAGAAGGGCAAGAAGCGGCGGCGCGGCGCGGCGACCGACGCCGACGCAGGCACCCCGGAGAAGAGCCTCGAGCGCCCCGAGCCCCTCCCGGTGACCGAGCAGGCCGACGCGGGCGCGCCCCTGCCCCGCCCCGAGGCGCCGGCGCCTTCCCCCGACGCGGGCGCGCTCGACGCGGGCGTCGTCGACCTCGCCGACGCCGGCGCGGACGCGGGCGAGGACGAGAGCCAGAAGCCCTGGTGGCAGCGCAAGTACGCCGCCGGCGAGAAGCCCGACATCAAGCTCGACGATCTGCTCGCCGACGCGAACAAGACCCTCGCGAAGCGCATGGTGAAGGGCTTCTACGTCGCCATCGATCGCTCGTTCACGCAGAACGGCCGCCTCTGGCACCGCACGACGAGCGGGCTCATCGCCCCGGCCGACAGGCTCGGGATCGTCGCGCCGCCGAAGTTCCACGGCGTCGAGATCGACGAGGCCCACGCGGCGATGAGCGCGGTGTTCGTCACGTCCAAGTCGATCACGCTCTATGAGTGGGACGAGGCGAAGAAGCAGCTGAAGCCCGCCGGCGGCGCGGCCCGCTACGACCGTTTCTTCTCGACCGGCAAGACCCGCGAGGCGTCCGGGCGCACGTTCCGGGAGCTCGAGGACGGCAAGCTCGTCCGCGCGAGCGACGTCGCCTGGACGGAGCCCGGCCCGCGCCCCGCGGCCGTCAAGGACGGCGAGCGCTGGATCGACGTGAACCTCGCGCGCCAGACGCTGGTCGCGTTCGAGGGCTCGCGCCCCATCTTCGCGACGCTCGTCTCGACGGGGCGCAAGGGCAAGGACAAGGCGCACGATCACACGACGCCGACGGGCGCGTGGCGCGTGCGCGAGAAGCACGTGGCGGCCACGATGGACGGCGACGGCGCGGCCGCAGGCGACCTGCCGTACTCGATCGAGGACGTCCCGTACGTGATGTATTTCCACGAATCGTACGCGCTCCACGGCGCGTTCTGGCACGACAGCTTCGGTCGCCAGATGAGCCACGGGTGCATCAACCTGGCGCCCGGCGACGCGAAGCGCCTGTTCTTCTGGTCCGATCCGCAGCCGCCGAAGGGCTGGTTCGGAATGTACTCGTCAGCGGAGCTGCCGGGCTCGCTCGTCGTCGTGCACGACTGACGCGCACCCGCGGGTTGACGGCGGCGGGCCTCGGGCCCGAGGATGCGCCCCTCGTGCGACGCGAGCTGCCCCTCGATCCCGACGACTTCGCCGCGTACTTCTCCTTCGCCCCCGCGGCGCTCGCCCTGCGCGAGTGCGTGAGGCTCGCTGCGGTGCGCCCGCTCGATCTGCCGGCGCCCATCCTCGACGTCGGGTGCGGCGACGGCCTGTTCGCGCGGCTCGCCTACCCCGACCGCGCGGCGTGGGGCATCGACATCAACCCGACCGAGGTGCAGCGCGCGCAGGCGACCTCGTCGTACGGCACGCTGCTCTGTGGGAACATCTGCGACGTGCAGCTGCCCGAGGGGTTCTTCGGGAGCTCGATCGCGAACTGCAGCCTCGAGCACGTCCCCGACCTCGCGGGCGCGCTGCGCAACATCCGCGGCGCGCTCCGCCCGGGCGCGCCGTTCGCGCTCATCGTGCCGACCCCCGACTGGACGCGCCGGCTGCTCGTCGTCGAGGCGCTGCGCAAGGCCGGGCTCGCGGGGCTCGCGCGCGCGTACGGCGACGCGCTCGACCGCGTCTTTCACCACGTGCACCTCTACGACGCGGCGGGGTGGACGGCGCGCCTCATCGCCGCGGGGTTCGAGGACGTGAAGGTGTCGCCGATCGTCGGTCGCGACACGTCGTGGGCGTTCGACGTGCTGCTCTACCCGAGCCTCCTCGGCCTCCTGACGAAGCGCTTGACCGGGCGCTGGGTGATCGCGCCGTGGCTGCGCCCGGTCGGCGTCGACGCCGTCCGCAAGCTCGTCGACGCGCTAGGGTCGATCGCCCCGACGAGCGACGATCCGGGCGAGTACCTCATCCTCTGCCGCACCCCACGGTCCGACGCGTGAGCGAGGGGTCACCGCGCGACGCGGCGTATTTCTCGAACCACGAGCGGCGCCTGCGCCTGCCCTGGTCGCTCTACCACCGCGAGCTCGATCAGCTGGTGCTGGCGGCCGTCGAGCGCTTCGGCCCGTCGCCGCGCGTGCTCATCGTGGGCGCGGGGCTCGCGCCGGTGATCGAGGGCGCGCCGCTCGGCGCCGACCAGTACGCGTGCGATCTCGACGCGCGCGCCGTCGAGGCGT
>JADLFU010000125.1 GCA_020849655.1 Polyangiaceae bacterium | reverse complement strand
CGAGTGACGTCGTGCGCTTCGACGCCGCCAGCACCCTCATGGGGCGGGTCCGCGCGCTCGTCGACGTCGACGTTCGCCCCGCGGGCGCGAGCGCCGCCTCGACCGACGCAGGCGACGAAGCCGACGCGCCCGCGTTCGACGCGACCGACACGCTCGAGGTCGGCGTCGCGCCCGCAGCCCCCGACGTCGTCGTCGACCCCGCGGCGCCCGAGCGCGAGCCTCGCGCCGCCACCGCGGCAGAGATGACGAACCTGTTCGCGTCGCTGCGCGTCCACCATGCCGAGAGCGGAGCCATCCGGATCGAGGCCCCCCCGACGCTGCCGCCGCGCTCGCCGCCGTCCTCGACGGCCTCGCGAAGGCGTTGCTGCGCAGCTGACCGTCGGCGCGTTTCACCCAGCCCCCGTGGCACACTACCCGACCCGTTGGCCCATGACGCGCACGACCCCGCACTGTTGCAACGTTCCCGCCGACCCCTGGTGCGCCGAGACTTCGAACCCCGCATCCTGACGCACCACGACCCGAAGGACTGACCATGGCAAGAAGAGCTCGCCCGAACGACCCGTGTCCCTGCGGGAGCGGCGTCAAGTTCAAGAAGTGCTGCAATCGCCCCCACGGCGCAGCGAAGCCGGTGAGCTCGGGCTACACGCGGCTCGAGCGCGAGACGGCGCTCGAGAAGATCTCGCGCTTCGTCGACGAGCGTTGGGCTGAAGAAGAGGAGATGGCGTTCGAAGAGCTCTGGGATCGCTTTCTCGATCGCGAGGACGAGTTGCCGCCGAACATGCTCGCGCTGTCGAGCGACGTGCGGGACTCGTGGTTCGCGTTCGACCGCGAGCTCGACGACGGAGGTCGCGTCGTCGACCATTTCCTCGCCCAGGCCACGCTCACCGTCGGCGAGCGCAACTACCTGACGGCGATGCGCCGATCGTCGATGCGCCTCTACGAGGTGACCGACACCGTGCCGGGAACCTCGATGACCCTCCGCGATCTCGTCGAGGGCACGGTCGTCACCGTCAACGAGCGCTCGGGGTCGCGAACCGTCACGCGCCGCACCTGCATCGCGGCTCGCGTCCTCGCTCGCGGTCACACGGGCGGGCCGGAGATGGACCTCGGGGCGCTGCACATCGTGAACTTGCTCCGCGACTCGGTGCTCGAGTCCGTGAGAGAGCTCGTGGCAGACGCGAGGCAGCGCGAGGGGACGGACGCAACCGTCGACGATCTCTACAAGGAGATGCCACCGCTCTTTCACCAGGCCTGGCTCTCGTCGATCTTCGAGCCGGCGATCCCGGAGCTTCGTACCACCGACGGCGAGCCGATGGTGCTGACGCGCGTGTCGTTTCACGTCGACGACGCCGGCGCCGTCCAGAAGGCCCTCGACGGAGCCAGCGACCGTGGCCTCGAGACGCGCCGGGATCGCTCATGGAGCTGGTGCGGCGCGAACCGCGGCGGACAGCCGACGGTTCTCGGGAGCCTGAGGCTCGCAGAGGCGACGCTGACGCTCGAGACGAACTCGGTCGAGCGCGGCGCTCGGGGTCGTGAGCTGATCGAGTCCATCGCTTCGGAGCTCGTCCGACACCGCGGCACCGTGCACGAGGACATCCGTCAGCGACTGGCCGAGAGCATCACGGCGCAGGCGCTGGGGCGCGAAGACGAGCCGGATGCGACTCCCTCGCGGCTGGATCCGGACGTCGCCGTGGCGCTCGTCGCCGAGCACCCCGCGCGGCACTCCCGCGCGTGGATCGACGAGCCCGTGCCCGCGCTCGACGGGAAGACGCCCCGCGAAGCCTCGAAGCTGCCGGCACTTCGCGACCGCCTCCTCGACCTGATCCACGGTCTCGAGGGCATGTACGAGCGAGCGCTGAAAGACGGCGCGCCGGCGTACGATCCTTCATGGATGTGGGACGAGCTCGACCTCGGCACGGAGATCGACCGATCACACCCGCCGCCGCTCGCCCACGAACGGGTCGCCGAGCGTGTGCGAGGCAGCGCCGAGATCGCCCACGCGGCCGCCGAGCGCCTCCGGAAGGGCGCGGCGTTCGACGACGAGGCGACGGTGCTCGGCGACGAAGATTTCCGCGCGGATCTCGAGCTGCAGCGCTTCCTCCGCGTGGAGCACGGGCCGTCGAACGAGACCGGTGGCGAAGGCGCCGTCGCCGCGCCCTACCTGCGCCTGATGACCAACTTCGAGCTCCATCGACGCAAGGTGTTCTGGGTCGACGCGGCGCTGTCGTACCAGCTCGAGCATACGGATCTCGACGTCGCTGGCGGTGAGCTCCGCGTCCCCTTCCAGAGCTTCGCGCTGGCGCTCACCGATCGGCACGCGCTCTCGCTGGGCGAGCGTCTGCTGGCGCGCACCGAGGACGATCCGCTGCGCGGGCAGATCCTCCGCGTGGTGACGGTGTACGTCACCGAGGAGCAGCGCGGCGGCGACCGCGCGCTCGAGGTGACCTTCGCGTTCGACGCGCTCGGCGCGGATCTCCCGAGCCTCGCGCGCTTCGAGGTGCCGGGGGGGAGCGAGTCGTCGGTGCGCGCGTTCCTCGACTCGGTGGCGAGGCCTCCGCCGGTCACCGATCCGCCCGTGCCCGACGTGAACCCGGTGCGCGGGCTGCTCCGCCTGGTGATCAACGCGATCCTGTACGCGACGAGCTCCGGCGTCACGCCAGAGGTCAGAACGGCGCCCGCGCGCGCGCCGCGGAAGCCGAGATCGATCCTCGCCCCGCCGCTCAGCGCGGAGTCCGTCTACTTCCTCCCGGGCACCATCGACATCCGCGACGTGCGCCAGTTTCAGGAGCTCGAACGCGCACCGGAGGGTCGATCCATGCTCTGCCGATTCATGGTGCGCGGGCACTGGCGACGGCCGCAGAAGGGCTGGACGGATCAGAAGCTGCGGTGGATCGAGCCGTACTGGAAGGGGCCGGAGATGGCCACGGTGATCGAGCGCGCGTACAGGCTGAAACCCTGACTGCACCGGACCCACGAGCTGGGTCGCGGCCGGAGCGTCTGCAAGGTTCAACTCCTCGGCGCTCCGACGCTTGCCGGCGCGGGGCTCTCACCCGCTGGAGAAGCACAGCAAGAAGACGCAGCCTCGCCGCTTCGCGGCTCGGTTGCTTCTTCCTCACGGCGAACCATTCGCGGAGGGGACCACCACCCTCCCCGGCGTCCCCGGCGCGGCGTGCGTCGTGACCGGGTCGAGCGCCCGAAGCACAGGACGGAGATCGTCACGATCGATGGCGACAGCTACCGCCTCCGCGAGCAGAGCGGCGACGGCGCGCGCGCTGCTCGGCGACGAGCGAGGATGCGGCGCGTGAGGTAGGCGGCGAGGGCCCCCGCCGACCTCCCCCAGGTTGACGGCCTCGGCACGGCGGGGCACACGGGCGGCATGTCCGCCGCTCGCCCCGTCCGCGCGCCTCGTGGCACCGAGCTCAGCTGCAAGGGCTGGGTGCAGGAGGCGGCGCTCCGCATGCTGCACAACAACCTCGATCCCGAGGTCGCCGAGCGCCCCGACGAGCTCGTCGTCTACGGCGGCTCCGGCAAGGCGGCGCGCTCGTGGGAGGCCTTCGACGTCATCGTGCGCGAGCTGCGCGCGCTCGGCGACGACGAGACGCTGCTCGTGCAGTCGGGCAAGGCGGTCGGCAAGTTCAAGACGCTCGTCGACGCGCCGCGCGTCCTCATCGCGAACTCGAACCTCGTCGGCAAGTGGGCGACGTTCGAGGAGTTTCGCCGCCTCGAGGCGCTCGGGCTGACGATGTACGGGCAGATGACCGCGGGCTCGTGGATCTACAGCGGCACGCAAGGCCTCCTGCAGGGCCCGTACGAGACGTTCGTCGCCGCGCGCGCGGCGTTCGAGGCCCGCGTCGGGCGCCCGGCGCGGTGGCTGCTCACCGCGGGCCTCGGCGGGATGGGCGGCGCGCAGCCGCTCGCCGCGACGCTGGCGGGCCTCGGCGCCGTGTGCGTCGAGGTCGATCCGGCGCGCATCGACAAGCGCCTCGCCACCCGCTACGTCGACGAGCGCGTCGACGATCTCGAGGAGGCCGTCGCCCGCGCGAAGAGGTCCGCGGAGGCCGGCGCGCCGAGATCGATCGCGGTGTGCATGAACGCGGCCGAGGCCTACCCCGCCCTGGTCGAGCGCGGCCTCGTCCCCGATCTCGTGACCGAGCAGACGGCCGCGCACGATCCGCTCCACGGCTACGTGCCGCTCGGGCTCTCGCTCGACGAGGCGGCGGCGTTTCGCCGCGAGGATCCCGACGCATACGTCGCCCGCGCGAAGGCCGGGATGGCGGCCGAGGTGGAGGCGATGCTCGAGCTGCGGCGGCGCGGCGCGGAGGTGTTCGACTACGGCAACAACCTGCGCGCGTGCGCCGAGGAGGTCGGCGTCTCACGCGCCTACGACATCCCCGGCTTCGTGCCAGCGTACATCCGCCCGCAGTTCTGCGTCGGGCGAGGGCCGTTCCGCTGGGTCGCGCTCTCCGGCGATCCGGAGGACATCGCGGTCACCGATCGCATCGTGCTCGAGCAGGTACCCGATCAGCCCGCCCTGCGGACATGGCTCGAGATGGCGAGGGCGCGCGTCGCCTTCCAGGGGCTGCCATCGCGCATCTGCTGGCTCGGCTACGGCGAGCGGG
>JADLFU010000124.1 GCA_020849655.1 Polyangiaceae bacterium | reverse complement strand
TCTGCCCCGCGCTGTTCGAGCCCCAGCACGCGACCCGACCGTCGTCCGCGCGCGCGCAGGTGTGGAAAGCGCCCGCGGCCACCTCCACGAAGCACCCGATGCACGTGGGCGGCGCGCCGCTCGCGCCCGCGTGGCCTCCGCCCGCGCTGCCCCCTGCTGCGGTGCTCCCTGCTGCGGTGCTCCCTGCTGCGGTGCTCCCTGCTGCGGTGCTCCCTGCAGCGGTGCTCCCTGCTGCGGTGCTCCCTGCTGCGGTGCTCCCTGCTGCGGTGCTCCCGCCCGCGCCAGCGTGGTCGCCGCGTAGGTCGTCCGCAGCCGCGCCGCCGCTGCAGCCCACCGCGAGCGCGGCCACCACCCCCAGCGCGTGTCTCATGGTTCGAGGAGGGTAACGGCGAGCTCGCCGCCCCGCAATTCCCCGCGTCGCGCGGGTGTCGCTCGGCCCGCGCACCTCTGGTAGAGGGGCGCGATGACGACCGAGATGAGCAAGGCGTTCGACCCGGGCGAGGTCGAGGCGCGCTGGTACGCGCACTGGGAGCGCGAGGGCGTGTTCGACGCGCCCGACGCGCAGACGGGCGCGCCCGCCTACTGCCTGCAGATGCCACCTCCCAACGTCACCGGCAGCCTGCACATGGGCCACGCGATGCGCTGCACGTTCGAGGACACGCTCGTGCGCTACCACCGGATGAGCGGCTTCGACGCGCTGTTTCAGCCGGGCATGGACCACGCGGGCATCGCCACGCAGACCGTCGTCGAGCGGCAGCTGAAGCGCGAGGGGCTCTCCCGCCACGATCTCGGGCGCGAGGAGTTCACCGCGCGCGTGTGGAGGTGGCGCCACGAGAGCGGCGGGCGCATCGCGCTGCAGCAGCGCGAGCTCGGCGCGAGCCCCGACTGGAAGCGCTCGGTGTTCACGATGGACCCGGGCTACGCCGCGGCCGTCCGCGAGGCCTTCTGCCGGCTGTACGAGGAGGGGCTCATCTACCGCGCGACCCGGCTCGTCAACTGGGACTGCGAGGCGCGCACGGTGCTCAGCGATCTCGAGGTCGAGAACGAGGAGGGACAGAACGGCGAACTGTACGAGTTCGCGTACGCGATCGACGAGGCCGACGGCGGCGGCGAGATCGTCGTCGCGACGACGCGCCCCGAGACGATGCTCGGCGACACCGCCGTCGCCGTGCACCCCGACGACGAGCGCTACCGCCACCTCATCGGCAAGCGCCTGCGCCACCCGTTCGTCGACAGGCTGGTGCCAGTCATCGGCGACGCCATCCTCGTCGATCCGAAGTTCGGCACGGGCGCCGTCAAGGTGACGCCGGCGCACGACTTCAACGACTTCGCCACCGGCAAGCGCCACGGGCTCCTCGAGATCAACATCCTGACGCTCGACGGCAAGATCAACGAGCAGGGCGGGCGCTTCGCCGGGCTCGACAGGTTCGAGGCCCGCAAGGCCGTCAAGCGCGCGCTCGCGGAGCTGAAGCTCGCGCGCGGATCGAGGCCGCACGTGCTCACGCTCCCACGCTCGGAGCGGAGCGGCACGATCGTGGAGCCGATGATCAGCACGCAGTGGTTCGTGAAGATGGCCCCGCTCGCCGAGCCCGCGCTCGCCGCCGTGCGCGACGGCCGCACGAGGATCCTCCCCGAGGAGTGGGTGAAGACCTACGAGCATTTCCTCGGCAACATCCAGGACTGGTGCATCTCAAGGCAGCTCTGGTGGGGCCACCAGGTGCCCGCGTTTCACTGTGCACAGTGTTCCCACGTCACCGTCACCCGTGACGAGCGGCCCCCGCGGTGCGGCGGCTGCGGCGGCGCTGACGTCGTGCAGGACGAGGACGTGCTCGACACCTGGTTCTCGAGCGGGCTCTGGCCCTTCGCCACGCTCGGCTGGCCCGCGGCGACGCCCGCGCTCGCCAAGTACTACCCCGGCAGCGATCTCGAGACGGGGTACGACATCCTGTTCTTCTGGGTCGCGCGCATGATGATGATGGGCCTGCACTTCATGGGGGAGGTGCCGTTCCGCAGGGTGCTCCTGTCAGGGCTCATCGTCGACGAGAACGGCGACAAGATGAGCAAGGTGAAGGGCAACGTCATCGATCCGCTCGACCTCATCCACGGCGCGACCTTCGAGGAGATGGTGCAGCGCGCGATGCCTGGCGCGCCGCTCACCGAGAGCCTCACGAAGTTCAAGAAGGCGTACCCGTCGGCGGCGGAGATGGGCAGCGGGTTCCCCGCGTTCGGCACCGACGCCCTGCGGCTGACGCTGACCAGCTACTCCCCGGGCGCGAAGCGCATCGCGCTCGCGCCGAAGCGCGTCGAGGGCTACCGCCACTTCTGCAACAAGATGTGGAACGCGACGCGGTTCGTCTCCGCGTACCTCGACGGCGTCTCGCTCGACGGCGCGGTGCCCGCCGCGACCGGGCTCGCCAACCGCTGGATCCTGTCGCGGCTCGGCGCGGCGCTCGGCGAGGCGCGGGCGGGGCTCGACGCGTACCGGCTCGACGACACGACGAGCGCGCTCTACCGCTTCTTCTGGACGGATCTGTGTGACTGGTTCCTCGAGCTGTCGAAGCCCGCGCTGTACGGCGACGACGGCCCGGCGAGGCGCGAGACGCAGGCGGTGGCGGCGTACGTGCTCGAGGTCGCGCTCCGCGCCCTGCACCCGCTCGCGCCGTTCGTCACCGAGGAGCTGTGGCAGCGGCTGCCGAAGCCCGCCGGGCGCCCGGCCACGATCGCGAAGGCGCCGTACCCGCGGCCCGAGGAGGGGCGGCGCGACGCGGAGGCGGAGCGCGAGATGGCCATCCTCCAGGAGGTCATCGGCGCGGCGCGCTCCGCGCGCACGGAGCACGAGCTGAGCCCCGCGGTGGAGGTGCCGATCGTGCTGCGCTCGGCCGACGAGCGCGCGCTCTCCCTCCTGTCGCGCGAGCGCGCTGTCATCACGAAGCTCACACGGGCACAGGGCGAGGTGGTCGTCGAGCCCGCGGGCGGGCCGCGCCCGAGGGGTCATGTCCTGGGCGTGACGGGCGGCGTCGAGGTGCTGCTCGGGCTGTCGGGGCACGTCGACCCCGCGAAGGAGCGAGAGCGCGTCACGCGGCAGCAGAAGAAGGTCGAGAAGGACGTGCAGCTGATGCAGAAGCGCCTGTCGCTGCCGTCGTTCGTCGAGAAGGCGCCGCCCGAGGTGGTCGAGCAGGCGAAGGCCGATCTCGCGGCGCTGCTGCGGCGCCAGGCCGACCTCGCCCTCGCGCTCGAACTGGTGGAGGAGCTGTGAGCCTCGCCGATCTGCGCGAGGAGTACCGGCGGGGCGCGCTCGGGGACGCCGACGTCGACGCCGATCCGTTCGCGCAGTTTCGCGCGTGGTTCGACGACGCGGTCGCCGCGGGCGTCGCCGAGCCCAACGCGATGACGCTCTCGACGGTCGGCCTCGACGGCTACCCCTCGTCACGCGTCGTCTTGTTGAAGGCCCTCGACGCGCGCGGGTTCACCTTCTTCACCAACTACGACAGCCAGAAGGGGCGCGAGCTCGCGGCGTGCCCGCGCGCGTCGCTCACCTTCCTGTGGCTGGCGACGCAGCGACAGGTGACGGCGCGCGGGGACGTCGAGCGCGTGCCCGAGGCCGAGTCGAACGAGTACTTCGCCACG
This sequence comes from Polyangiaceae bacterium, assembly GCA_020849655.1. Taxonomy (GTDB): domain Bacteria; phylum Myxococcota_A; class Polyangia; order Polyangiales; family Polyangiaceae; genus JADLFU01. Next base: position 585 of record JADLFU010000124.1, on the reverse strand, counting down.
CGCCCTCGCGGCAGCCAGCTGGGCGCGTGGGCGTCCGATCAGAGCCGCCACGTCGCCTCCCGCGCCGCGCTCGACGCGAGGCTCGCCGAGGCGGAGGCGCGCTTCCCCGGAGAGGTGCCCCGCCCGCCTCACTGGGGCGGGTTCGTCCTCCGTCCGACGCGCGTGGAGCTGTGGCAAGGCCGCACGAACCGCATGCACGATCGGCTCGTGTACGCGCGAGACGGGGAGCGCTGGGCGCTGTCGCGCCTGTGCCCGTGACGGCGCGTCGTCGCGTCAGCTGAAGACCGCCTCGATCGACGTCGCCACCGCGGCGCGCGCGATCCACCGGCCGAGCTGCGCGAGATCGGTCGTCGCTGCGACGCGCGCGCGGTCGACGCCGGAGATCGCGAGCCCGCGCGCGTCGAGCACCTGCAGCAGCGTCGCCCGGCTCGCCTGGCACGCGCCCTCCTCACGGCCCTCCTCGCGCAGGGCGTGGAGGCTCTCGACGCCCTCGCGGTGGAGCAGGTTGCGCAGGGTGGCGGCGTGGGCGGCGTCGCGGTCCCAGAGGGCCTCGACGGGGACGGGGTTCTTCAGCAGGCCCGGGGC
>JADLFU010000123.1 GCA_020849655.1 Polyangiaceae bacterium | reverse complement strand
TCCTCGACCGGTCGTCGGGTCGCGACGCGCGTCGTCGCGGCGCCGGGACGGGCCGCGACGGGCGTGTTCCGCGGTCGTCTGCCGGGCGGCGACGAGCGTGTTCGGCGCTCGTCTGCCTCGGGTGGCGTTCGTGGGGGGCGTTTGAATTTCCTATCCGCCCACTCTCCGGTCGATCGAGCGGCGTATGCGCGACCAGTCGCAGGACGTCGGTTCGCGCCGCGAAGCAGTGTACCAGCTCGCGCACCGCCGCGGTGGCGATGCTCCGCCCGATCCACCAGCCACAGGCCCTTCGTGCGACACCGATTCCATCGTCAATGCAACGTTGGTGCCTGCCCTCGCGCGAGGAACCGACAAGCGGGTCGCCGACGGATCACCTGGCCGGCGCTGGGTGGAACAGAGCTTGGCCGGCGCTGAAGGCCACCCCCGGTTGCGCAACGTTGCCGAAAGGACACGGAGGGTCAGAGGCCGCATACTTCTTCGCAGCCACCGAACAAGCACGACTCGAAGAGGTTCACGTCCAGGCTCGGCGCCGCGACCCGCGGGCAGTGTCGTACGACGCAACGACTCAGACCATCGTACGGCTCGTCGTGGGCCATGACGCAGCCAGACTCGGCCATGCACTTGACCATGCCCCCGCAGAGGGGGTCCTGCAGGCACTCGGCGGCGGCGGGGCTGCCGGCGCAGGATTTCAGGGCGAATTCTCCAACGCCGAGCTCGCCGACGCACTTCTTGCAGTCGGCGGTCGTCTCTCGGTAGATGGACGTGGGAGTGAGGGACGGCGAACCGGACATCTCCTTGCAGATATGTGGGCACGCGTCGGCGCAGGCGTCGCAGTCGTTGCAGCCTTTGGGGTAACTGGCAACGTCGGTCGGCTGCGGGCAGTACTCCACAAAGCACTGTCCTCTGTCCCAGTTGAGGGCGTCGTAGCAGGCGGTCGTGTCCCGGCAGTCGAAGTATGGACCGCAGCTGGGAACGACGTTCCTGCATGACGCGATTCCCTCCGCGCACTCCTTCGTGTGCGGTCCGTTCGAGTGAAAGTCGCGAATGCAGGCCGAGCAAGGCCGCTCAGCATCGGGCAGAATCGGCTGGCCATAGGCCCCCACTGGGTATTGTGCCGTGGAACCAGCCCCTCCGGCGTGGCCGGCTTTCCCGGCGAGCCCCCCCGTGCCGACCCCCCCGCCCCCGGCAGTGCCCGATTGCCCGCCGCCGCCGGGCGCCAGCGAGGACGCGCCGCCAGCCGTCTCGCCCCCGCACGCGACGGCCCACAGCAGGGCGGCGAGGAGCACCGGTCGCGTCACGGACACACCCCGCCGAACGCGAACTGCGAACGAGGACCGTGTGCCAATGCCCATGCGGCGGGCTCGGGCTTGCCGAAGCACGGCTTGGTGCCTACCGGCGACCACCAGTAGAGCTGGTAGTCACCGGTCTGCTCGATGCCTGCGTCGAACCCCTCGTTGTTGTCGTCGATTGATAGCGCATGCGCGACGCACGTCGATCCCCTGCACAGCGCGAGGTTAAAGTTGGTGGCCTTGGCGCTCTCACCGGGAGCGGACGCCGGGCACGCGTGCCACACGAGCTCTGCGCGCACCCGGTCGTTCTCGCGTAGCTGCCCTTGCCAGAGCAGCGCGCCGACCCCGTCGGCGAGCGCGGCCGGGAGTGGGGGGGCCGCGCTGGGGTCCAGCTCGCCCGAGCCGTAGGTCGACGTCGGGGGAAAATTTCCCGGGATGGGTTCACCGTCGCAGAACGCCGCGGCAGCCACGGTCGAGGGGGCGCCCGCCCCGTCCCTGCCGTCCTCCGTCTGCATCCCTTCGGTGGTGAGGATCTTGCCGCTGTGCGTCGAACCGTCGGGGTTGCGCGCGTAGCCTGATGCCCGCAGGATCGCTCGAAGCTCGAGTGGGGAGAGCTCTCCGCAGTGTTCGGAGACCAAGGCTGCTGCGCCCGCGAGGAGCGGCGTTGCAAAGCTGGTTCCGGAGACCTGTCGAAAGTAACCGAACGCGTGCTCGTCGTCTGGCACAGCAAAACGAGGAACTGCGCGAGTGGGATCCATGAAGGCCCCTCCCGCAGCGCATCGGTTCGCGCCGGTGCCTGCATCTGCCGTAGCATCCCACCCGCAGATTCCAGAGTCACACATCACCTGGCGCGGCACGTCATCGCCGGGAAGACAGACGAGCAGGTTGTCTCCGTCGCACGCCCCCTTCTGGTCGTGCACCTCGACGCACGTTCGAGGGCGGTAGGAGAAAGGCGTGTCGAGTCCCCTGTAGCCAGGCCGGAACGTACCCGCCAGATCGATCGCGTCGACGAGCGTGCCCATCGCCGTGACGTCGGGCTTCTCCCGATCCGACCCATCCAGGTTCTGCCAGGACGAATCGAAGGCGAGTTCGGACGCTCCCATCCTGTGATTTCCGACGCACACGCCGTTCCGGGATGGGCACACGACCTTCTTCCCCGTGTTTCCCGCGGCCCGAAACGTGAGGATCGCGTTCTGTCGCGCAAACTGGTCCTGCACCATACCGTCGACCTCCTGCCCCGCACCCTCGCAGAAGTAGCTCTCGGACAGGATTCGGACGCCGTTGGCGGCCAACCAGTCCACCGCGGCGTCGGTGCTCTTGAGATCGCAGCCCACGCTGCGGACGTTCCGCCAGTTCTCCCCCACGGAACCGGGGCTGCCGTCAGGGTTGGGCGGAACCGACTCGCCGGCTCCGGTCTCCCACACGTCGCCCTGGTTCGCGTAGTATATGCTCGCCCGGACCGGGCCGTGCGGTCGAACTGCCTGCCCATCGGGATACGCGTCGCGTCCAGACGAAATCATCGACGAGAGGACAGATTCGTTGTGGCTGAGAACGCACACGGGAGACGAGTGCAGGACCTGGTCGGCGATGCAAACTTGAGCGAGGCTGGCGGCGCTGAACGCGTCTGTGTCGAGCGGGTCCCACAAGCCCGCGCTCCCCGCCTGTTGACAATGGGTAGACTTGAACCAGCGGGAGGATGCACCGACAGTCGCGGGATCAAAGAAGTCTGTGCTGCATGAGTACGGCTCGTGTTGGTAGTGAACGCGGCTCGGCTGGGTCACCGCAAACGCGTCGTGGCGAAGGTAGAACCCGGTGCCTCGCCCCTCGATGATGCCGATCCGCTGCTCTGCCCCAAAGTGACCCGCGTCGTTCAGGCAGTGGCTCCCCACGTCGGTGTGTCCCTTCGGAAACCTTCCCGCCTCGGGGTAGGTTCCGAGTGGCGCGCTGAGAAGCTGCGTCGCCCTCGGCGCGAGGAAGACCGCCGCTACCGACGGATCCCTCGCGAGCCGGACGAGCGCGCGCGGGTCACTGACGATGGCTGTCGCCATCGGCATCGCCAGTAGCGGACGGACATGTCGCAGGCCGCGCACGGAGATGCGATCTGCGAGCCGACGCGCAGACGCGCCGACACGCAGACGCGACTCGCGATACGCGGCCGTCCGCGCCTCCACGTCGCCCGACACGAGATCGGGGGAGGCCCGAGCCCAATCGAGGTCGCTCACGGCGAGAAATGCAACCTCAACCTCTTCGCCTGGTCGCAGTCTGTCCAGAGCCGCAACGAGCTCGGGCGTCATCGCGCCCCACCTTCGCACACGTGCTTGTTCCTCGAGCTCGCCCACGCGCTCGATCGATTGGCGAAGGCCGTTTCCCCGGACCGCCAGCTGGCGTGGCCCGCGGCGTCCCGCGGCGTCGACCTCCGTTACATACGCCACGGTCTCGCCGAGCCCAGGAAGATGGCGCTCGAATCGCGCGACCTGAACGTAGAAGTGATCGGGAGTTGGCGTACAAACCCAGCCCGTCTGGCTGGCCGCCACCAGGAGTCCGAGCACAATTCGCGGGGTCGACACGTACGCTCGGAACATCGTGGGCATCGGCGAACCTCCAGGCGGGACGTTACGCCACCCCGGCGGCATGTCAACGGGGCCGCCCAGAATGGCTCGCCGACCAGCCGCCCGATCTCGCGGAGGGCGAGCTCGTCGACCCCGTCGCGCGGTGACGCTCACTGAGCGGCGGTCGCGGCGACCGGCTCGGACGACGGAGGCGCGCCTGTCGCGTGGACGGCGCGAGGACGGGCGACGCTGGTCATCCTAGCGCTCGGCGCCTGGCTCACGCGGCGCGCGCGACGCCCCGGCGCGCGGGCGCGGCGCTGGTCGGCCCCGCGGGGCCCCGCGGCCAGCGCGGCGGTGGACATGTCCACCCGCGTGGTGGCCATCGTCCACCCCTGCTGGCCGTGAAACCCTGCAAAACAAGGCACCACAACCGTGGCACGCGTTTGGCCATGCGCGGCCCGCTTGGCTCTCCCGCTCTTCGCCCGCGCGCAGCCGCCGCGCACGTACCGCCGCCGCCGCCCCGAGGCGACGGCGCTGTACGAGGTTGTGCGCGACAACCTCGAGACGCTGGTTGGCGCGGTGGTCGACGGCGCGCTCGCCGTGAAGATCCCGAAGCACGCCCGGAAGGAGCTCGACGCCTACCTCGACTGCGGGCTGTTGCCGCGGCTTCGCGCGGCTGCGCTGTGCATCCTGCCCGGAGTCGCTGACGGTGGCGTTCAGCTGCAAGGGGCGCGGCTTCTGCCCCTCGTGCATGGGGCGGCGAATGAGTGAGACGGCCGCGCACCTGATCGACGACGTGCTACCCGAGGTGGGGTTGCGCCAGTGGGTGCTGACGTTCCCCTTTCACTGGCGCGCCCGGCTGGCCCACGACGGGGCGCTGTTGTCAGTGTTGACGAGGCTGTTCGTCGACACGGTGGGCGCAGCGTACACCGCACGCATCGGCGAAGGCGCGAAGACGGGCGCTGTCACGGTGGTGCAGCGCACGTCGTCGGACCTGCGCCTCAATCCGCACTTGCACGTGGTGTTCCTCGACGGCGCCTACCGCGAGCGCGCCGGCGAGCTCGTGTGGCGCGAGCTGCCCCGGTTGACGACTGGAGATGTGGCGAGCGCGCTCGAGGCGACGCTGCGACGCATCGACCGCCACCTGCGTCGCCACGGTGGGTTGCCCGCCAGCGGTGAGGTCGGCGATGCCGATCAGGGCGACAGCGCCGACCAAGAGGCGGGCCTCGCGCTGTCGGCCGTGTCAGGGCGTACACCGCCCGCCGGCCCCTCCTGGCAGCGCGGCCTGCCGCAGCTCGTGGGCAAGCCGCTCGCGCACGACAAGCACCTCTGCGCGTCGATGGACGGTTTCACCCTCACGCCGCGACCCGCGCCGGCGCCCAGGACACACAAGGGCGCGAGGCCCTCTTGCGCTACGTGCTGCGGCCCGCGATCGCGCAAGAGCGCGTCGAGCAGCGCCCCGATGGCCTCGTGCGCATCACGCTGAAGCGCGCGTTTGGAGACGGCACGATCGCCGTCGACATGGACCCGCTCTCGCTCGTCGCGCGCCTCGCCGCCGCTGTGCCGCCGCCGCGGTTTCACACTGTCAAGTACGCTGGCGTGCTCGCGTCGGCCCACAGGTGGCGCGCGCGCATCGCGCCCCAGAAGCCCGCGGACCAGGCGGACGCCGCGCCCGAGCAAGGCGACGACCCGAAGCGTCGAGGCGCGCGCCGCCTCTGGGCCGAGCTGCTCGCGCGCACATTCGCCATCGACGTGCTCGCGTGCCCGAAGTGCAGCGGCCGCATGAAGCTCGTCGCGATGGTCACCGACCCGAAGAGCGTGCGCGCGTACCTGCGAGGCATCGGCGAGCCGTGCGACGTGCCCGAGCGCAGCCCGAGCCGCGGCCCGCCGTACTGGAAGAGCACCGTGCTGCGCCGAAAGGCCGGCGACAGCTCGGGCGATGCGTGGGCGTGAGCGGCGAGACCGGCGAGGCGACACCGGCGCGATCTCGCGGGGCGGGCGTGTGGTAGCTTTGCGGCGATGCCGCTGAACGTCGCGATTTCGGCTCTCCTCGACCGGTCGCGGGTCGCGACGCGCGTCGTCGATGCAGCGGGGCGGGCGGCGACGCGCGTGTTCCGCGGTCGTCTGCCGGGCGGCGACGAGCGTGTTCGGCGCTCGTCTGCCTCGGGTGGCGCGTCGGCGGCGTTCGTGGGGGGCGTTTGAATTTCCTATCCGCTCGGCTGTCCTCGACCGGTCGTCGGGTCGCGACGCGCGTCGTCGCGGCAGCGAGGCGGGGGGCGACCCGCGTGTTCCGCCGTCGTCTGCCCTGGATGACGCGTCGGCGACGTTCGTGGGGGCGTTTGAACTTTCTGTGCACACCCGATCCGAATCGCTTGCGCACCTCGACAGTCCGTGCTTTCGTTCTCCCATGAACACCCCACAATACCACCACGAGGAGCCCCGCAGAGAGGCCGTCTCACGAGGTTTCGTTGCCCTCAGTCTTCTGGCAGTCACCGCGTGCGCTGACTCATCAGGGAACGAATCCTTCGGAAGCTCGTCCCAGTCCCTTTCGCCGGAGTCGGGGGAAGTCGACAGTGCCGGCATCGCAGAAGTCGGCGTAGCCATCAACGAGGTTGGCAAGAGTGCGTTGCGCTATCGAGTAGTTCGCCATTCCGGCGACGACGCCGGCGCTGTCATGTTGAACGTCGTGATGATGAGCCCTTGGGGCGAGCGGCTCGAGCAACCGCTCTCGAAGTCCTCGCTCGCGAGGGGCGCCGTCGTGGAGGGCGCCATAGACCTCGAGGGGCTCCCGCTTCAGCTGACCAACGCAAGCGCGCCCGTCTACATCGAAGCACGGGCTGCACGCAGCGGGCGTTCCGACCTGGTCGTGGCGAGTTCACCGCTGTTCGTGCACTACGGGGGTCGCGGCCAGGCGCTTGTGTACGACGCCGACTCAAGGAAGAAGGACCACGGCGGTGGAAGCTGGGACGACAAGGACGCCCTCCACGGCCGAATCAAGACATCTCTGGGTTGGGAACCCGTCGAGGACGTTGCCATTCGCAAGGCCGAGGAAATCGGCGCCCTGGTCGGTCCATCCTTTGAACAGGAAGAAACCACTCTCGAAGCACCCGCGAAGGCGCCGGCTGCCCCCCCGCCTCCACCGCCACCGGCCTGCTTCCCGGTGGTAGCTCGACGAGTGTGTGCGTCCGTGACGTCGGACTTCCTGGATGCCGGCGGGGGCGAGGACTACCTGACGGTGCCAGGCCTGGCGTCGTCACGGGTTGCGTTCGCCAAGTACTCAATTTCGGGCATTGCCGGTGCGGACGGCTATCTGGACGTCGAGGGGTGCACTCCGTACTTCAGCATGTGCCCTGGGGTAGCGCGTACGTTCTCCCTTACAAGCGAAGTTGGGCTCTCCAACGGAGCGAAGATCAAGGTCTACCGCAGGGAAGGCAATATCGACGTGATGGGAACCTGGGGTATGGGTTTCACGCCGTGGGGCAGCACCTCCGAGATCTTCCTCACCGCGAACGGAGGGGCTACGGACAGCCGCTTCGGACCCACGCTCGTCGCGGGCCAAATCGGCGTCATCGCGGACGACATCGTCGCGGATCCTGCTGCCGACTACCGGATTGTTTCAAGTGTTCCATCGGCTGGGGGCTCGTATGCGTCGGGAACGTACGTAGCGCTTCAGGCCACCCCGGGGTCGACGAACCCACAGGACGTCGATGACTCGAGGTGGAAGACCGTGATCGCGCACGAGCTGGGGCACGCACTGTCCAGGGGGTGGTACGGGAATCTGCAGCTGGACTACAGCGGGGACGTGCCGAGCAACCCTCTGTGCAACACCTCGAACGTAACAGGCGCCGGAACGTCGCACTCACTTCAATCTGTGGAGTTTGTCTCAATCGCAGTGAACGAGGGGTTCGCGCACCACGTCGCCAATCGGCTGATGAACAACTGGTGGAACCCCAGCCCGATATTCAACTACTACAAGGAAGTTCGCTTTTCTTGGCAGGCGGGCGGGACGCCGCCCACGTCGCCCCCGATCTCCCTGCCCGCGGCCGCCTATGCTCGTTGGCACAAGGACATTTGCTCTGACACCGCCGGCGGCACAGCCGGGGTGGAGTGGGACTGGATGAACTTTTTTTGGGTGGTGAACGACACGGGGTCATGGTCGACGATCCAACAGATCGGCAACATTTTTCGGCGGGCGTGCGGCACGTACCCAGGACAATGCAACTCTCAGGCAGTCAACTGGACGGGGATCGACCTTGGTTCCCAGGCTGAGCTCGGATTCCTTTCGAGCCAATACAGTCAGGTCATCAGCACCGGTCAGAGCGCCGGCGTGAACCATTGAAGGACGTGCCCGCCCTCCGTTGGCATGGCCTCATGCTGCTTCTCCTAGCGTGCTCTCGGAGTTCGGGACCGAGCGAACGTTCGTCCGCGGGAGACCAAGGAAGCCATGGCGGCGCCGGTGGAAGCGGAGGCGCGGGAGGCAGCAATGTCATTGAGCGCACTTGGCCGGCTACTCCGCCCGGCGCGGCGAGCGTGGCAGATTGTCTCCCCGTGGACGTCCAGGCCACGGGAGGGCCGCCCGCGGGAGAGCCGCGCAAGCTGGAGGGCCCTTTTCCACCTGTCTCGTACGAGCCTGACGATCGATGCGCGCGAAGCTACGCCGAGGCCGTCGGGTGTGACATTCGCCCGAAGCCACCGGAGTGCGTGGGACCATGTAAGCACCCCGTGGTGCAGCCTTTCTGTCGCGAAGGATGGTGCTACATTCCCAAGGGTTGCTTCATCATGGGGGAGCCGCCGTGCCAGAAGCCACGCGCCGCGGCCACCGCGGAGCCGACCCAGGTCACCATCAGCCACGACTTTCTGCTTCAGGAGCATGAGCTGACCCAGAGCCAGTGGGCGGCGCTCGGGTACCCCAATCGTGTCGACGAGCAAGAGAAGACCAAGGCGGCCGCCTGCGTGGGAGAGACCTGCCCTGCAGGCACGCTCACGTGGTTCGACGCCATCTCGTATGCGAACGTCCTGTCTGCTCGGCAAGGCTTTCCCGCGTGCATGGAGCTGTCTGAGTGTGAGGGCGAGGCTGGTAAGGGGCTTCTCTGCAAGAAGTTTGTGCCGACACACACGCCGTATTCGGCCTGCCCAGGCTATCGACTCCCGACCGAGGCAGAGCAGGAGTACGCGACGCGCGGAGGCACGGTCACGTCGCTCTACACGGGCATGGTGCTCAAGGGCGGCATCTCGGACTGCGTGCTCGACTGCGCGCTACATTTTAGCTCCTGGCACTGTCTCAATCATGGCGACGCCGTTCACCGGGTGGGAGAACGGCTGCCCTCCCACTGGGGGCTTCGCGACATCATGGGCAACGTGGCCGAATACAGTGTCGACGTCGCCTACCTGCTCCCCAAAGGGCCGGTCGTAGACCCGACGAGGCTTGCCGGCCCCGTGACGCCGGAAGGAGTTCCTTGGTCACGTAGTGTTGGAAAAGGGGCAGTCTATAGTACTACGTGGGGGATCAGCTCAGGGATGCGTTTTACGGCGAGTGATGGGACACTATCTAGAGGACTTGGGGTGCGGTTGGCGAGGACACTTCTCTAGGCCCTGAACAAGGGCAATGGAACGACATATCTCCTGAATGAATATGCCCGGAGTTCGCGCGCCTGACCATCGACACGCCGATCGCGCAGGCGACGACGTTCGTCGGCCGCTCCGCCGAGGAGGCGGCGCGCCTCCGCCGCGCCCTCGAGGAGGACCTCGCCGTCGTCCCTGTCACCGTCGAGGCGCACGCGATGCAAGTGATGGGGAGGTCGTTGCCAGGTGTCGCGAGGAGGCTCGCGCGCGTGGACGCGCTCGCGCGGCTGCGCTGACAGGCCTCGACGCTGCGCCTGCCCCGCCGACGCCCCGGCGGGAGAGCGAGGGGCCTCAGCTGCCGAGCGCGAGGGCGCGCTCGATCGTGATGGCACAACCGAGCGCGCCGACCAGCATCGCCCCCCGGCGCACCCAGGGCTCGCGCGCAGGCCCGAGCGCGTGGAGCGCGGCGGAGAGCCCCAGCGCCAGGGCGAGCTGCCCGGCCTCGATGCCGACGTGAAACGCGAGGAGCGACTCCGCGAGGCGCTCCCGGGGCAAGCCCGCGCCGTCGAGCGCCGAGCCGAAGCCGAGCCCGTGGAGCAGCCCGAGGGGGAAGACCGCCAGCGCGGGGCTCCGCGCGAGCCACGAGCTCCCCTCCCCCGCCGCGACGCGCGCCATCATCACGATGCTGAGCGCGATGCACGCCTCGACGGGCGCCTGGGGCAAGCGCACCGCCCCGACCGTCACGAGCGCGAGCGACGCCATGTGCGCCAGCGAGAACGACGTGATCGCGAGCGCGAGCCGCCTCGCGCCGCGCGCCGTCGCGACGAGGGCGGCGAGGAACAGCGCGTGGTCGTACCCGAGCGCGAGGTGCAGGAGCCCCTCCCGCGCGAACCCGAGCGGCGTCTCCTTCGGCGCCCGCCCAGCCACCGGCGCGCTCGCGGTCTCTCCCGGGGGCGAGGGCGCAGAATGCGACGGCGCCGTCACGGGTTGACATTCTAACAAACACCTCACCCTCGGCGTGCGCGGTCAGCCGCGCCTGGGAGAGCCCCCGGGCGTCGCAGCGGAGCACCGCCCCGGCGCGCGCGCAGCCAGGCGCGCTGATCGTCAGCGCGGAGGGCTCGCTCTCCGCGATCGCGAACACGCCCTCGCCGTGCTCGTCGATGCGCACGACGGCGGGCGCGAACCCGTGCGCGCGCGCGGGCGGCGACCAGAGCAGGACGCACAGCGCGAGCCACGCCGCGATCAACGGCGGACCTCGACCACGTACCCCGCGCGGAGGCGGGCGATGGCGGCGCGTCGGGCCGCGTCCTGGTCGGGCACGCCGGGCGCGGGCTCGTCGCGGATTGCCCGCGTTACCACGCGGGCCACGTGGACCCCAGCGGCCCCCGCGAGAGGGCCGTGCCACTCCCCATCTCGCTGGCGCCACAGCTCACGAGCAGCGCCTCCGAGCACCGCCCCGAGCTCGGTCTCGGTGCGCTCCGCCAGGCGGCCCCCGTGGGGAAAGGGATCCCCGAGCGAGCCTGGCTCTCGCCCCTGCCGGAGCGCGGCGAGCACGGCCTGCGCGTCGGAGTCGACCGAGGGCCGCGCGCGCGACAGGAACACGTGCTCGACCGTGACGCGCTCCACCGGGACCACGCGGGGCGGCGCGTGCGGGTCGAGGCGCGTCGTCTCGTCGAGGACGATGTCCACCTTCTGCACGAGGCGGCGCCGCACGATGACGTCGCCCCGCGCGAGGCCGAGCCGCTCGGCCTCGCGCACGCGCACCTCCTCGTCGATCCAGCGCTCGATCGCCTGCTCTCGCTCGCGCGCGGTGGGAGGCTTGCCGACCCGCCGCGCGTGGTCGAGCTCGAGCGCGCGGACCACCGCCGCGTCGACGACCACGCGGCGCGCGTCGGGGGCCCGCCACGCGCGATCCAGCGCGAAGAACAGGCCGCCGAGCAGCAGCATCCACGTGAGCGGCTCGCCGATCGCCGCGAGGACCCGCGCGCGGACGCTCACCACGGGGTTCGGGTGGGCGAGGAGCGCGTGCCGGAGTTCGGAGCAGGACTCGAGCCCCGCCGTGCGGCCGAAGGGCGCGAGCAAGCCGGTGCTCGCGGCGAGTGACTCTTGAAATCCATGCTCAGGGCGGGACGCACACGCCGAAACCCAGCGCGGGGATGACGTAACACCCCTGCCCCGCGTCACACTGGGTCGCGGTCGCGTCGCAGAGCTTTCGACACATGACTGTTGGGTGCAGATCCGTCGAGCTGGACCCGCTCTCGCTCGTCGCGCGCCTCGCCGCCGCTGTGCCGCCGCCGCGGTTTCACACTGTCAAGTACGCTGGCGTGCTCGCGTCGGCGCACAGGTGGCGCGCGCGCATCGCGCCCCAGAAGCCCGCGGACCAGGCGGACGCCGAGGACGCCGAGCCCAAGCCCAAGCGTCGAGGCGCCCGCCGCCTCTGGGCCGAGCTGCTCGCGCGCACGTTCGCCATCGACGTGCTCGCGTGCCCGAAGTGCAGCGGCCGCATGAAGCTCGTCGCGCTGGTCACCGATCCGAAGAGCGTGCGCGCGTACCTGCGAGGCATCGGCGAGCCTTGCGACGTGCCCGAGCGCAGCCCGAGCCGCGGCCCGCCGTACTGGAAGAGCACCGTGCTGCGCCGAAAGGCCGGCGGCGGCTCCGGCGATGCGTGGGCGTGAGCGCCGAGACCGGCGAGACCGGCGATGATCTCGCGGGGCGGGCGTGTGGTAGCTTGGCGGCGATGCCGCTGAACTTCGCGATTTCGGCTGTCCTCGACCGGTCGTCGGGTCGCGACGCGCGTCGTCGCGGCGCCGGGACGGGCCGCGACGGGCGTGTTCCGCGGTCGTCTGCCGGGCGGCGACGAGCGTGTTCGGCGCTCGTCTGCCTCGGGTGGCG
>JADLFU010000122.1 GCA_020849655.1 Polyangiaceae bacterium | reverse complement strand
CGGCCGCGCGACCGACGAACATGTTCTCGGGCTTCAGATCTCGGTGGACGACCTCGAAATCGTGCGCGCGGGCGAGGGCGCGGGCGATCTGGATCATCAGCGGAACGGCGCGCGCGAGCGGCACCTTGCCGCGCGCGACGACGTCCGCGAGCGACTCGCCGAGGAGCAGCTCCATCACGAGGAAGGCGGTGCCGTCGTCGGTGTCGCCGTGGTCGAAGATCTCGATGATGTTCGGGTGGGCGAGCTTCTGCGCCTGCTTCGCCTCGCGACGAAACCGCTCGCGCACGACCTTGTCCCGCGCGAGGGCGGGGTTCATGATCTTCACCGCGCAGAGGCGGTCGACGAGCTTGTGCCGCGCCCGGTAGACGGTCGCCATGCCGCCCTCGCCGAGCACCGCCTCGATGACGTACCGGCCGCCGACGGTCGTGCCGATGCGCGGATCTGCGACCGACGTGAGCGACGCGCCGTCCACGAAGCAAAAGGTCGACTCGTCCGGGTACCGGAGGTTGCACTGAGGGCAAGACTTCAACGCGCTCGAATGTAGGAGTCTTCTCGGCAGGCGGTCAACGGGGTGCCCCCGCGTCGGGCCGACTTGCGCCGAGGCGCGAGGGCGCGTACCTCCCGTTCGCGATGGCCGACCCCACCTTCCCCGCGATCACCGCGCCCGGCGAGGGCGATCTCTACGCACGCTTCGTCACGTCGATGGGCACCGTGGTCGCGCGCCTCGAGGAGTCGCGCGCGCCGAAGACCGTCGCGAATTTCGCCGGGCTCGCGGCGGGCACGATGCCATGGACCGATCCGCTCACGGGCCGCCCCGGCACGGGCGCGCTGTACGCCGGCGTGAGGTTTCATCGCGTGATCGACGGCTTCATGGCCCAGTGTGGCGACCCGCTCACCCGCTCGCTCGAGACGTCGAACCGCTGGGGCACCGGCGGGCCGGGGTACCGCTTCTCGGACGAGTTCCACCCGGAGCTGCGCCACGACGGGCCGGGCGTGCTGTCGATGGCGAACTCCGGGCCCGGCAGCAACGGCTCGCAGTTCTTCATCACCCACCGCGCGACGCCGCACCTCGACGGGCGCCACTCCGTGTTCGGCAAGGTCGTCGCGGGGCAGCAGATCGTCGACGCGATGGGCAAGGTCGCGAAGGACCGCCGCGACCGGCCCGACACGGACATCGTGCTCGAGCGCGTGGAGATCTTCCGCGCGACGACCGTGCCCACCGCCTGACGACGAGCTCGCAGGTGTAGGACAACCTGCGACCGATTTGATCCAGCGCAGGGAACTCGCCGCCGCCCGGCCCGTCCTACGTCTCATGCGCCGCGTCGCTACCCTGGGTCTCGTCACGTCGGGTCTGCTCGCCGCGTGCAGCACGACCGTCTCCGCCCCCACCGCTCGCGCGCCCGCGACGGTCGGGGCTTCGGCCCCCGCGCCCTCGGGGTCGCCCGCCGGTGACTGCGGACGGCGCGTGACGGGAGGCGCTACGCGGGTCGGCGATGGGCGGCAGGGCGGCGTCGTGGTGCTCGCGGAGCAGGCGACCGAGCGAGGGCGGCGGCTGCTCGCGTACGTGACCGATCTCGACGAGCCCGCGCTGCGCACGATCGACGTGGGCTCCGGGCGCGAGCTCGCCGTCACGAAGCTGCGGGGGCGGGGCGAGCAGGCGCTCGTGCTCGCCGACGGCCGGGTCGCGGTCACGCTCCGGCACGACGATCTGATCGAGGTGCTCGAGCCCGCAGCGGACCCCGAGCGGCCGCTCTCGTCGCGGTGCGCCGTCTCCGTGCCGGCGGAGCCCATCGCGCTCGCCGCGACCCAGGACGACCGATCGCTGCTCGTCACGAGCGGATACGCGCACGCGCTGACGACGCTCGACGGCGAGACGCTCGCCCGGAGGCGCACGACGAGCGTCGCGCGCGAGCCCCGCGCGGTCGTGGTCGCGGACGACGGGCGCCGCGCGTTCGTCTCGCACGTGGTGGGCGCGAAGCTCAGCGTCGTGGACCTCGACGGCGACGGGGCGGCCCGCGAGGTCGATCTGCACCAGCGCCTCGGCCGCGCCGGGCTCGATCAGCGCACGGCGAAGCTCCGTCAGGGGTGCCAGGGCTTCGCGCTCGCGAAGGCCATCCCGTCCTCGCCCGGCAAGCCTCCGCCGCCGGCCATCGCGGAGGCGCCGCTCCCGCAGCCCCCTCCCCCGCTCGCGGGGCGCCCCGCGCCGAAGCCCATACCCACCCCGGCGCGCCCGCAGCCGACCGCGCCGATCCTCGGGCAGGGGCGGCTGTTCGCGCCGTTCGTCACGGTCGATCCGGGCGAGGCGACGCGCGCGACGAGCGGCTACGGCGACGCCTCCTCGCCGCTCGCCGCCGAGGTGAGCTCGGTCTCGGTGATCGACGCGGCCGCGGAGCGCGCGATGACCCGCGCGGCGCTCACGCTCTCGCGCCGCGAGGCGCAGCGCTCCGACTGCCTGCTCCCCCGAGCCGCCCGCGCCTCCGGCGACGCGCTGTACGTCGCGTGCCTCGGCATCGACTCGGTGCTCGAGCTCGACGCGCGCGCGCTCGATCCGGCGCGCGCCGAGCGGAGGCGATGGAAGGTGCCGGCCGGGCCCGCGGGCGTCGCGATCGACGAGGCGACGGGCACGCTCGTGGTCGCCTCCCAGTTCGACCGACAGCTCACGATCCTCCCGCTCGGTGAGGCGGCGACCGGCGGTCGGCAGATCGCGCTGTCGCGGCTCTCCGGCCCGTCGGTCTCGCCCGAGGTCGCGCTCGGCCGCGCGCTGTTCCACCGCACGGGCGACCCGATGATCAGCTCCGACGGCCGCGCGTGCGCCAGCTGCCACCCCGACGGCCGCGAGGACGCGCTCACGTGGTCGACGCCGGACGGCCCTCGCCAGACCGCGATGCTCGCGGGGCGACTCGAGGGCACCGGGCCGTTCTCCTGGTCGGGCGCGCACCCGACGCTCGAGGATCACGTCGCGCACACGACGCAGCGCCTCGGCGGGACGGGCCTGCCGAACGCTCAGACCCAGGCGCTGCTCGCGTACGTGAAGCAGCTGCCTGCGCCGCGCGTCGGCGAGCACGACGACACCGTCAAGCGGGCGCGCGTCGCGCGCGGTCGGGAGCTCTTCTTCGACGCCGAGACGGCCTGCGCGACGTGCCACACGGGCGCCCAGACGACCGACGGCGCGCGCCACGACGTCGGCACGCGAACGAGCGCCGAGCGCGTCGATCTCGAGACGCCGTCGCTGCGGTTCGTGGGCGCGACGGCGCCCTATTTTCACGACGGCCGGTACGCGACGCTGCTCGACGTGCTCGAGGCGCCCGACTCGAAGATGGGACACACCACGCACCTCTCCCGCGCCGATCGCCTCGCGCTCGTCGCCTACCTGGAGACGCTGTGAGCGCGCCGTCCCGCGCAGCGTGCGCCGCGCTCGCGCTCGTCGCGTCGAGCGGGCTCGCGGCCGCCGCTCGCGCGATCGTCACGGACCCGTTCGGCCGGCGCGCCCCGCCGCAGCTCGCCCCCGCGCCCGTCGGTCGTGAGGTGCAGGCGGCCAGGGGCGTCGCGGTCGCCGGCCTCCCGGAGATCGCGCCGCCCCCTCACCTGCGCCAGGCCGACGTCCAGGGCAAGGTCGGCGTCGACGCGGTCGAGCTGAAGGTGGGCGACGCGCGCACCGCTCGCCGCGCGGGCGCGAGCGTGCCGCTCTCCGTCGAGACCGCCCACCCAGCGAGCGTGATGGTCGGTGAGCGGTCCACCACCGGCGCGGGCTTCGCGGTGGAGTCGGGCGCGCTGCGCTGCGAGACGGCGTCGCCTCGAGCCCCGATCCGCTGGGAGACGCTGGCCGAGCAGCCGGACGGCACCGCCGTGTGGACGGTGGGCGACGGCTACGCCGACGGCGCGCGCTGCGAGGCGAAGCAGCTCTCCCGCGTGGAGCTCCGCCTGGCGCGCGTCGCCGGGCTCGGGGTGCCGGTGTACGCCGCGCGCACCGCGGACGGCGTGATGGTGTTCACGCCGCGCGCGGTCCAGGCGACCGGCGACACCTCCGTCGGGAGGATCGGCGCGCTGCGCGCCCCGGTGACCCGCGTCTTCCTCCCCACCCGGCGCGGGGAGAGCGCCTCGGTGCTGCTGAACCTCGACGTCGGCCGCCTGGAAGACTGGGTGCGCCGCGTGGGCGGACCCGCGCTCGCGGAGCGCCCGCTGCGCGCGACGGTGCGCCTCGACGTCTCGCAGACCGTGAGCGAGGCGACGCCGACGCTGTTCGTCTCGTCGGCGCTGACGCTCCCCGAGCCCCCCCCGAAGGCCCGGTGAGGCCGGGCGTATAGGGTTCTCGTCGCAGGGCGCGCGTGCTAGCGGACTCGCCGGTTTCGCCATGGACACGTCCGACATCCGCAAGAACCTGAAGATCATGCTCGACGGCTCGCCCTACACGGTCGTCGACTTCCAGTTCGTCAAGCCCGGCAAGGGCCAGGCGTTCACGCGGGTGAAGATCCGCAACCTGGCGACGGGCGCGGTGCTCGAGCGCACGTTCAAGTCCGGCGAGAAGCTCGAGCCGGCCGACGTCGAGGAGCGCAAGCTGCAGTACATCTACCCCGAGGGCGACGCGTACGTGTTCATGGACTCGGCGACGGGCGACCAGGTGTACGTCTCGGGCGACAAGCTCGACGAGCAGGACAAGAATTTCCTCCTCGAGAACCTCGACGTCGACATCGTCCTGTGGAACGGCAACGCCATCGGCGTGACCTTGCCCGCGCACGTCGTCGTGCAGATCACGCACAGCGATCCCGGCGTGAAGGGCGACACCGCGAGCAACGTGACGAAGCCCGCGACCATCTCGACCGGCGCGCAGATCCAGGTGCCGCTGTTCATCAGCGAGGGAGAGTGGGTGAAGGTCGACACGCGCACCGGCGACTACCTCGAGCGCGTCAACCGGCGATGATCCCGGGGCGCGCGGCCCGCGTCGCGCTCGGCGCGCTCGCGATCGCGTGGCCCGCGCGCGCCGGAACCTTCGCCCCGGACGGCACGTTCGCGTTCGACCCGACCGCGGTCGTCTCCGTCGACTTCGAGGCGTACCCCGACGGGCTCGACGCGACGGCGGCGGGCTACGAGCTGGTCGACGACGCGAGCGCGCTCTCTGGCTCGCGCGCCGCGAAGGTCGCGCCGTACCAGGGCGCCGAGGTCAAGCTCGCGCTGCCCGCGGGCGACGGCTCGTACCTCGCGCGCGCGTGGGTGAAGGGCGACGGCTTCCTCGCGGTCGGCGCCTCGTACGACGACGCGTCGATCGCGCCCGTGCTCTCGCAGCTCTGGCCCACCGGGCGCGTGACGAGCGACGGCTGGATCGAGCTCGAGAGCGCGGAGTTCTCGGTCGAAGCCGCGCGCGGTCCGCACGTCGGCCTGTCGATGTTCGGCCCGGAGGGCGTCGTCGTCGACGCCGCCGAGCTCGTCGCGTCGGGAGAGTTCCGGAGCGCCCGCACCTGCCTCGGCGTCAAGGACACCCAGAGCTGCCGCAGCGACGAGCTGTGCCTCCACCGCCGCTGCCTCGACGCGCGCGGCCTCGTGCCTCCCGTGCCGAAGGCGCAGCAGGCGGCGCTCGCGGCGTGGCTGCGCTCCCGGCTGACGGCGCTGTTCGGGCCGTACGCGAACCGACGGCTCCACCTGCCCGCCGCGCTCGCGCTGATGTCGAAGATGGAGTCGGCGCCGGACAGGGTCGCGTTCTTCGGCGCGTTCACCGCGGCGATCGGCCGCCTGCGCGACTCGCACAGCTCGACGTTCGCGACGTGGCAGTTCTCGCTCGAGGTGCCGGGCCGCGTGCCCTTCAACGCGTGCTTCCTCGCGGGGCACGCGGACGTCGAGGGCCTGCCCGCCCCCGACCCCGCCCGCCCGCACGTGCTCGTCGGCCGCGCGGGCGCGGTGGGCGCGTGGGGCCTGCGCACGGGCGATCGCGTCGTGGCGATCGACGGCGAGGATCCCATCGACTGGGTCCGCGCCCTCGAGAGCAGGCGAGGCGACGCGCCGAGCGTCAACGATCCCGAGTCGGTGGCCGCGTTCCTCGAGCCGCTCGGCCCGTACGTCTCGTCGCTCGCGCAGACGCTGACCGTCGTGCGCTGCGACGCCGCGAAGGGGTCCTGCGGGCCAGAGGAGACGCTCCTCGTCGCCTCGCAGATCGCACCTACCGAGCCGATCGATCGCGTCGAGTGCGACAACCGCCTCGGCGTGCACGTCGAGGGCGTCCCCGCTAGCGGCCCGGGCGGCCGCGCGTACGGCAGCCTCGCGACGGAGAGCACGCCCACGGAGCGCGTGTTCGGCCTCGTGTGGAACTCCCTCGACGGCAGCGTCGGGAGCAAGGTGAAGAAGGACAGCCTCACCGCGGTGAAATCGTGGCGCGACGAGCCCGCGCGCGGCGTGATCCTCGATCACCGCACCGGCAACGGCGGCACGATCGACACGGGCATGCCCATCCTCGCGTTCGCGACGCCGAAGCACCTCGACACCGCGTTCGTCTGGCGCAGCCGCGCCGACGAGGAGGGCCCGGCCGACGCCGCGGCGGGGCACGCGCTGTTCGAGCGCCACCGGGACAAGGGGCTGTGGCCGTCCGAGTCGGGCTCGAACAACGCCAGCCTCGACGTGCCGGTGGCGATGCTGCTGACGCGCGACGTGTCCGCGAGCGACTACCTGCCGCGCTCGCTGAAGGGCGCGTCGCCGAACGTGCGCCTCTTCGGCCCGAACCCGACCAACGGCGCGTTCTCGACGTTCCTCGGCGGGCAGTACTGGACGGGCCTCACCTTCCAGCTCGCGTGCGGCGACACGATCGCCGGAGAGACGGGCGAGGCGCTCTGCGGCGAGGGCGTGCGCCCCGACGTCGTCGTGCTGCCCGCGCAGTCTGCGCTGCTCCAGGGCAGAGACCCGCTCTACGACGCCGGGTACGCCTGGGTGAAAGCGAACCTCGCTCCATGAGGTCTGCTCCCCCGATCCTGGCGATGTTTGCTTTGTTCGCGCTTGCCTGCGACGAAGGCGCCGTCGTCGTGGAGCCCGCGCGCGTCGTCTCCGCGAGCGGCGGCGCGGGCGGTGCCGCCGAGACCACGGCCGGCGCCGCGGGGCGCGCCACGAGCGCGGGGCGCGGGGGCGAGGCCGGAGCGGCGGGGACGGGCGGAGCGGCGGGCGCCGTCGCGGTGAAGCGCACGGTCGAGACACGCAGCCCGTACGGCAACCTCAACGCGGGCAACCTGCTGTGGGACGGCGATCTCGAGTGGAGCGGCCCGTGGGTGTCCCAGTACTCGTGGGCGACGACATCGATGAGCCCGGGGTTCGGCGGGGGCGCGATCGAGGCGCGCGTCGGCGCGGCGTGTCGCTCGGGACTGAAGTGCGCGGCCCTGGGACAGGCGGGCCTCGCCGCGATCGGCGTGGCGCCCGCGACCCCGCTCACGCACGCGCGCGGGTGGGTCCGTGTCCCCGCGGGCGTCGCGTGCGGCGACGTCGTCGTGCACGTCGACGGCTGCTTCCTCGACGCGACGGGCGCGGCCCCGCTCCCGGCGGCGTCACCCGCGCCGGACGCCGCGGGCTGGTGCCGCTTCGAGGGCGACCGCCCCACGCCAGATGACGCCGTGTGCCTGTATTTCCAGCGCCCGGCCGGGATCAGCGGTGACTTCGTCGTCGACGACGCGTTCGTGGGCGCGAGCGCCGCCACGAAGACGCTCGCCGCCGTGGCGCCACCGAGCGCCGCCGCCGTCGCCGAGATCCGCGCGAGGCAGGAGGCGCTGCGCGCGCGCGTGCACCGCCTGCCGCCGCCGATGAAGCCACCCCGCGCGCGCTGAAGACCCGCGACGGGTCAGCCTGCGTCGGAGTCGGCGTAGATGCTCTCGGCGATCTTGAACGCGGACGCCTCGAGCGTCGTGTAGGCCTCGCGGATCTGGTCGAGATCGCCGCCGCCATCGACGAGCTTGCGCAGCGTCGCGGCGTCGCCGCGCACGCCGTCGAGCACCTCCGCGGGCAAGAGATCGGCGTAGCCGTCGAGCGCCTGCTCGGTCGTGTAGAGCAGCGTCTCGGCCTGGTTCTTCACCTCGGCGAGCTCGCGTCGGAGCCCGTCGAGCTCGGAGAACTTGTCGGCCTCGGCGACGAGCCTCGTGACGTCGTCAGGGTCGAGGCCGGACGTCGGCGTCACGTTCACGGCCTGCGCGCGCCCGGTGCCGAGATCCTTCGCCTCGACCGACAGGATGCCGTTCGAGTCGATCTTGAACGCCACCTGGATCTTCGGCACGCCGCGCGGCGCGGGCGGGATGCCCGTGAGCTCGAACCGCGCGAGGCTCTGGTTGTCGCCGGCCATCTCGCGCTCGCCTTGCAGCACGTGGATGGGCACGAAGCTCTGGTTGTCGAGGCTCGTCGTGAAGACCTCGCTCTTCTCGGTCGGGATCGTCGTGTTGCGCTGGATGAGCTTGTAGAACACGCCCCCGCCCGTCTCGACGCCCATCGACAGCGGCGTCACGTCGAGCAGCAGCACCTCGTCGACCTTGCCGGAGAGCACCGCGCCCTGGATGGCGGCGCCGGCCGCGACGACCTCGTCGGGGTTCACCCCCTTGTGCGGCTCGCGCCCGAAGAACTCCTTCACCGCCTTCTGCACGGCGGGCATGCGCGTCATGCCGCCGACGAGGATGACGTTCTGCACGTCGGCGGGCTTCAGCTTGGCGTCGTCGAGCGTCGCCCGGCACGCGGCGAGCGTCCGCTGCACGAGATCGGCCGTCAGGATCTCGAGCTCGCTGCGCTTCAGGGTGCGCTCGACGTGCAGCGGCCCCGAGGGCCCGGTCGCGATGAAGGGGAGGTTCAGCTCGGTCTCGAGCGACGAGGACAGCTCGTGCTTCGCCTTCTCGGCCGCCTCCTTCAGCCGCTGCAGCGCCATCCTGTCCTTGCGCAGATCCGCGCCGTGCGCCTCCCGGAACTCGTCGCAGAGCTTCTGGATCAGCACCTCGTCGAAGTCCTCGCCGCCGAGGTGCGTGTCGCCGCCGGTCGCCTTCACGCTGAAGACGCCGGCCGCGATCTCGAGGATCGAGATGTCGAACGTGCCGCCGCCGAGATCGTAGACGGCGATCGTCTCCTTCCCCTGCTTGTCGAGGCCGTAGGCGAGCGCCGCCGCCGTCGGCTCGTTGAGGATGCGCTTGACCTTCAGGCCCGCGATCTTCCCCGCGTCCTTCGTGGCCTGGCGCTGGGCGTCGTCGAAGTACGCGGGCACCGTGACGACGGCCTCCTCGACCTTCTCGCCGAGGAACGCCTCGGCGATCTCCTTCATCTTCGCGAGCACGATCGCGGAGATCTCGGGCGGCGAGTACCGCTTGTCGTGCGCGGAGACCCACGCGTCGCCGTTCGGCGCGCGCACGATCTTGAAAGGCGAGAGCGCGGCCTGCGACGACACGTCCGGCGCGTCGAGCTTGCGACCCATCAGCCGCTTGACGCCGAAGATGGTGTTCTCGCCGTTCGTGACGGCCTGGCGCTTCGCGATCTGACCGACGAGGCGCTCGCCGCTCGCCGCGAAGCCGATGACGGAGGGGGTCGTCCTCGCGCCCTCGGCGTTCGGGATGATCTTGATCTCCCGGCGAGCGCCCCCCTCGCCCTCCACGAAGGCCACGCACGAGTTCGTCGTGCCGAGATCGATCCCGATGATCTTGCTCACGACGGCTCGGGGCCTCCGCCTGACGCGGGCGCGGGCCTCGCCTTCGCGACGACGACCATCGCGGCGCGGATGAGCCTGTCGCCCATCTTGTACCCCGACTGCACCTCCGCAACGATCGCGCCGGGCGGGTGGTCGTCGGTCTCGAGGTGCTGGATGGCCTCGTGGAGCATCGGGTCGAACCCGCTGCCCGCGGCCGCCACGCGCTGGATGCCGACGCGGTCGAGCGTGTCGAGGAACTGCCGCAGCACCATGCGCACGCCGTCGCCGACGCTCTTCGCGTCGGTCGCGTCCGCGGCGCTCGCGGACGCGCGCTCGAGGTTGTCGAACACGGGGAGCAGCTCCTTCAGCAGCGTCTCCCTCGCCTTCTTCTCGCCCTCCTCGACGTCGCGGCGCGCGCGCTTGCGGTAGTTGTCGTAGTCGGCGGCGAGCCGCAGGTAGCGGTCCTTCAGCTCGGCGAGATCGGCCGTCGCCTTCGCGAGCGGATCGGGCACGACCTGCTCGCCTGCGGCGCTGGGGGTGGTGGTCGGAGGCCTGGAGCCTGGGTCAGCGGGGGCGTCGGTCGATGCCGGAGGGCTCGAGGTGGGGGAGCTCGCCGGCGGCTCGCCGCCAGCGCCTTGATCTGCGTCGGTCATGCGGGCGAAACGATACCCAACGCTCGCGGGGCGCGCCTCTGTTTTTGCGGCGTGGTAAGCGTGCGCGATGACAGCGCGCCCGTTCAAAATTCTCGGAGTGCAGCAGATCGCGCTCGGCGCCCCGGACAAGTCTGCGCTGCGCCGGCTGTGGGTCGACCTGTTCGGGCTCGAGGTGACCGGCAGCTACCGCAGCGAGCGAGAGAACGTCGACGAGGACATCCTCGTCGCCGGCGAGGGGCCAGGCGCCGTCGAGATCGATCTGATGCAGCCGATCGACGTCGAAAAGAGCCCGAAGGTGCACGTGCCCCCGCTGAACCACGTCGGGCTGTGGGTCGACGATCTCCCGGCCGCGGTCGCGTGGCTGGGCGAGCAGGGCGTGCGGTTCGCGCCGGGCGGTATCAGGAAGGGCGCGGCGGGCCACGACGTCTGCTTCATCCACCCGAAGGGCTCGGCCGAGCTGCCGGTCGGCGGCGAGGGCGTGCTCATCGAGCTCGTGCAGGCGCCGCGCGGCTAGAGGTGTCCAATCTTGCGGCTGCACCGGGCGATGCGTCGGTCGGCCTCCTCGAAATACGGTGGGTATTCCTGCGTCGGCCTCCCTAGCCTCACCCGGTTCGCTCGCAAGCTTGGACACCTCTCGAGCGCTGACCGCCGCGGCGCTACTCGGCGCCGGGGTGGGGCTCTCGTGGTGCGCGTCCACCGCCGCAATCTCGAGCGCGGACCGCCGCGACGCTACTCGGCGCTGGCCGACAGCTGAGGCGCGCTGGTGGCGTGGGCTCCCGCGAGCAGCGCGAGCACGGCCGCGACCTCCTCGGCGTCGGGCCGCTCGTCCCACACGATGAGCGTCGCGCCGACCTCCGACGCGAGCCGATGAAAGGCGACGCGGTCGAACGCGTACGCGTCGTCGCCGACCACGATCCCGCGCGGCGCGAGGCTGCGCACGAGGCTGGAGGCCGCGAACAGATCCGCGATCATGCACTCGACGCCCGCGGCGCGCGCGGCCTGCTCGACCGCCTCGCCGAACGCCACGTCACCTCCGACCACGAGCACGAGGGGAGGCGCGTGGGGCGCGGGCGCGACGGGCGGGACGGAGTCGGGGGTCTCCTCGACCTCGTCGTCCGCGAGCTCGATCTCCTTGTCCGTGTCTGGCGGCGGGTGCGAGACGGGGCGCGCCGGCGGCGCGAGCGACACCGCGCGCGCGGGCGGAGGCGGGCGCGGAGGCGCCTGCGGGGCGCGACCGTAGAACGCGAGCAGCGCGGCGCCGAGCTCCCGCGGCGTCGCGAGCATCGGGCGCACGCGGACGGCGCCCCCGTGCGAGCACGCGGCGAGCGCCACGCCGTCGGTCGGATCGGACATGGCGAGGGTCAGCGTGCCGGGCGCGGCGTCGCCCACCCGGAACAGCGCGGGCAGGACGCCGTGCTCGCACGCGATCTCGAAGGGGACGAGCTCGATCAGCTCCCGCGTGGGACGCAGCAGCGACGGCGTCACCCGCGGCAACGAGAACCCGCTCGCGATCGCGTCGACGAGCGCGGGCCACGTCACGAGCTCCGCCGTCACGAGCTCGCCGAGCGCGCCCGCTCTCCCGCGCACGACGCGGTCGAACGCGTCGGCGGGCACCACCCCCGTCGACGCGAGCCACGCGCGGATCCCCTCGAGCTGGGTCACCGAGCGACACTTATCGAGCCCGGAGGTCGCGGCAACAAGGATCGCAGCGCTCAGCGGTACACCCCTCGCCGCTCCGCGAGCGAGAGGAGCGTGTCGCCGAAGGCGTCCTCGCCGAGCTCGTACGCGACCGTCGCCGCGCGCGTGAGCAGCTCCTGCGGGTGACCCGCCACGAGCTCGCCGGTCACGAGCTGCTCCTCGCGCAGCCGCGCGACCTCGCCGCAGTCGCCGAGGTGAGGCCCCGCGTCAGAGAGAGCGCGCGCGATCGCGACGAGGCGGTCCGCGTCGTGCCACGCGTCGAGGAGGAGCACGCGCGCGAGGCGACGATCGACGTCAGCGTCACCGGTCGGGATCGCGAGCGGCGCGAGCCTGGCGGCGCTCGCCAGCTCCCGGTTCTCCATGCAGACGAGCGCGCGGGTGGCCTCGAGCACTCGCTGCTCCCACGCGCCGAGCTCGCCGCGCGCGACGCCCCGCAGCGCCCGCTCTGCGTCGAGCACCTCGCCGCGCCGCGCGAACCAGTACGCCCGCGCGAGCGCCGTCACGCTCCCTGCGCGCAGCGTCCACGCGGGCGGAGCGTCGAGCGAGGGCGGCTGACCGCGTCGCACGACCGCCACGAGCGCCCGGTGCGCGCGCGCCGTGTAGAGCGCGTACGCCACGGCGAGGACAAGAGCGATCCCGAGCGCGACGCCCAGCGCCACGCCGGGCCCTCAGGTCGACTCGATCAGCTTCACGAGCGCGTCGGTGAACTCGGTCGTCGTCGCCGTGCCGCCGAGGTCGCGCGTGCGCACGCGCCGCCCGGCGAAGAGCGAGTGCAGCGCGAGCTCGATGCGCTTCGCCGCCGCCATCTCGTCGAGGTGGTAGAGCATCATCACCGCGCTCTGGATGAGCGCCGTCGGGTTCGCGACGCCCTTGCCGGCGATGTCCGGCGCCGAGCCGTGCACCGCCTCGAACACCGCGTAGCGCTCGCCGATGTTGGCGCCCGGGACGATGCCGAGCCCACCGACGAGACCCGCGCCGAGATCGGAGAGGATGTCTCCGTAGAGGTTCTCCGTGACGATGACGTCGAGGCTGTTCGCGTCGCGCACCATCGTCATCGCGGCGGCGTCGACGATCACCTCGCGCGACTCGATGTCCGGGTAGCGCGCGGCGACGCGGCGGGTGCAGTCGAGCATCAGGCCGTCGCTCAGCTTCATGATGTTGGCCTTGTGCACCGCGGAGACGCGCTTGCGCTTGTGCTTCTGCGCGTACGCGTACGCGAACTCGGCGATGCGCGTGCACCCGCGCTCGGTGATGAGCTTGATGCTCTGCGCGATGCCGGGGAGGATCATGATCTCGTGCCCCGCGTAGAGGTCCTCGGTGTTCTCGCGGACGATCACGAAGTCGACCCCCTCGAACTTCGGCTCGACGTACGGCAGGCTGCGCACGGGGCGCACGTTCGCGTAGAGGTCGAGCGTCTGGCGGAGCGTCACGTTGACCGAGCGGAACCCCTTGCCGATCGGCGTGCCCACCGGGCCCTTCAGCGCGATCTTGTTGCGGAGGATGGAGTCGATCGCCTCCTGGGGCAGCGGGGTGCCGACCTTCAGGGCCACCTCGGCGCCGACGTTCTGGGTGTCCCAGTCGACCGCGACGCCCGCGGCGGCGATGACGCGCTGGGTGGCCGCGGCGACCTCGGGGCCGATGCCGTCACCAGGGATGAGCGTGATGTTGTGAGCCATGTCCGCGCGGAGACTAGGAACGACCCTCTGGCGGTCGCAAGCAGGAATCGCGCGGATCGCAGGCGAAAATGCGGACGACGCGGCGCGGAGGCCGCGCGCAATCAGTTCGCGGTCGGCGCGACCGCCGTGCACCTGTGGTCGACGCACCTCGCCTCGCGGGCCATGCACTTCACCGCGGGGCACGGCCCCGGGAAGCTCGCGCAGAGGGTCGCGTAGTCCTGCTCGTTCTCGGCGGCCGTGTCGACGTCCAGGGCGTCGGGGCACGTGCGGCAGTAGCACTGCGACCTCTTCGAGACGGCGCGCGTCGAGGTGGTCATCACGCACTGCGAGTCGTCGTCGCAGTAGCCTGCGACCGGCCGGACGCGCACGAACGCGGCGGTCGCGACGAGGTCCGTCGCGGCGCCGGCCGGCCCCGCGGCGGGCGTGACGACGTTCGAGCCCGCGGCGATCACGCCGGCGGCGCTCGCGGCGTGGACGGCCGCCGCCTCCGCCTCCGAGAGACCCGCCTGCGACACGTCGAACCCGACGAGCTTCACGGCGCTCGACGAGTTCAGCTTCGCCTCCTCGAACGAGGGGCACGGCGTGGTGATGCAGCGGATGCCGCGGTCGACGACCTTGTAGAAGGTGCCGGTCGCCTGCCCGCTGCCCAGCTGCTCCCACGCCTCCGTCGCGTCGAACCGCGGCGCCTTGCGGCCCCCGAGGGTCTGGAGCTTCACCGATCCCCGCAGCACGACGCGGCCCGCCTCCGCGCGCTCGGAGATGGAGCTCGCGTGGGCCGGCGTCAGGCCGAGGCCCGAGAGGTCGAGGTCGGCGACGTAGCACTCCGCCTGGGAGGTGCCGTCGGCGCACCTCGTCGTCGCCGCGTTGACACGCGCGACGTAGACGCCGCCGCACATGGGGTACGCGCACTTGCGCGTGTCCTGGCGGACGACCCGGTAGTAGGTCGCGCGGCCCGCGCTCGTCGCGGCCTCCTCGCTCTCCGCGGTGGCGCCGCCGTCGGCCGCGTCGGTGACCTCGCCCGAACAGGCGAAGAGCGTGATGGACAACAGCGCGCACAGCGTGGAGAGAGCCCCCGTCTTCATGAGGCGGCCTTCTACGCTCGTGTCCTACACTGTCAACCAAGAACGTACATTCACCCCGGGCGGTGGGCACAACCTGCGCGGATGATCAAGGCTGGACAGCCTTTCAGATCCTCCGCTACCCCTCCGGCCGCTCATGACCCAGCCGAAGCCCACGTTCGATCCCGTCCCCCTGCTCGCGAAGGAGCTCTCTCTGCCGCGCGCGGGCGTCGCCGCCGTCGTCGCGCTGCTCGCCGAGGGCTCGACCGTCCCCTTCATCGCGCGGTACCGCAAGGAGGCGACGGGCGAGCTCGACGAGGTGCAGATCCGCGCGATCGAGGAGCGCCGCGCGTACCTCATCGAGCTCGAGGATCGTCGGGCGACCGTGCTCGCCGAGATCGAGAAGCAGGGCAAGCTCACCGACGCGCTCGCCGCGAAGCTGCGCGCCGCGACGACGAAGGCCGAGCTCGAGGATCTCTACCTGCCGTTCAAGCCGAAGCGCCGGACGCGCGCGATGGTGGCGCGAGAGCGAGGCCTCGAGCCGCTCGCCGAGCTGATGTGGGCGCAGGCGGACGGCGCCCCGGACGCGGACGCCGCGCGCTTCGTCGACGCGGCGAAGGAGGTGCCCGACGTGAAGGCGGCGATCGCGGGCGCGCGGGACATCTGCGCCGAGCGCCTCGCCGAGGACGCCGGGCTGCGCAAGGCCGTGCGCGAGACCTACCAGGCGGAGGCGGCCGTCTCGGTCTCGAAGGAGAAGGAGCACGAGGGCAAGACGACGAAGTTCGACTCTTACGCGAGCTTCGAGGAGCCCATCGCGAAGATCCCGTCGCACCGCTACCTCGCCATCCGGCGTGGCGAGGCGGAGGGCGTGCTGCGCTCGTCGCTCACGCTCGACCCGGAGGCCGTGGTGCCGAAGGTCGTCGCGACGGCGAAGGTGCGCCCGGCGTCGCCGTGGGCCGGAGAGCTGCAGAAGGCCGCCGAGGACGCGTGGCGGCGCCTGCTCGCGCCGACGGTCGAGAGCGACGTGCGCATCGACCTGAAGCTCGCGGCGGACCGCGGCGCCGTCGAGGTCTTCGCCGACAACCTGCGCGAGCTGCTCCTCGCGGCGCCGTTCGGCGCGAAGCCCGTGATCGGCGTCGATCCGGGCCAGCGCACCGGGTGCAAGGTCGCCGTGCTCGACGCGACCGGGCGCCTGCTCGAGCACACGGTCTTCTACCTCGTGCAAGGCGATCGCGGCGTCGAGCAGGCCGCGGCGGCGCTCGCCCAGCTCTGCAGGCGGCACGGCCCGGCCGCCGTCGCGGTCGGCAACGGGACGCACGGGCGCGAGACGGAGGCGTTCGTCCGCGACGTGCTCCGCCGCGAGAAGCTCGACGGCGTCGTCTGCGTGGCGGTGAGCGAGGCCGGCGCGAGCATCTACTCGGCGAGCGAGATCGCGCGCGAGGAGTTCCCCGACCTCGATCTCACGGTCCGCGGCGCCATCAGCATCGCGCGCCGGCTGCAGGACCCGCTCGCCGAGCTCGTGAAGATCGATCCCAAGAGCATCGGCGTCGGTCAGTACCAGCACGACGTGCACCAGCCGCTGCTCGGCAAGAAGCTCGACGAGGTGGTCGAGAGCTGCGTGAACAAGGTCGGCGTCGAGCTGAACACCGCGAGCGCGCCGCTGCTCTCGCGCGTCGCCGGGCTGGGGCCGACGCTCGCGAAGCGCATCGTGAAGCACCGCGACGAGAAGGGCGCCTTCAAGACCCGACGCGAGCTCCTCGGCGTGACGGGCCTCGGGCCGAAGGCGTTCGAGCAGGCCGCGGGGTTCCTCCGCATCCGCGGCGGCGAGCACCCGCTCGACGCGTCGGCCGTGCACCCGGAGCGCTACGGGGTCGTCGAGCAGATGGCGGCCGATCTCGGCGTGCCGGTCGCGTCGCTCATCGGCAACGCGGCGGCGATCGCGCGGCTCGACAGGCGGCGGTACGTCACCGGCGACGTCGGCGAGCTGACGGTGCGCGACATCCTGGCCGAGCTCGAGAAGCCGGGGCGCGATCCGCGCGCGGTGTTCTCGCCGCCGGAGTTCCGCGACGACGTGCGCACGATGGAAGACCTCGTCCCGGGGATGGAGCTCGAGGGCGTGGTCACCAACGTGACGGCGTTCGGAGCGTTCGTCGACGTCGGCGTCCACCAGGACGGCCTCGTCCACGTCTCGCAGCTGGCCGACAGGTTCGTGAAGGAGCCGAGCGACGTCGTGAAGGTCGGAGACAAGCTCAAGGTCCGCGTGCTCGAGGTCGATCACGCGCGCAAGCGCATCGCGCTCTCGGCCAGGAAGGACGCGCGCCCCACGCAGACCAGGGCCGAGGCCACGGCGCCACGCGACCAGCGGCGGCCGCTCGGCAAGGGCGCGCGCGGCCCTGAGGCGCCGCGCGCCGACCAGAAGGCCTTCACGAACAACCCGTTCGCGAGCCTGCTGCGGCGCTGAAGCCCGTCACTCCCTGCAGCCGACGATCTTGCCCGTCGTGATGGTGCGCTCGACCTCGCCGCTCACGATGCGGAGGTCCTCCGGCTTCTCGCCCTGGATGACGAACACCACGCTCGCGATGGTCGTGACGCCCGCGGTCCGCTCCTCGCGCGTGGCGCGGACGCGCGCCTCGCCGCCCTCTCGCTTGGTGACCGCGATGTCCCCCAGCATCACGCGGTTCGACGGGCTCCTCCGCCACTCGGCCGCGAGCGCCTCCACGATCGCCTCGCGCGCGCGCTGCTGCCCCATCCAGTCGACCGTCGGCGCGAAGAACGAGAGGAGCTTGCCGTCGCTGTGCAGGTTGTACGCGTGCTCCCACGACTGCAGGAACATGACGAGCTTCGCCTCACGGGTGTCGCTCGGGTATCGGGCGGCCTGCGCGGCGCGGTGATCCTGCTCGGCGCGCACGCGGGCCTGCTGGCACGCCCGCAGCGAGGCCTCGAGCTGCTGCGCGTCGTGATCGCGCTCCCCGTAGCGCGCGAGGATCTGCTCGGCCGTCCGCTTCACGCCGTCGGCCTCTTTCAGCAGGCTCTTCAGGTTCGACTCGCGGAGCGCGATCTCGCGCTCATGCTGCTTGTTCACCCACGCGCCGGCGCCGACCACCCCGGCCGCGACCAGGAGCGCCGTCAGCGCGAGCGAGGTGCGCGCCCACGTCTCGGCGCGGGCGCGCCTCCGCGACGCCACGAGCAGCGGCGCGGCGACGGAGACGAGATCCCCTCGCCGACGCGCGAGGTCCTCCGCGCGGGCCAGGCGGACCCCGCGCAGGAGGTGGTCGGCGCGCTCGCGCGCGGCCGCGCCGGCGAACGCGCGGGCGGCCCTCTCCAGCTCGGCCCCGTGCGCGCGATCGACGCGCTCTTCTTCCATCCACCCCGTCAACGTCGGCCACGCCGACAGGAGCGACTCGTGCACGTACGACGCCGCGCCGTCGTCGTCGCGCCCTATCAGCCGCGCGGCGACGAACGCGTCGAGCGCCGCGCGCGCGTCCGCGCCGAGCTCCGCGACCTCCCGGCCGCCCAGGCGCACGCGCGTGGCGTCGGGCCCCGCGAGGCAGAGGAGCAGCCGACGCGCGGCCGCGCGCTGATCGTCGGTGAGGCGCCCGAGGGTCGCGTCCGCGTGCCTCGCGAGCGCGCCGGTCACGCCGCCCTGCGCCCGCCACGCGCTCGCGGAGAGGCGCCCGTCCCGCCGCGTCGCCCACCACTCCGAGAGCGCGAACGCGACGGCCGGCAGCCGCCCCTCGCCCGACCGCAGCTCGCGCGCCGCCTCCTCCACGATCTCGCGGGCGTCGTCGATCTCCGCCCCCGCGAGCCGCGCCGGGCCTACGACGATCTCTCTCACGGCGGCGAGCGAGGGCGGCGCGACGAACCGCACGGCCGCCTCGAGCCACCGCGCGAGCTCGCCGATCTCTCCGACGCGCGTCGTGAAGTCCTCGCGGAGCGTCGCGAGCACGCGGAGCCCCGGCGTCGGCGACGAGTGGCGCGAGAGCGCGAGCGCGAACCTCGCCGCGGACGGCGCGTCGAGCGACGTGACCAGCTCCTCCAGCTGATCGACCACAAGCACAATCCCAACACGCGCCGACGCCCCCCCGCGCGCGCGGCGCAGCGAGGCGTCGACGTCGTCGCCAGGTCGCACGACGACCGCCTCCCAGCCGTCCAGATCGTCCGCGAAGCGCTTCGCGAGCGCGGGCACGACGCCGGCGACGGCGAGCGAGCTCTTCCCCGAGCCGCTCGCGCCCTGGAGCACGATCACGCTCCCCGCTGCCAGCTCGGCCGCGAGGCGCGCGGCGTCGTCGTCTCTACCGGGCAGCACGCCCTCCGCGGTCGCGCCGTACGCGCAGAGGCCGAGGTACGGGCTCTCGGGCACGCCGAACGGGCGCTCCCACGCCTCGTCGAAGCGCGCCCTCAGGCCCGCGGGCCGCGCCGCAGGATCGAGCGACGTGAGCGCGCGCACCAGCGCCACGACCCCGCGCGGGGCGGCGCGCGCGAGCGGCTCGAGGTCGAGGTCTCCCGCGAGCGTCGCGCGCTGGACGGACGCGCGCCACGTCGCCACGGAGTCTTCCGGAGCCCCCCGCGCGGGCACCGCCCCTGCGCGGTGCGGCAGCGCGCCGCCGATCATCAGCGCGAGGCAGACGCCGAGCGCGTACGCGTCCGCGGCCGCGCGCGCGGGGCGTCCCTCGATCACCTCGGGCGCCATGAAGCCCGGTGTCCCGACCGCGACCCTCGCGGAGCGCGCGGCGCCGGGATCGTCCGACCCGTCGTCGAGGACCTCCGCGGTCGAGAGGGCGCTGGCCGCTCGGGCGCCGCGCGGGGGCGAGGCGTCCGGCAGCTCGGCGATGCCGAAGTCGAGCAGCCGCACGCCCCCGCCGCGCTCGCGGAGCACGTTCGACGGCTTGACGTCGAGGTGCACGATGCCCGCCGCGTGGGTGGCGTCGAGCGCGCCCGCGAGCTCGCGCGCGTGGTGGAGGGCGCGCCGCCACCCGATCGGTCCTCGCTCCGCGAGCGCGACGTCGAGGGTCTCACCGACGAGCAGCTCCATCGCCACGAACGGCCGCGGCGGCGCGGTCGGCAGCACGCCGGCCGAGAAGATCGTGGGGAGCGCCGGGTGGGACAGCTGCGCGAGCGCCCTCGCCTCGTGGGCCCAGTCGTCCTCGCTCCGCGCCGTCGACAGCAGCTTCAGCGCGACCTCGCGCACCGTCGAGCCGTCCGGCAGCAGCTCCGCGGCCCGGAACACCTCGCCGAAGCCGCCCTGCCCGAGCCGCTCGAGCAGCCGGAAGCGGCCGGCGAGCACGTCTCCCGGCGCCGCGGGCGAGGGGTCGGCCACCGTCGTCGCCATCAGCGCCGGACCTTGCCACGCCGGCGCCACGCCGCGCTGAAATCTTCACTCGCGCCGGTGCGAGAGCGCCTCGACGAGCGCGTCCAGCGTCACCGGCGCCCGCAGCAAGATGACGCCAGGGAGCGGCGCGCCCGCCCCCGCCGAGGTCACGACGACGATCTTGATCGCGGGGCGCGCGCGACGCACCCGCGACGCGAGCGCCAGGCCCTCCGCCACGTCGGCGCCCGCGTCGATGACGAGCGCGCCCGCGGCCGTGACGGCGACGGCCTGCCGCGCGAGCTCCTCCACCTTCGCGCCGCGCGCCCGGAGCCCGTCGACGACGGCGTCGACGACCGCGCGACCAGCGTCGAGGCGGAGCAGCGCCACGCGCTTGCCCGTCAGCGAGGCCGGCGGGGGGTCCGCCGCGTGACCCGCGCGCGGCGGCGTGACGGGCGCCGAGACGGGCAGCTCGAACCTCCCGAGCGGCACCCCCGCCGTCGTCAACGCGTCGCGGAGGCGCTTCGCCGCCTCCGCCGCCGTCGGCCGGTCGGTCGGCGCCTTCGCCATCATCGCCGCCACGAGCGCGCGCAGCTCCTCGGGCAGCGGCTCGGCGCCCGACGGACGTACGAGGGGCGGCACCGCCGCGAACAGCTGCCGCGCCAGCGTCTCCATCGCGGACGGCGCGTCGAAGGGGACGTGCCCGGCGAGCAGCTCGAAGGCCATGCACCCGAGCGCGTAGACGTCGCTCTCCGGCCCCGCGTCGAGCAGCGAGCGGCACTGCTCCGGGCTCATGTACGCCGGTGTCCCGCGGATCATGCTCGGCTCCGTCACCGAGCGAGAGCTCGCGTCGGAGATGATCCGAACGAGCCCGAAGTCAAGCACCTTCGGCGTATAGCGCCCGGCGGGCCCATCGACGAGCAGCACGTTCTCGGGCTTGAGATCCCGGTGCAGCACGCCGCGCGCGTGCGCGAACGCCACGACGTCGAGCAGCGCGCCGAGCACGTCTCCGACGAACGCGAGCGGGAGCGTCCCCGCGTGCCGCGACGCCGTCGACGCGAGCGAGCGCCCGATCCCGAGCTCCATCACGATGAAGTAGAGGTCGCGCGTCGGGTCCACCGCGAGGCACAGCACCCGCATGACGTTGGGGTGGACGAGGAGCGCGGCCGCGCGGGCCTCTCGCTCGAAGCGCCGCGCGTGCTCCGGCTCGGCCGCGACGTGCGGCAGCATCACCTTCACGGCGCACGCGCCGCCGTCTGCGAGATCCTCGGCCGAGTACACCTCGCTCGCGCCGCCTCGACCGACGAGCCCGCCCAGGCGGTAGCGCCCGGCGAGCACCTGGCCTCGCAGCCCGCCCGGCAGCGACAGCGGGTCGACCGAGTCCTCCTCGACCACGAGCGTCACGCGGAGGAACCCCTCGGAGTCTTCGTCCGTCATCGGCCCATCTTCGCCCGAACGCACGCTCCGGCTTCCATCGATCCGTCGAACCCGCGTACCTTCGCGCGGGATGACCATCTCGGACCCGCGGCTGCGGCAGATCCGCGACCAGCTCACCCAGCGCCCGATAGGCGGGGCGCAGGGGGTCTCGTACCACCTCTCGGCGCTGCTCGGTCAGGGTGGGCAGGGCTGGGTGTACCGCGCGGGCTACGACGAGCCCGACGGTCCCTGGGTGGTCGTGAAGCTCTTGCGGCCCGACGTCGTGAACGACGACGCGCTCGCGAGGTTCCTCCGGGAGGCCGACGTGCTCCGCAAGCTCGGGCAGTCCCAGGCCCCCTGCCCCAGCGTCGTGCGCTACTTCGACCACGGAATCCATCGCTGCGCGATGTCGGACGGCGAGGTCTACGCGCTGCCGTTCACCGTCCTCGAGTACGTGCACGGCACGAACCTCCAGGAGATCATCTCCGGCTCGCCCGGGCGCGGCATGGCCCCGGGGCGCGCGCGCAGGCTGTTTCGCCAGGTCGCGCGCGCGCTCGGGATGGTGCACGCGGCGCAGATCGTCCACCGCGATCTGAAGCCCTCCAACCTCCTCATCACGAGCGAGGCCGGCAACGAGGTGATGAAGGTGGGCGACTTCGGCCTCGTGAAGCGCTTCGACGTCGACGTGAAGGGCACGGTCGCGCTCGCGGGCGCCTCGCTCGGCTACGCGCCGCCGGAGCAGTTCGAGATGGGCAACCGCCGCGTGTCGCCGCGCACCGATCTCTTCTCCTTCGCCGTCGTGCTGATCGAGGCGCTGACGGGGCGCTCGGCGTTCCCCGTGGGGGAGCGGGAGAGCGCGTTCCAGGTGCTCTCTCGCATCCTCTCGGGGCCGAGGCCGCAGCTCGCGCCGCACGCGGCGTGCCTGTCGCCCGAGCTCGCGGACCGCCCGGAGCTCGTCGCCGCGCTCGACCGAGAGCTCCTCCGCGCGACCGCCGCGGACCCGGCCGAGCGGCACGCGACGCTCCGGGACTTCTGGGACGCCGTCGAGCCCACGCTGCGCACGGCCGCAGGACGCCGCTCGTCGAGCTCGGGGGTGATGGGCGCCGTCAGCGCGCCCGTGCCGGCGTCGAAGCTGGACGCGCCCCCCGCTCCCGGCTCGCCGCGCGTCGTCAGCAAGGGCGCGCTGCCCGAGCGGGCGACGGCGATGACGCTCGCCCCCGACGGCGGCGTCGCGTTCGCGCTCGGCCGCGGAGGGCTCTACCGCTTCGATGGGCAGGCGTGGAAGCGCCTCCCGCTCTCGGGCGTCGAGCCGAGCCTCGTGCGCGGGCTGGTCGCGACGCCCACCGGAGAGGTCGTGCTCCACGGAGACGGCGTGCTGCACGGGGTCGGCGCGGACGGGCGCGCGCAGCCCTGGGCGCCCCCCGATCCCGACATCTCGTGGGTGTCGGCGACGCTCGCGCCGGGCGAGCTCATCTTCGTGGGCCAGAGCCGCGCGCGGAGGGCGTCGGTGCTCGGCAGCCTCCGACCAGGGCTGCCGCTCGCCGTGACCGCGGTGGAGGGCACCGAGCGGCTGCTGGCGGCGACCCGCCTGACGACGGGCGCGCTGCTCGCGTGCGGCGAGGCCGGCGAGCTCGTGCAGATCGGCGCCTCCGGGCCGAAGCCCATCGCGTGGGGTCGCACGGGCCACCTGCTCGCGATCGCGGCGGGCGCGGACGGCGTCGCGCACGTCGTCGGCTCCGGAGGGCACGCGCTCATCGTCACGCGCGAGCTCGAGGCGCGGCTCGAGCCCGTGCAGACG
This sequence comes from Polyangiaceae bacterium, assembly GCA_020849655.1. GTDB lineage: Bacteria > Myxococcota_A > Polyangia > Polyangiales > Polyangiaceae > JADLFU01. The sequence goes on along the minus strand of JADLFU010000122.1, from coordinate 28,771 downwards.
ACGCGCGATCTCCACGCCGTCGGCGCGCACGGCAAGCTCGTGATCGCCGGAGGGGACGACGCGCGCGCCGTCTCGCGCGCGGACAAGGCCTGGATGCGGGTCGCCTTGCTCCCGCACCTCGGCGCGAACGTCCGGGCGATCTCGGTCGGCGCGGGCGGCGCGAGGATCGCCCTCGACGACGGCGCGGTGATCGAGGCGCGCGGCTAGCCCGCCCGAGCTGGCCTACGGCTCCCGGTAGAACCTCGGCACGCGGCGGCTGATGCTCGTCAGGATCTCCCAGGGGATCGTCCCGGCGAGGTCGGCGAGCTCCGTCGCGCGGATCTCGTCGCGCCCGAGCGGCCCCTGCTGCGCGCCGAGCACGACGACCTCGTCGCGCACCGACGCGCCGTCCAGGTCGGTCACGTCGAGCATCACCATGTCCATCGAGATTGTGCCCGCGACGGGCGCGCGCTTGCCGCGCACCAGCATCGCGCCGCGCCCCGAGAGCGATCGAGGCAGGCCGTCCGCGTACCCGACCGGCACCGTCGCGAGCACGGTCGGGCGGCGCGCGGTGAACGCCCAGCCGTAGCCCGCCGACTCGCCCGGCTCGAGGCGCCGCAGGCAGGCGATCTCGCTGCGCACGCGCATGACGGGCGCCAGCGAGGGCCCGCCCTCGACCGGCGAGATCCCGAAGAGCGCGAGGCCCGGTCGCACGGCGCCGAGCGCGGGTGTGCCCCGGAGCAGCGCGGCGCTGTTGGCCGCGTGCCGCATCGAGAACGACACGCCGGCGGCGCGCACGACCTCGGCGGCGGCGTCGAACCTCGCGAGCTGCTCGTCCATCGACTCGCGCGACGGCGCGTCCGCGCACGCGAGGTGCGTCATCAGCGCCTCGACCTCGAGCTCGGGGCGATCGCGGAGCGCGCGCGCGACCTCGGGCAGCTCGCGCTCGCGCACGCCGAGGCGCGCCATGCCCGTGTCGATCTTGAGGTGCACCTTCGCCCTCACGCCGGCCGCGCGCGCCGCGCGCGCGAGCGCCTCGAGCTGCCCGCGGTCGTACACGACCGGCGTCAGGCCGTGCGACAGCACCTCGTCGCACGCGCCGCCATAGAGCCCGCCCATCACGAGGATGGGCGCGTGGATCCCGGCGTCGCGCAGCTCGATGGCCTCCTCCAGGAGCGCCACCGCGAACCCGTCGACGCCCGCGCGCTCGAGCGTCCGCGCGACCGCGGGCGCGCCGTGGCCGTAGCCGTCTGCCTTCAGCACGGCGAGCACGCGCTGGCCAGCGGCGGCCTTCTGCACCGCGTGGAGGTTCTTGCGGATGGCCGCGAGGTTCACCTCGGCGCGCGTCGGGCGCACGGCGTCGGCCGGCGCGGCGCGGCGGGGGCGGCTCACACGGACACCGGGCATCGGGGGAGCTTCCATCGGCCAGGGGGCGGCGACCATTCTCGTGTGTCCTCTCTCGGCGTGGGCGCCCACCCCATACGTCGCCGCGCGCGCGGACGGCAACTTTCCAGGGCGCGCGCGGCGTGCCATGCTGACGGCACGATGGCTGGTTGCTCAGGCGGCGGTTGCGGTGGGTGTGGTGGTCCGTCCGATCCGATGCAGGCGTCCCGCGAGGGCTGGCGCGCGCTGCTCTTCCTCGTCGCGGTCGGCGCCGGGCTGCTCTTCCTCGTCTCGCGCTGAGGGCGGGGGGCGCCCGGCGCCACGAGGCTTCTTTCGCGCCGACGCTTGGGCGTATCCTCGCGCGCACCGCGATGGCCCTCTCGATCAAGGCGCACCCGAGCCAGCTCCCCCCCGCCCCCACGCGCCGCGAGCGCGGCGATCCGTGCACGATGATCCTCACCGGCGTGACCGGGGATCTCGCGCGACGCAAGCTGCTCGGCTGCGTCTACAACCTGCACCGCGCGCACCTGCTCTCCGACGGCTTCGCGCTGCTCGGCGTCGACAGGCTGCCGATGGACGACGCGTCGTTCCGCGAGCTCGCGCGGAAGGCCGTCTCGTCGTGCGACGAGGTGCGGGGCTTCGACGAGGAGAGCTGGCGCGAGCTCGAGGGGCGCCTCTTCTACGCGGGCGGCGATCTGACCCAGCCCGAGGTGTACGCGCAGATCGGCGCGAGGCTCGCCGAGATCGAGGCCGGGCGCCTCGGCTCGGAGAAGAACCGCATCTTCTACCTCTCGGTGCCGCCGTTCGTGTTCCAGCCGATCGTGACGCACCTCTCGGCGTCGGGGCTCGCGCCGCGCACGCCGAGCGACGCGAGGCCCTGGGTCCGCGTGATCGTCGAGAAGCCCTTCGGCTCGAGCCTGGCGACCGGCGTCGCGCTCAACGACCTCGTGCTCGGCAAGTTCGCCGAGCGGCAGGTCTACCGGATCGACCACTACCTCGGGAAGGAGACCGTCCAGAACGTCATCGTGTTCCGCGCCGCGAACGCCATCTTCGAGCCGGTGTGGAACCGCGAGCACGTCGCGTCGGTGCAGATCACCGCCGCCGAGACCGTCGGCGTCGAGGGCCGCGGCAAGTACTACGAGTCGTCGGGCGTGGTGCGCGACATGATCCAGAACCACCTGTTGCAGCTGCTCGCGCTGACGGCGATGGAGCTGCCGACGCGCCTCGAGGCGAACCTCGTGCGCGACGAGAAGGTGAAGGCGCTCCGCGCCATCCGGCCGTGGGACGCCGACACCCACGCGGCGTGGGCGGTGCGCGCGCAGTACGCCGCGGGGCACGTGAAGGACAGGCCCGTGCCCGGCTACCGGCAGGAGCCCGACGTGTTCCCCGAGTCGACCACGCCGACGTTCGCCGCGATGAAGTTCATGATCGACAACGGACGGTGGCGTGGCGTGCCGTTCTTCGTGCGCTCGGGCAAGCGCCTCGCGAAGCGCGTGACCGAGATCGCGATCGAGTTCCGCCACCCCGCGTACCGGATGGAAGAGCTCGTCGGGCTGACGCCGGGCGCCGCGCTCGAGCCCAACGTCCTCGTGATGCGGGTGCAGCCGAACGACGGCGTCACGCTGCGGTTCGACGCGAAGGTGCCCGGCGCGGCGATGGCGCTGACGCCCGAGATCGAGGTCGCGCCGGTCGACATGGATTTCTCCTACGCGGACGCGTTCGGCGCGGATCTCTCGCCCGCGTACGAGACGCTGCTGCTCGACGTGATGATCGGCGACGCGACGCTGTTCACGCGCAGCGACGAGGTCGAGCTCGGCTGGCGCATCACGGACCCGATCCTCGCGCACTGGGACGCGAACCCGCCGCTGCAGATGCCGACCTACTCGGCCGGCTCCTGGGGCCCGCCGGAGTCGCACGCGCTGATCGACCGCGACGGGTTCCGCTGGCGCGAGCCGTGACCGCGGCCGCCCGTCACCGTCGAGGGAGCGCGGCGGCGAGCTCCTCGTAGAGCACGATCGCGCTCGCGATAGCTTTGTGAAAATCGGACAACGACAGCGACTCGTCCTCGCCGTGCGCGTTGGAGTACGGGTCTTCGACGCCGATGAGCAGCGCCGGCACGCCGCCGAGCTCGCGCGCGAAGGGCTCGACGAACGGGATCGAGCCGCCGCAGCCGACCGCGACGGCCGGGCGGCCGTACCCGGCCTCGAGCGCGCGGAAGGCCGCCGCGAACGCCGGGTGATCGGTCGGCGTCGTCCAGCCTCCCGAGCCTGACACCCGCGAGAACCTCACCTCGACGCCCCACGGCGCCGCCGCGCGCGCGGCCTGCTCGAGCGCCGCCAGCGTCTCGTCCGGGTCCATGTCGGCGACGATCCGCACGCCGACGCGCGCCCACGCGCGATCGTTCAGGATGTTGCGCGCGTCCTTGCGGGAGCTCGCCTCGATCGCGTTGACGACGAGGCAGGGCTCGAACCACAGGCGCTCGAGCGGCGCGCCGAGGAGCCTCGCGCCCGCGACGAGGCCCGTCTGCTTCGCGAGCAGGTCGGCGGAGGGCGCGATCGCCGCGAGGGCGCGGCGGTCCTCGTCCGTCACGGGGCGCGCGCGCGACGTGACGCCCGGGACGGCGAGGCGCCCCTCCTCGTCGACCAGCGACGCGAGGATCTTCGACAGCGCCATCGCGGCGTCCGGCACCGGACCGCCCCACATGCCCGAGTGGACCGAGCCCGCGAGCGCCACCACCTCGAGCTCCGCGACGCACAGCCCCCGCAGGCGCGTCGTGATCGAGGGCAGGCCGGTGTCGTGGTTCGCGGTGTCGGTCAGCACGATCGCGTCGGCGGCGAGGCGCGCCTTGTGGTCGCGGAGCACGCGCGCGAGCTGCGTCGAGCCGATCTCCTCCTCGCCCTCGACGATGATCTTGACGTTGACCGGGAGCTTGCCCGTCGCCCTCAGCCACGCGTCGATGGCCGTCGCGTGCACGACGATCCCGGCCTTGTCGTCCGCGGTGCCGCGCCCCCACAGCCGGCCGTCGCGCACGGTCGGCTCGAACGGCGGGGAGGACCACTTCGCCGCGTCGCCGGGCGGCTGCACGTCGTGATGCGCATACAGCAGCAGCGTGGGCGCGCCGGGCGCGTGCAGCCAGTCGCCGTACACCCACGGGTGCGTCCCCTCGACCGGCACGACCTCGACGTTCTCCAGGCCGCGCGCGCGGAGGAGCGCCGCCGTCGCCTCCGCGGACCGCACGACCTCGCCAGGGGGGAACCCGTCGAACGACACGCTCGGGATCCTCGCCAGGGTGACGAGATCGTCGAGCGCCTGAGCGGCGTGAGCTTCGTGGTGATCGCGAGCGGCGCGGGAGGTCATCCTGCGCCCGTCGATAGTCGAGGCGGCGCCCCGCGACGAGGGTCAGCACGGGCAGCCGAGGAACGGCACCTCGCTCGTGACCTCGTCGTCCAGCGACGCGCCGCGGCGGAACCCGCCCGGCACGAGCAGCTCGAGCGCGCCGTCGCCGTCGAGGTCGACCGCTCCGAGGACGTCGAACGCGCGGCCCCGCGACGGATCGTGGACGAGCTCGAGCGCCGCGCCGCCCGCCCCGATCACCGGGCGAAACACCGCGGTCAGCGACGCGTCGAACTCCCCGCAGGCGCCGCCCACGTCCTTCGTGACGATCACGAGCGCGCCGCCCTCGACGAGCTTCACGTCCGGCTCTCCGCCGAGCTCGTCCCAGGCGCGCGCGGCGAGGGCCGCCTCGGTCGGCGCCTCGTCGGCGCGGAACCTCGCCTCGGCGTCGCGCCACGCGGGGAGCGCGCGGAACGCCTCGAGGGCGACGGCGCGCGTGTCGGCGTCCGCGTCGTCGATCCCGCGCGTGACCTTCGGCGGGCTCGTCGCGGGCTCGCCCCAGAGCGCGCCGTCGCACGCCTCGACGGCGTCCACGTCGGCGACCAGGGCGACGCTCCCCGCCTGCTCCGCGAGCTCCCAGGTCGACAGGAGGGTGACGGGATCGCCGTGCCACTCGCTCGCGTCACCGAGGAGCGCGTCGACGAGCGACGGGTCCGGCATCACGCGCGCCTCGACCGCGAGCGACGACGCCACGCCCTCGCACACGACGCCGCGCGGACCCGAGAGCCGGACGCGCCGTCCGACCCACGCGCCCTCCTCCGGCGACAGCGCCGCCGGGTCGACGTCGCGTCGCAGCGTCACGACGCCGCTCGCCGACGCGAGCGTGATGGGGCCACGTGAGAGACCGCCGCGCGCCTCTCCCACGATGACGCGCGGCGCACCGTCGGAGAGCGCGAGGCGCGGACCCTCGGGCGTCGAGACCGGCGCTGGATCGATCATCCCGCCTGAGGCGCAGGCGGCGAGGGTGACCAGCACGAGCGAGGAGCAGCGGAGCCAGCAGCCGAGGAGCGAGCGCATGACGGCCGGACGGGAGCGGAGGCGGGGGCTCAGCGTGGTGGCCTGCGCCCATCGCGCGATCGTGGTAGCCCGCCAAGGTGCTCACGCTGCTCGTCCGGCGCGTCGCCGGGGCCGACGATCTCCCGCTCCCCGCGCGGCGGACGCCCTCGTCCGCGGGGCTCGATCTCTCCGCGCGCGCCTTCGTCGTGGACGGCGTCGAGCGCGATCGGATCTCGCTCGCGCCCGGCGAGCGCGCGCTCGTGAAGGTGGGCGTCGCCCTCGCGCTGCCCGCCGGCCACGTCGGCCTCGTGTGCCCACGGAGCGGGCTCGCGCTCGCGCACGGCGTCGGCGTGGTGAACGGCCCCGGCGTGCTCGACGAGGACTACCGCGGCGAGGTCGGCGTCTTGCTGATCAACCACGGCGCGGCGAAGGTGGAGCTGTCGCGCGGCGAGCGCGTGGCGCAGCTCGTCGTGCTGCCCGCGCCGCTCGTGGAAGCGCGCGAGGTCGACTCGCTCGACGAGACGCGGCGCGGCGACGGCGGCTTCGGCTCGACGGGGCGCGGCGGGTGACGGCTGCCCGCGGCGCGCGCGGTTTGCTAACCTCCGGCGAGACATGAGCCACGACGCGCCGGGCGACGCGCAGAAGGAGCCGGAGCTCGCGCCGGGCACGCTGGTCGGGGAGTACAGGATCGAGGCGAAGCTCGGCGAGGGCGGGTTCGGATCGGTGTACCGCGCCGTGCACCCGCTCATCGGCAAGGCCGCGGCGGTGAAGGTGCTCAACCGGCAGTGGTCGGCGAACCCCGCGATGGTGCAGCGGTTCGTCGCGGAGGCGCGCGCGGTCAACCAGATCCGCCACCGGAACATCATCGACATCTTCTCCTTCGGTCAGCTCGAGGACGGGCGGCAGTACTACGTGATGGAGCTGCTCGAGGGCCGAGGGCTCGAGGAGCACCTCGTCGAGCGCGGCCCCATCCCGCCGGAGGTGGCGATCCCGATGCTCCGCCAGGTCGCGCGCGCGCTCGACGCGGCCCACGGCGCGGGCATCGCGCACCGCGATCTGAAGCCCGACAACGTGTTCCTGGTGATCGACGAGGAGGGCGGCATCTTCCCGAAGCTGCTCGACTTCGGCATCGCCAAGCTGCTCACCGACTCGAGCGCCGAGCACAAGACACGCACCGGCACGCCGATGGGCACGCCGCACTACATGTCGCCCGAGCAGTGCCGCGGCAAGGACGTCGACCAGCGCACGGACATCTACTCCTTCGGCGTGATGACCCACCGCGTGCTGACGGGGCAGCTGCCGTTCGACGCGGACGACGTGCTCTCGATCCTCGTCAAGCACACGACGGCGTCGCCCCCGCCGATGTCGATGGTGCTCGCCTCGCTGCCGGCCGCGCTCGACGCGCCGGTGCTCCACATGCTGGAGAAGGAGCCCGAGCGGCGCCCGCCCACGCTGCTCGACGCGATGGAGGAGCTGACGCGCGCGGCGGGCCTGGGCGGCGCGCCGGGCGGCGCGACCTCGCTCTCGGCCGCCGCGATCGCCCGATCGCAGGCCACCACGTTGCCTGCCCCGGAGGGAGCGCGGCGGGGCAGCCTCGCGGTCTGGATCGGGGTCGGCGCGGTCGCGGCCATCGCCGCGGCCGGGGCGCTCGTCGCGTCGCGCGGGGGCGCGGCCAGCGATCCGCCGCGCGCTCCCGCCACGAGCGCGCACGCCGCGCCGGAGCCTCCCGCGAGCCCGGCCCCCGCAGCGGCCTCATCGGCGCCCGTCGTTGTCACGCCGACCGAGGACGTCGAGGTGACGGTGCAGGCCACGCCCGCGACGGCCGAGGTGTTCCTCGGCGCGTCCCGCCTGGGGACGGCGCCCGGCCCGTTCAAGGTGAAGCGCAGCGACGAGAAGCTGAAGCTCACCGTCAAGGCCGCGGGCTACAAGCCCTTCGACGTCGACATCCACCCGTCCGCCAACGTCCTCGTTCCCGTCACGCTCGCGCGAGTCGCGGGTGGCGGCGCGCGCCCCGTCGTGCCTGGCGCGCTGGAGAACCCCTTCTGACCATGCGCCACCTCACCGGCTTCGCGACGCTGCTCCTCTTCGCGCTCGCCGCCTGGGCGCCCGCGTGCGCGGAGCTGCCCGATGTGTCGCGCGGCACCTGCGGCAACGGCGTCATCGATCCGGGCGAGGACTGCGACACGTTCGCCTCCCCCGATCGCGCGTGCGTCTCGCCCGGCGAGGTGGGCGCGTGCCGCTTCTCGTGCGCGCGGGCGGACGGGACGGCGGCGGCGTGCCCGGCAGGCTTCGGGTGCGGCACCGACTCGCTCTGCCGCGCGCCCTCGGGCGCCTTCGCCGCGACCGGCCAGACCACGGAGCTCGGCGCCCGCTCGCTGATGAGCGCCGACTTCGACGGCGACGGGCGGCGCGATCTGCTGGCGCTCGGCGAGCCTGATCTCACCGGGCTCGCGAGCGTGAGGCTCGTGTACTTCGACGACGACGCGAAGGTCGCCCAGCAGACGCTGGTGCCGTCGCTGCTGCGCAGCGCCTGGCCGCGCGACCTCGACGGCGACGGCGTCGAAGATCTGGTCGGATCCGTCGATCTGTTCCGCGGCGTGCAGGTCTTCAAGGGCTCGCGCGAGCGCGCGCTGTCGACGGTCGCCTACCCGTCGTTCAACCTCCCGAGGGGCTCGCGGATGCGGATGTTCGCGGCCGACGTGCTCTCCGGCGACGACGACCCCGGCGACGAGGTCGTCCTGCTCGGCACCTACCAGGTCGGCAACCTCAGCTTCACTGCCATCCACGAGAACCGCGACGAGCCGGGGCACCTGCTCGACCCGACGGGCGGCGACACGGTGAAGGCGATCGCGGTGCTGCCCGCGCCGATCGAGCAGCTGTCGATCACCGGCGTGGGCGCGGTGCGGGTCTGCCAGACGCAGCTCGACCCGACGTGCAGGTGCCCGTGGATGTACTGGTCGTACCAGGGCTCGCCCGACCTCCAGCTGCTGCAGCTCTGCCGCAAGAAGTCCGACGGGACGCTCGACTTCAACCGGGTCGTCAAGCCGGGCGCGGGCCCGGTCGTGCCGATCACGAAACTAACATTTCCCGTGCCGCTCACGCGCGTCTTCGTCGGAGATCCCAACGGCGACGGGCTGCCCGACGTGATCGGCACGGCGCCGGGCTCGGCCTTCATCGCGTACGGCGACGGCAAGGGCGCGTTCTTCGGCGCGCCGACGCTGACCGGGCCGGGGCAGCTCGAGACGCTGCCGCTGCCGAACCCGCTCGCCGACATGTCCGTGCAGGACACGGAGGCCGAGCTCATCGCCGTCGGCGATCTCGACAACGACGCGAACTCCGACTTCGTCACCTCACGCGGGATCTTCCTGCGCGGATCGACGGGCGCATGCCCCGGCAAGCCGCTCGACAAATCGTGCCAGGGGCTCTGCCCTGCCAGCGAGAAGGCGTGCACGGTCGCGGTGAACTTCGGCGGCCTGTGGACGAACGCCGTCATCGGTGACCTCAACGGCAACGGCGCGCCGGACGTGCTGGTGGGGTCGAGCACGAGCAGCGGCCTCACGTTCTTCAACGGCTCGGGGGTCGGCGTGTTCACGCAGGCCATCCTCCCGACCGACGCGCCGACCCGACATTTCAAGCTCGGGGACTTCGACGGCGACTACCTCCAGGACGTCGCGCTCGCGCAGATCGGCAACCACGATCCGTCGCTCGGCGCCACCGGCGACACCGTGTCGATCCTCTTCGGCAAGGCGTCCGTGCCCGCGCGCCCCGTGGAGATCGCGAGGTTCGCCAAGGTCGCGGAGCTCGAGCGTGCGCTGCTCGCGAACGGCTTCGTGTTCGATCTCGCGGACGATCTCGGCGTCGTGAGCGTGAGCGAGGACGACAAGGAGACCTCGATCGCGCTGCTCTTCGGCTCGGCGGACAGGCTGCCCCTCGCGCCGCTCGCGCTCAACCGCGTCTCGCCGAACCCGAAGGAGGCCATCGAGCAGGGCGCGATGCGCGCGGTCGTCGCGGACCTCGACGGCGACGGCGATCGCGACGTCGCCGCGCTCGGGATGACCTTCCCCGGCAGGGGCACGACGGGAGACCAGGCGTTCCGCGATCCGCGCGCGTGGTCGCTGCTGAACGCCGGAGGGACGGCGCTCGCGGTGTCCGACGTCGGCGCGCCGCTCAGCATCACGCCCTTCGGGCTCGGCTTCTCGCCGCTCGTCGCGGTCGGCGATCTCGACGGCGACGGCAAGGAGGAGATCGTGGTGGCCGGCGCGCGCATCACCAGCCTGCAGCAGACCGACGTCCTCGTGCTCGGCGCGAGCGGCGACACCGCGAAGCTCACGGAGCGCGCGACAGGCGCCCTGCCGCGCTTCGCCCCGCAGGGGTGGCCGATGAAGCTCATCGACGTGGACGGCGACGGGCAGCTGGATCTGTTGATGCTGACGCGCGAGCTCACGGCCTCCACGCAGGTGGAGCTGCCGCCGACGGAGCTCTCGATCGCGTGGGGGCAAGGCGGGGGGTTCGACCTCGCGTCGCCGACGATCGTGCGCGCGCCGACCGGCGTGCTGCAGTCCTTCGGTGTGCGGCGCACGACCTCGGGCCCCGCGCTCGTCGTGTTCGGAGACGGCGGCACCTACCTCCCGCGGCGCACGGGTCGGGCGATCGAGCTCGGCGACCCCGTGTTCGCCGGGGGCGACGGCGGCGAGGTGGCCGATCTCGACGGCGACGGCGTCGACGATCTCGCGGTGCTGTCGAAGGGCGCGCTGCGCGTGCACCGCGGCAAGGCGGTGCTGCCATGAGGGCGCGCAGGCTGGGCCTCGCGCTCGCGCTCGCCGCGTCGATGGCGCGCGCCGACGGCGAGCTCGAGCAGGCGAAGACGCTGTTCAACGCGGGCGCGCAGGCCTTCGCGGCGGGGCAGTTCCCGGCGGCCGTCCAGGCGTTCGAGGAGTCGTACAAACTGACGCCGAAGCCCGCGATCCTGTTCTCGATGGCGCAGGCCGAGCGCCGGCAGTACTTCGTCGACAAGCGCGCGGAATGGCTGCGCCGCGCGATCGAGCACTACCGCACGTACCTCGAGCAGGTGCCGAAGGGCGGCCGGCGCGCGGACGCCGCGCAGGCGCTCGCGGAGCTCGAGCCCGTCGCGGCGAGGCTCGAAGGCCAGCCCGCCGCGCCGCCGGTCGCCGCGCAGGCCGCCGAGACGCGCCTGATGGTGTCGACGCCCACGAAGGGTGCGGAGGTGTGGGTCGACGGCCAGCGCGCGTCGGAGCTCCCGCTGATCGACGTCGTCAAGCCCGGCAAGCACTCGCTCCGCGTCGCCGCGCCCGGGTACTTCGACGAGACGCGCGAGGTCGTCGCGGTGCAGGGCGGGCTCGTCGCGGTCGACGTCGCGCTGCGCGAGCGGCCGGCCACGCTCACGATCATCGCGCCTCGCGGCGCCGCGGTGTCGCTCGACGGTCGACCGCAGGGCGTGACCCCGCTGCCGCCGCTCGAGGTCGCGCCGGGCGCGCACGCCGTCACGCTGACGCTGAACGGCCACCACGCGCACACCGAGGAGATCGAGCTCTCCCGCGGCGAGTCCCGCGAGCTGCGCACGGGCCTCTCGAAGACCGGCCAACGCAAGGCCTCGTACGCGGTCGTGGCCGTGGGCGCGGGCGGCCTGCTCGCGGGCGGTGTGCTCACGTACCTCGCGCTCGACCGCCAGAAGCAGGCAGAGGACACGCTGACGACCCTCGAGACGCGCAACGTCGACCCGCACAAGCTCGACGCGTACGACAAGGACAGGAGCGCGCGCGACCGCTACCGCACCGGCGCGTTCATCGCGTACGGCGCTGGCGCCGCGGTGCTGACGGTGGGCGCCCTCATGTACGCCTTCGATCAGCCGTCGGTGACGGCGCCGCGCGAGCGACCCCGCCCGCAGGCCCCGGTCGACGGGCCGAAGATCGAGGTCGGCGGGCTCGTCCTGCCGGGCGCGGCGGCCGCGACGCTCCGCGGATCGTTCTGAGCGCTCAGAATCCGCGACAGCGCGCGCGCGAGCGGTCGACTGTCCGGCATGCGCTCCTGCTCTCTCGGCCTCGCGTGCGCGGCCGCCGTCCTCGCGTCGTCGTTGCTCGCTCCGCCGCTCCTCGCCGCGCCGGGCGCCGGAGCGTGCGACGTCTCGTTCTCGAAGCTCGACTACGATCAGGTGGGCGCCGACGACGGCGCGCGCGAGGTGGTGGAGCTGGTCGCGCCGGGCGCGACGCCGGGCCAGACGCTCGGCGAGTGCGGGATCACGCGGCTCGTGCCCTGGGACGGCGACGCGTGCGCGCCGGAGGCGGCGTCGCGCGCGATCGAGCTCGTGAGCGTGGTCGTGCCGCCGTCGAGGAGGATCGTGCTCGCGCGCGCGGGGGCCGCCGTCTCCGCGGACGCGCGCAGCTCCACGAAGAGCGGCGCGTGGCTGGAGAACGGGCCTGATCTCCTCGTGCTCGAGGGGTCTGACGGCCCGCTCGCGGCGCTCACGTACGGCGGCCCGACGAGCTGCGCGCCGGCCGCGCTGAGCACCTCCGCTGGCGTGGACGCTGCGACGTCGTCGGCCGTCGAGCAGTGGCTGGTGGCGTGCGACGACGGCTGGCGAAAGCTCCCTCGTGACGACGCCGGGCTCGGCGCGCCCGTCACGTGCCCGGCGGGCGCAGCGGCTGGAGCTGGCGGCGCGACGGGCGCCGGCGGAGGCGCTGGCGCGGCGGGCTCGTCCGGCGCGGCGGGGGCCGGGCAGCCTGCGCGCACGTGCGCGGCGCGCCTCTCGAAGATCGACGTGACGCAGCCCGACGGCGACGCGGCCGAGGGCCTGGAGCTCGAGATCGTCGGCGAGCCCGCGCCCGGCGCGGTGGTGCGCGACTGCGGCGTCGAGCGCGTCGAGTGGATCAACGCGAACACGGAGACCGGCGGCTGCGGCGCGCTCGCGGGGACGTACCTCGAGGTGCGCGTCGGCGGGCTGCCCGTGCCGCCCTCGAGGCGCGTGGTCGTCGGCAACCTCCCCGGCGCCGACCAGCCGCTCGGCGCCGCGAGCGCGCGAGATGCCGTGCAGCCGGGCCCGGACTACGTGGCGCTCGTCGGGGCGGACGGTGAGCTGCGCGACGCCGTGATGTACGCGTCGGAGCGCGGGGCCACGGCGAGCTGTGACGTCACGGCGACCGCGGCGCCCGCCGATCCGACCGCGCCCACCAACCGTGTGCTCGTGCGCTGCGAAGGTGGCGACGTCCCTCGCTGGCTCGCGGCGCCCGAGCACGCCGTGACGTGGCGGGCGCCGGTCAACTGCCCGCGCGACGGGTGGCCCGAGGATCCGCCCGCCGCTCCGAGCCCCTCCGCTCCGGCTCCGAGCGCGTCCGCGCCGAGCGCTCGCCCCGTGAGCGCGGCCCGGGCGGCGCGCGGGATCGACGAGGATCCCGCCGCGAGCTGCGCGATCTCGCGCCCGTCGGGCGGCGCGTGGCCGCTCGCGCTCGCGGCCGCTTGCCTCACCAGGCGTAGGCCTCGGGCGCGGGCCCGCCAGGCCCAGGGAACAGCTCGTCGAGCGCCTTCAGCTCCGCCTCGCCGAGCGTGAGGTCGAGGGCGGCGAGCGCGGAGGAGAGGTGCGCCTTGGTCCGCGGCCCGATGATCGGCGCGGTCACGGCCGGGTTCGCCAGCACCCACGCGAGCGCCACCTCGCCCGGCGCCCACCCGCGCTCGGCGCAGAAGCCCTCGTAGCGACCGAGCGCGTCGCGGTGTCGCTCGATGGTGCGCTGCTGCATGTCGCCGGCGACGCGCCCCGCCTTCTCGCGCGACAGCGCGCCGCCGAGCACGCCCCCCTTCAGCGGCCCCCACGGCAGCACGCCGAGCCCGTACGCCTGGCACGCCGGGAGCACCTCGAGCTCGACCGTGCGATCGATCAGGTTGTACAGGCTCTGCTCGGACACGAGCCCGAGGAAATGCCTCGCGCGCGCGGCCTCCTGCGCGGCCGCGACGTGCCACCCGGCGAAGTTCGACGAGCCGACGTAGAGCACCTTGCCGTCACGGACGAGGATCTCCATCGCCTGCCACACCTCGTCCCACGGCGCGTCGCGGTCGATGTGGTGCATCTGATAGAGATCGAGGTGATCGGTGCGCAGGCGCCGCAGCGACGCCTCGCACGCCTCCCGGATGTGCCTCGCCGACAGGCGCGACTGGTTGGGCCAGTCGCCCATCGGCCCGTACACCTTCGTCGCGAGCACGACCTTCTCGCGGCGGCCGCCGCCCTGCGCGAGCCAGCGGCCCACGATGTTCTCGGTGATCCCCTCGCCGCGCTTCCAGCCGTAGATGTCCGCGGTGTCGAAGAAATTGATCTGCGCGTCGAGCGCGGCGTCCATGATCGCCCACGAGTCCTCCTCCGTCGTGTGCGGGCCGAAGTTCATCGTGCCGAGGCACAGGCGGCTGACCTTGAGGGCGGTGCGACCGAGGCGGACGTGCTTCATCCGCGAGGCATACCTCACTTCTCGCCGGCGGCGCGCAGGGCCCCGAAGAACGCGCGCAGCCGCGCGGCCGCTTCATCGGCGCGGACACCCTCGACGATCTCGAGGCGGTGGTTGAGCCGCGCGTCGTCGGCGACGCGGAACAGCGAGCGCACCGCGCCGGCCTTCGGATCTCGCGCGCCGAACACCACGCGCGACACGCGCGCGTTGACGAGCGCGCCCGCGCACATCGCGCACGGCTCGAGCGTGACGACGAGCGTCGCGCCGGAGAGGCGCCAGCTCCCGCGGACGGCGGCGGCGGCGCGCAAGGCGACGAGCTCCGCGTGCGCGGTCGGGTCTCGGTCGATCTCTCGACGGTTGTGGCCCCGGCCGAGCAACGCGCCGTCCGCGTCGACGACGACGGCGCCCACCGGCACGTCGCCGTGAGCCGCTGCCGCGTCCGCCTCCTCGAGCGCGAGCGCGGCCTCGACGAGCCACCCGTCCGCGGACGGCACCGCTACTGCCCTGGCCGCGATCGCGACGGCGTCACGCCGGGCGAGGGCGCGCGCCCGTCGGTCGGGCGCTGGCGGGACGCGGGAGGGTCGGACGCCGGGCGCGCGACGCCGAACGGCCAGTGCGCGGGGCCGAGGTCGAGGTGCCGCATCAACGCGAGCGTGTAGAGCACGTCGCGCAACGTGTCGGGATCGTCGGTCGAGCGGCTCGCCTCGGGGTACGACAGGCGCCGGTCGAGCGCCGCGGCGAGCGTCGCGCGCTCGCGCGCGGAGAGGCCGAACCGCGCGACGGCGGCCGCCGGGTGCAGCGCGAGCGGCAGCTCGCCGAGGCGCTTCAGCGACTCGGACTTCCGCGCCGGATCGCGCCACGCGATGATCGCGCGGAAGATCACGGCGAGCGGCTCCGTCGGCAGCGGCGTCGCGCCGGGCAGCGCGTCGTGATCCGTGAAGAACTCGTACCGCGTCTCCGGCGGCAGCCCCCCGAGCGCGGCGATGCGCAGGAGCAGCGGCGCGCCGTCGCGGGTGGCGGAGCTGTGAAGTTTGTGCGCTGCGCCCTCGACGAAGCAGATCCAGTGCCGCGCCCCTGAGCCCTCGACGAGCGACAGCGCGCCGGTCATCCCCCGCTGCAGGAGGTTGATCAGCAGGTGCGGCAGCGGCGAGCGCGACAGATCACCGGAGAACGCCGCCGCCTCGCGGGGCGCCGCGACCGCCGCCTGCTGCCCGTCGCCCTGGAGCGTGGCCGCCGCCGACGCGACCGGCGCCGGCGGGACGGGCGTGCGCCCGGACGCGCGGGCGCGCAGCGTGGAGAGGATCGCGAGCACCGCCGCGCGCATCTCCGCGGCCGACGAGAAGCGCCGCTCCCGCTCGAACGCGAGCGCGCGATCGACGATCGCGACCACCGGACGGGGCAGATCGGCCGCGATCTCCGCGAGCGACGGCGCCTGGCAGGACGCCGAGCGGTTCATCGCCTCGTCGGTGTCGAGCCCCTTGTAGAGCCGCACACCGGACAGCATGAAGTAGAGCATCGCGCCCACGGAGAAGATGTCCGCGCGCCCGTCGAGCTTGTCGGCCTCGCCGCGCGCCTGCTCGGGCGACATGAACGACGGCGTCCCGAGGGCCATCCCCGCGCGCGCCTCGTCCTCGTCGTCCCGGAGCTGCGCGACGCCGAAGTCGAGCAGCTTCACGACGCCGTCGGGCGTCACGAGGACGTTCGCGGGCTTCAGATCGAGGTGCAGCACGGCGTGCTCGTGGCACGACGCGAGCACGTCGAGCAGCTGCTCCGCGAGATCGAGCGCGAGCTCCATCGGCAGGCGCTTGCCGAGCCGCCGTTGCAGCTGCGCGATCGTCTCGCCCTCGAGCAGCCCCATCACGAGGAACGGGACGCCCTCGTCGGTCACGTCGTCGTCGAACACCTCGACGCGCCCGCGGTGAGGCACCTTGTTGCCGAGGTACGACTCGCGCAAGAACCGCTCGCGCGCCGCGGGATCGCCGGCGAACACGCGGTGCAGGAGCTTCAGCGCGACGCGCCGCCCGTTGATCTTGTGCGTCGCGGAGACGACCGTGGCCATGCCGCCCGTGCCGAGCACGGCGTCGACGTGCCACTTGCCACGGAGGACCGTGCCGACGAGCTCCTCGCCGGGCCTCTGGAGCTTCGGTCGCGGGTCTGGCTGCATTCGCGAGGCCCCGCGCTTCTACCACGGCCGTCAGGGGCAGTTCCCGGATTTCACGGCCGTGCCGGCCGAGACGGTCTCGTCCTCGGCGAACGTGAACGGCACCGACTGGCACCACCAGATGCCGCACGCGCCCTGGATCTGCACGTGCAAGTGAGGCCCGGTGCTGTACCCGGAGTTGCCAGACTTGCCGATCTCGTCGCCGGCCTTCACGGTCTCGCCCTTCGAGACGGTGGGGGTCGACAGGTGCATGTAGAGCGCGACGGTGCCGTCCGGGTGGCGCACCTCGACGGTGTTCGCGTAGTTCGCGCACGACGCGCCGCCCCCGTCGTAGCAGGGGCTGCCGGGCTTCGACACGTAGCGGACGGCGAGCACCGTGCCGCCCCGCATCGCGCGCACGGACGTCCCGATCGGCATGCCGAAGTCGTACGCGTACTCATCCTTGCCGTCGTGCAGGGACGTGTGGTTGCCGTTGGAGCAGGTGCGCGTCGTGCCGCACGCGAACGGCGCGTGGTAGTCCGACGAGCCCTTGCACGAGTCGGGCGTCCCGCTCGGCGCCTCGACGCACCCGCTGTCGCAGTCCTCCTTCACCGCCCAGGCGCCGCCGGGGCAGTGCAGGATGTCGCCGTCGTGGGCCGGCAGCAGCGGCACGCGACACCCCATCTTCGCGGCCTCCTTCGCCACGCCGGAGCCGCACCACGCGACCTTCACGAAGCAGTCGCAGACCGGCAGCTCGCACGCGTCGTCGAGCTTGCTCGAGCCCGCGGCGTACTTGCACGCGCCCGCGCAGTCCTCGAGCACGGACCACGCGCCGCCGTCGCACTTCAGGAGATCGCCGCCGTGGCCGGCGAGCGCGTCGATCTCGCACCCCGCGGCCGCCGCCTCCGCCTTCGCGCGCGCGCCGCAGTACGGGCCGTCGCCCAGCAGACAGCCGCACGCGCCCCCGCTCGCGGCGCCCGCCTTGCCTGCCGCGCCCGCCGTCGCCGCGGCCCCCTTGCCCGCCGCGCCGCCCGCGCCCGCGTTCGCTGCGCCCGCCTTGCCCGCCGCGCCCGCGTTCGCTGCGCCCGCCTTGCCCGCCGCGCCGCTCGCTCCCGCCGTCGCCGCGCCCGCCTTGCCTGAGGTGCCGGCGGTCGCCGAGCCGCCCGCGCCTGCCGGCGCCGCGCCTCCCGCGCCGGCCGCGCTCGAGCCGCCGCTCCCCGCCGAGGCTGCGGGCGCGGGCGTCTCGGTGGAGTCGGCTCCCCCGCCACAGGCGGACACGAGGAGCAGCAGCGTCGCGAGGGTCGATCCGAGCGGGCGCGTCATCTGGGCGTCGGCCAGCCTACCGCGACGCGGCGAAGGCTGTCAGCAACGCGGGACTCGCGCCGTGGGCGACAGCGGCTCCGGAGGCTGCCACGTGGGAGCGGTGTCACGGAGGCAGCTGGCGCGCCCAGGAAGATTCGAACTTCCGACAACTGGTTCCGTAGACCAGTGCTCTATCCAGCTGAGCTATGGGCGCAAGGACAGGGGCGGCTGTATCGCAGAGCGCCGCCCGGCGTGTCAAGCGAGAACCACGTACGCCGCCCCTCGCGGGCTCGGCCCCCGTGGTTGCGACGTCGCAACGACGTGTCGCGGGCGCGCGCCGACCGCTGGGCCCACCACCAATCGACGCCCTCTGCGACGCTCCGAACACGGGCGATGACGCGTGGGCGGGCGCGCGGGCGATCGTTGCGCTGGCGCAACGGTGTCTTGCGACGTGAGCCCCTGGCGCCCACCTCGGGCCGAGCGCATCCATGGGTCCACCATGTCCGACCAAGACACCACCTGGGCCATCGACACCTCGCACAGCAGCGTGAGCTTCAGCGTGCGCCACATGATGATCAGCAACGTGAAGGGCGAGTTCGAGCGCTTCTCCGGCGCCGCGCGGTTCTCGGCCGACGCCCCCGAGCGAGCGTCCGTCGAGGTCGACATCGAGCTCGCCTCGATCGACACCCGCGACGCGAAGCGCGACGCGCACCTGCGCAGCGCGGACTTCTTCGACACCGAGACGCACCCGAAGATGACCTTCCGCTCGACGGCGGTGCGGCGCGCGGGCGACGGCCTCGCGGTCGACGGGGACCTCACCATCAAGGGCGTCACGAGGAAGATCACCCTCGCGGTCGACGGGCCGACGGCGGCGCACGCCGATCCGTGGGGCAACCAGCGCGTCGGCGCGTCGGCCACCGCGACGATCAAGCGCAGCGAGTTCGGCATCACGTGGAACACCGCGCTCGAGGCGGGCGGCGTGCTCGTCGGCGACGACGTGAAGATCTCGATCGACGTCTCGCTCGTGAAGCAGAAGGCGTGAGCTAGACTCGGCCCGTTGGCGCTCGACCTCGACGATCTGTCGCTGTTCGCGCGCATCGTCGAGCGCGGGAGCTTCGCCGCGGCGGCCCGCGAGCTCGGCGTGCCCACGTCGACCGCGAGCCGCGCCGTCTCGAGGCTCGAGGCGAGCGTGGGCGCCGCGCTCCTGCACCGCACGTCGCGCGCGATGAGGGTCACGAGCGAGGGGCGCGAGCTGTACGCGCGGATCTCCGGGCCGCTGGCCGCGCTGTCGGAGGCGGGCCGCGCGATGGCGGGGGCGCGCGGCGAGCCGCGAGGGCGCCTCCGCGTGACCGCCCCCGCGGACCTCGGCGCGCAGCTCCTCTCGCCGGTCGTGCTCGACTACACGCGTCGCTACCCGGAGGTCGAGGTCGAGCTCTGCCTGACGAACCGCGCCGTCGATCTCGTCGCCGAGGGGTTCGACGTGGCCCTCCGCGCGACCGCGCGGCTGCGCGGCTCGTCGCTCATCGCGCGCAAGCTGACGACGCTCGAGGCGTGCGTGTTCGCCGCGCCCAGCTACCTCGAGGGGCGCGACCGCCCGAGGCACCCGCGCGATCTCTGCCGCCACGACGCCGTGCTGTTTCGCCCGCACGGCGCGCGGTGGCACCTCACGGGCCCCGACGGCGATCTCGCGGTGGACGTCGCGGGGCGCATCCTCGCCGACGACTACTCGTTCGTGCTCGCGGCGGTGATGGAGGGCGCCGGCGTCGGCCTGCTCCCGCGGGCGCTCGTGCCCCGGGAGGTCGCCGCGGGCCGGCTCGTGCCGCTCTTGCCGGCGTGGGAGCAGCGAGGCGCGTCGCTCTACTTCGTCCACGCGTCGGGTCGCCACCTGCCGCCCAAGCTCGCGAGGTTCCGCGAGGTGGCGGCGACGTGGCTCACGCCTTCTTCTCGTCCGTCTTCTCGGTGAGCTGCTTCGGCTCGTCGTCGTCCTTGATGGCCTTCTTGAAGTTGCGGATGCCCTCGCCGAGGCCCTTGCCGATGTCGGCGATGCGCGACGCGCCGAACAGCACCAGCGCGATCAGCGCGAGGACGACGATTTCACCAGCACCGATTCGACCCATGGTCCGGGCTCCATATCACCCGGCGCGCAGAGCGGCAAACGAGGGCGCGCGCCGGGAGGGAGGCGCTCAGCATGGATTTCGGTCAGGCGTCCGCGGGGGGCGCTGGATCCTTGCGGACGGGGATGATCTGCACGCGGCGATCGGAGCCCTCGCCCTGGCTCTGGGTGACGACGCCCTCGATGTCCTGCAGCGCGAGGTGCACGACGCGGCGGTCGCGGGGGTTCATCGGCTCGAACGTGATGATCTTGCCGTCCGCGATGGCCTGGTTCGCGAGGCGCGTCGCCATCGACGCCAGCGTCTCCTCGCGGCGCTCGGTGTAGCCCTCGGCGTCGACGGTGACGTGCCGGCGCGGCAGGTTCGCGCGGTTGACGACGCGGTAGAGCACGTACTGCAGCGCCGTCAGCGTCTGGCCCTTCTTGCCGATCACGCGGCCCGCGTCGGGGCCCTCGATCTGCAGGCAGATGTCGCTCTCGTCGTCGTCCTCGTTGGGCTCCTCGAGCTCGACGTCGCACTCCATGCCCATGCGCTGCAGCAGGCCGCGCAGGAAGAGGGTGGCCTTCTCGGCGCGCCCGTCCTCGACGAAGGGCGCGTCATCGTTGTCTCGGTTCTGATCGTTGCTCACTGTCGTGTCTCCGGGGCGGGGGGAGGACGCTCCTCCCCTCAAGTCTTCTTCGTGGCGAGCGAGTCGTCCGCGGGCTTGTCGCGCACCTCGATGTCGCCGCTCTTCGGCGCCTGCTTCGCGTAGTACCGCTCGACCGCGAGCTGCTGGACGATACCGAGCACGCTGTTGGTGAACATGTAGACGCCGAGGCCGGACGGGAGGAACAGCATCATCGCCGTGAAGATCGACGGCATGAGGTACATCATCATCTTCTGTTGCGCGGGGTCCATCTGGCCCGGCGGCATGATCTTCTGCTGCAGGAAGCTCGTCGCGCCGAGCAGCCACGGCAACACGAAGGGGAGATCCCACGACGCGACGTGGATGGTGTCGGGCGCGGAGAGATCCTTGAACCACAGGAACGGCGTGTGGAACAGCTCCGCCGCCGTCTGCAGCGACGTGTAGAGCGCGAACCACACCGGCATCTGCGCGAGCATCGGCAGGCACCCGGCGAACGGGTTCACCCCCTGCTTCTTGTAGAGCTCCATCGTCGCGAGCTGCTTCTGCTGCGCGTCGTCCTTGTACTTCTCGTTGAGCGCGTCGATCTCGGGCTTGATGCGCCTCATCGCGGCGCCGGACTGGATGCTCTTCCACGTGAGCGGGAACAGCACCGTGCGCACCGCGACCGTCAGGAGCACGATCGCCATGCCCCAGCTGCCCGACAGCCCCTGCATCTTGATGAGGAACCAGACGAGGTACTTCGCGATGAAGGCGAACTTCCCGAGCTTGATGAGCTCCGACAGGTGGTGCTGGCCGCCGCCCGCCGCCGCGAGGACGTCGCGCTCCTTCGGGCCGAAGAACGCGAGCGCCTCGTACGACTGCTTCTCGCCCGGGCCGAGCTCCTTCGGCTGCCAGAACAGCCGCGAGCGGTACATCGCGCCCGTCTTGTCGTAGGGCGTGACGCGCAGCTGACAGCCCGCCGGGCCCGGCCCCGACAGCGGCACGAGCGCCTGCGCGAAGTAGAAGTTGCTGGTCGACGCGAACGAGACGGGCGCCATCGTGTACCAGCCCTCGCGGTACTCGTTCTTCTCGAAGTCCTTCGGGGTGAAGTCGTGCGCGGTCTTCTCCTCGACGGTGCTCTCGCGCACGCACTCGACCGTCGTCACGAACGGCGACTGCCTGCCGAAGCCGCCCTCGACCTCGCGCTCGTAGCGCCACGCGGGGTTGTCGATCGCGAGGCGGTGCGTCGCCTTCTCCTGCTTCCTGTTCTCGACGGTGACGGAGACGGACAGCTCGTAGGGGCGCTCGCCCGCGCGGATGACCTTCTTCAGCGCGACGTGATCGTCCTCGTAGACGAAGGAGCACGAGGTGTCGGAGCGCTCCGCGAGCTTCCAGTCGAACCAGTCGTACTTCACCTGGTCCTTCGCGGACGGGCTCGACAGATCGACGCGGAGGGCCTGGTACTCGACGTCCGGCGTCGTCACGAGGTCGAGCGGCTTGCCACCCTCCTTGTACTTCGCGTCGTCGAGGTACAGGTGCTCGAGCGAGGCGCCGCGCGTCGTCGTCACCGCCTTGAAGCGGTTGCCCTTCAGCTCGCAGTACGTCTCCTCGGCCTTCTTCGACGTCGGCGCGGCGCGGCCCTCCGGCGCGCGGAACAGCTCCGCGGTGGGCGGCGCGGGCTTGCCGCCGTCCCCGCCCACGAAATGCGTGAAGCCGAAGTAGAGCAGCAGCGTGATGACGCCGGCGATGGCGAGCGAACGGAGGATGGAGCTTCGATCCATGAAGCGGCGGCGGTCAGGGGTTGGAGGGGATGCGCGCCCTGGGCGGCGGGTCGAACCCTCCCGGATGCAGGGGGTGGCACTTACACAGCCGCACGACCGAAAGCAACCCGCCCCGCAGCGCGCCGTGCGCCTCGACGCAGCCCTCGGCGTACGCGGAGCACGACGGGTAGAACCGGCACTGACCGCCGAGGAACATCGACAGCCAGCGGCGATAGAAGCCGATCAGCGCGAGCAGCAGGAGCTTCGCCACGAGCGCGTGTTCGTAACCTCTCCCGCGCGGGTCGCAAGCGCGCGCGCGCCCGCTCGAGGTGCCGAAGCCCGAGGCGCCACTCGGCGCGGACCTCGGCGAGCGTGAGGCCCGCGGCGCCCGTCCGGGCGATGATGACGACGTCCGCGCCGGGCGGGAACATCGCGGGCTCGGCGCGGAACGCCTCGCGGATCAGGCGCTTCGCGCGGTTGCGAGCGACGGCGCACCCGACCTGGCGCTTCGACGCGGTCACGCCGAGGCGCGGGAGCGCGGCGACGGAAGGGGCGAACAAGAAGACGTGATGCGGCAGCGTCGCGCGCGCGCCCGTGTCCTGCGCCGCGACGAATTCCCCACGCTTGCGCAGGCGCCGCGCGCGGCCCAGCTCGAGGCCGGGCGCCGCGGGCGCCGCGCGTGGGGGATCACTTCTTGTAGACGCCGACGGCAAGGCGATGACGGCCCTTGCGGCGGCGGTTGTTGACGACCTTGCGGCCGCCGACGGTCGCCATGCGGGCGCGGAAGCCATGGGTGCGGAGACGGCTCACATTGTGGGGTTGGTACGTGCGCTTCATGGCTAGGCTCCCGGAACGGGGCGCGTGCTCTAGCCTCGAGACGGCGCGCACGTCAAGCAAAAGCGACGCCGACCCGCAGCCCCAGGACCCGCGGGTGTAGCGGGACGCCGCGGGAAACGCTTCCTAATTCTCGACGAGCAACCTACGTTGCGCCCCCCGACATGACCATGAAGCGCTCCCTCGGACTCGCCTCGCTCGCCTTCGCGGCGGCGTCGCTCTGCTCAGGCGCGGCGGCCGCGCAGCAGGTGGGCTACACCGCCGACCGGCTCATCCTCGCCCCCAACCCGGACGACGGCTTCGCGACGCCGCGGCCCGTGATGCACGAGCGCACGCGGTTCTTCGGGAGCTTCACCGGCGACTACATCAACCGGCCGCTGCACATCACCGACATCACGTCGAACGGCGCCGTCCAGCAGACCGAGGGCGCGCCCGTCGCGCGGCAGGTCAACGGCTACTTCACCGCGGGCGCCGAGATCCTGCGCAGGTTCAGCCTGTCGATGACGCTGCCGGTCACGCTCCTCAACTCGACCAACAACCCGAGCGGGCGCATCAACTCGCAGACCAACGATCCCACGCGGTCGATGGCGAGCGGCATCCAGTCGCGCAAGTCCGCGCCGGGCGATCTGCGGCTCGACGGGCGGGTGATCCTGTACACCTCCGACTCGAAGCGCTTCGCGTGGGGGATGAACGCGACGTACTTCCTCCCGACCGGCAACGAGCTCTCGTTCGCCGGCGACGCGGGCGGCCACGCGCTCCTCCAGACGACGTTCGAGGAGAAGGTCGGGCCGTTCATCCTCGACCAGACCTTCGGCGTGCACATGCGCGAGCGGCACCGCGTGGCCGAGCTGTCGTTCGCGAACGAGCTGACGTTCGGCTTCGCGCTGTTCCTGCCGCTCCGCGGCGGGCGCGTGCGCGTCGGCGGCGAGCTGTACGGCCAGACGGGCCTGTCGAAGAGCGAGCGCATCGGCACGCTCGAGGGGCAGAGCACGACGTTCAAGCGCCGCTACACGCCCATCGAGTGGCTCGGCGAGGTGCGGGTCGCGCTCGGCGAGGAGCAGAAGGTGTGGGCCTCGGGCGGGGCGGGCACGCTCGTCGTCCCCGGCTACTCCGCGCCCGACTTCCGCGTCATCGCCCAGATCGGCGGCTGGTGGGACCTCAAGAACACCGCGCCCACGTCGCCGGGCCGCAAGTTCACGAAGGACGACGACCGCGTCGAGGAGCACGGCGCCGACCGCGACAAGGACGGCATCCCCGACGCCATCGACGCGTGCCCCGACGTCCCCGAGGACAAGCAGCCGCCAGACCCGAACGACGGCTGCCCGCTGCCCCCCGACCGCGACAAGGACGGCATCCCCGACAAGGACGACAAGTGCCCCGACGTCCCCGAGGACAAGGACGGCATCGACGACACCGACGGCTGCCCCGAGGACGACGTCGACGGCGACGGCATCCCCGACGTGAAGGACGCCTGCCCGCGCGAGCCGGGCCAGCCCTCGAAGGATCCGAAGCAGAACGGCTGCCCGCAGTTCATCCGCCGCGTCGAGGGCTCGAGCGAGATCCAGATCCTGAAGAAGATCGAGTTCGACACCGGCAAGGCGACCATCAAGCCGGTCAGCTTCCCGATCCTCGACGAGATCACGCAGCTCCTGAAGGCGACGCCGTCGATCAAGAAGGTCTCCATCGAGGGCCACACCGACAGCCGCGGCGCGAAGGACATGAACATGCGCCTCTCCGACGATCGCTCGAAGAGCGTGCTGAAGTACCTCGTCGAGCACGGGATCGCCGCCGATCGCCTGACCGCGCAGGGCTTCGGGCCCGAGAAGCCCATCGACACCAACGACACCGACGCGGGTCGCCAGAAGAACCGCCGCGTCGAGTTCCACATCGTCGAGTTAGCGCGCGATTTTACGCGCTTCGCGGTCCTTGGCCCTCCTCTCGCGCGGCGAGAGGGGGGCGCTGCTTTCGGGGCTCCTCACGTGCTCGGCATCCTCGCGGTCATCGTCTTCATCGTCCTCAACGGCTCGCTCGTCGCGGCCGAGTTCGCGCTCGTCAAGCTGCGCGCGACGCACCAGCCGGGGCGGCAGGTCCGCGAGGACGATCTCGTCGCGCAGGCGGTCGCGCGCATCGACCGGTTCCTCTCGGTCACGCAGCTCGGCATCACGCTCGCGAGCCTCGGGCTCGGCTGGGTCGGCGAGCCCGCCGTCGTGCACCTCTTCGAGGGGATGCTCGGCGCGAGCCCCCCCGCGTGGGCGAAGGTCACGCTCTCGGTGGCGGCGTTCACGCTGCTCACGTTCGCGCACGTGCTGTTCGGCGAGCTCGTGCCGAAGCTGCTCGCCATCCAGCGCTCGCGGCAGATCGCGGAGCTGTCGGTGTGGCCGCTGCGCGTGGGCTACTACGCGATGTGGCCGTTCCTCGCGGTGCTGGAGGGCTCGTCGCGGCTCATCCTCGGCCTGTTCGGCATGAGGATGGACGCGCACGCCGAGGCGCAGCTGTCGGAGGAGGAGATCCTCGGCATCCTCACCTTGCACGTCGCGCGCGGGCAGGGCGCCGTCGACAAACAGGAGATCGTGCGGCGCATGCTGCGCTTCGCGGGGCGGACGGCGAAGCAGGTCATGGTGCCGCGCGTCGACGTCGCGTCGCTGCCGGTGGGCTCGGACGGCCGGCGCGCGGCGGAACAATTCTCACGACAAGGGTACTCGCGCATGCCGCTGACGAACGGCGCCGCGCTCGACGAGGTGGTCGGCTACGTCTACGTGAAGGACTTCTTCCGCGCGCCGCACAACCTCGAGCTCTCGTCGCTCGAGGGGCTGCGGCGCGAGGTCTTGTTCGTCCCGGAGACGCAGGAGCTCGTGAACGTCCTCCGCGCCATGCAGCACGCGAACACGCCGCTCGCGATGGTCGTCGACGAGTACGGCGGGGTCTCCGGGCTCATCACGATGGAAGACCTGCTGGAGGAGATCGTGGGGGAGATCCGCGACGAGCTCGACGTGGAGATCAAGCGCATCGAGCGGCGCGCGGACGACGTGTTCGACGTCGACGGCGGCGTGCTGCTCGACGAGCTCGTGGCGGAGGGGCTCGACGTCGGAGAGCACGACGAGGGCGAGACGATCAGCGCGTCGGTGCTGGCCGCGCTCGGTCGCATCCCCCGGCGTGGGGACGTCGTCGACCTCGGCCGGGTGCGGGCGGAGGTGCTGCTGGTCGTGCGTCGGCGCATCGTGCGCGTGAAGGTGAGCCGCATCCCCGCGGCGAACGCGCCGTGACCGCGCGCGGGGGCTGGGCCTGGCTCGTCGGCGCGCTCTCGGCGGCCTCGATCGTCGTCACGGCCCTGTGGGTCCGCCCGAGCGGCGCGCTCTCGGCGCTCCTGCCGGACGAGGGTGACGCGCGCGCGTTCGTGAGGAGAGAGCGCCTGTTCGGCGCGAGCGAGCCCGATCTGCTGCTGCTCGAAGGGGCAGATCCGCGAGAGGTCGAGCGAGCGGCGCGGACTGCGGCCGCGACGGCGCCGGGCGCGGTGAGCGGCCTCGAGGCGCCGCCGGACGCCCCGCCGACCGCGTGGATGCTGCTCGCGCGGGGTGAGCGTCTGGGCGCCCTCGAGCGCGCGCTCTCTCCCGACGGGATGCGGGCGCGGCTGCGCGAGACGAGGGCGCTCCTGCTCGCGCCGGGCGGCGGCGCGATGGCCGAGGCGCTCCGGCGAGATCCGCTGCGGCTCGCCGAGCTCGTGACGGCGCGCGCGCGCGCCGGCCCGGCGCTCGGATCGGACGACGGCGAGGCGAGGATCGTGCTCTACCCGTCCGACGCGGACGTGCTCGACGGCGCCGGTGCGGCCCGGGCGCGGCGGTCGCTCCTGCTCGCGGCGGAGGCCGTGCGCCGGGAGCACCCTGGCGTCACCGCGCGCGCGGCCGGGCCCCACGTCGTCGCCGCCGAGACGGAGGAGCTCATCCGCCGCGACGTGGCCGCGTCGTCCGCGCTGTCGCTCGCGGCGGCGGCGCTCGTGTTCTCGCTGGTGTCCCGCAACCTGCGCCTGATCGCGACGGTCGTCCCGCCGGTGCTCGCGGGCACCGCGATGACCGCCGCGCTCGCGCCCCTCCTCGGCGGACGAGTGTCGGGG
Organism: Polyangiaceae bacterium; assembly: GCA_020849655.1. Lineage (GTDB taxonomy): Bacteria > Myxococcota_A > Polyangia > Polyangiales > Polyangiaceae > JADLFU01. Next base: position 1,717 of record JADLFU010000122.1, on the reverse strand, counting down.
GTCGCGGCGGCGTTCGTCGCCGTGGTCGTCGGCGTGGGGATGGACACGGGCGTGCACGCGCACCTCGCGGTCGTCGACGCGATCCGCGCCGGCAGCCGCGATCCCGCGGGTCGCGCGATCTCCCACGTGGCAAGGCCGACCCTCACCGCGGCAGTCACGGCGAGCGCCGCCTTCGCGTGCCTCGGCGCGGCGAGGGTGCCCGCGCTCCGGCAGCTCGGCCTGCTGGCGGCGGCAGGCGAGCTCACGACGGCCCTCGCGGTGCTCGCGTGGACGCCGGGCCTCGCCGCGTGGCTCGAGCGCCGCCGCGCCGCCTCTCCTCCCCTCTCCCCCACGCCGCCGACGCGCGGGTCACGCCTCGCGCTCGCGCTCGTCGCGTGCGGCGTCGCCACCGCGCTCGCGCTCGGCGTGGGGCCTCGGCTCGGCGGGCCCGTCGTCGCGCTCGTGACGCCCGACCTCGAGGTCACCCGCACGTACGCGCGCGTGGCGACGCTCCTCCGCCATCCGGCGGCGCCGCCCGAGCACCTGCTCTTGTCCGCGCGCGACCCGGACGCGCTCGCGGCGCGCGTGGAGCGCCTGGCCGACGCGCTCGAGGCGGAGGGCGCCTCCGTCGACGTCCCGGTCGATCCCGCGGTGCTCGCGCGGCGCCGGGCGGCGAGGGCGACGCTCGGGCTCGACGCGCGCGCCCCCGAGCTCGAGATCGCGCTCCGCGAGGCCGGCTTCGACCCCGCGAGGTTCGGGCCCGCGCTCGCGGACCTCGGCGCGCCCGCCGCGCTGCCGCCCTCGCTCGGCCTGCCCACGCGAGGCTTCGCGCGAGATGGCCTGGACGTGGTCGGAGCGCTGCGCGTGGACGCGCCTCCGCCCTGGCTGAGAGAGCGGGCGCGGGCGATCGATCCGGGCGTCGAGTTCAGCGGCGTGGGCGCCGTCGAGCGGACGCTGCGGGAGGCGCTCGGACGCGAGCTCGGGCGCCTGCTGCCCCTGTCGGCGCTCGTGGTGTTCGCGGCGCTCGCGATCGCGATCCGGCGGGCGCGCGTCGTCGCGGTCGCGCTTGGCGCGGCGTGCCTCTCGCTCGCGCTCACGTGGGTGTCGCTGGGCGCGCTCCGCGTGCCGCTGCACGTCTACGACGCGCTGGTGCTGCCCGTGCTCGTCGGCCTCACGCTGGACGAGACGCTGTTCCTCGAGGACGCGCACCGGCGCGGCGAGCTGGCGCGCGAGCTGCCGCGCGCGGCGACCACCGCGCTGACGACCGCGGCGGGGTTCGGCGCGCTGCTCGTGTGCCGGTTCCCGGGGCTGCGAGACGTGGGGTGGACGGGGCTCATCGGCAGCGTCGCCGGCCTGATCGCCTCGACGCTCGTCGTCTGCTCGGCGACGCGGAGCGCCAGCCAGGATCGCTGACATCGTCGCTCGGGCGCTCCGGCAGCTCAGGCGAGCAGGCGTGTCAGACGCGCGGGCTCGACCCGCAGCGCCAGCACGCGCTCCTCCTGCAGCGCGACCACCCCGGCGGCGGCGCCCCGGACGCGGCGGACGTACCTCCTGTCGGTGTACGCGACGTCGACGATCGCGTCGCCGCGCGCGCCAGAGAAGTGGGCGGCGAGCGTCGCGGCGTCGAGCAGGGTCTCCCCGTCACCTCCGCCGCGCGCGTACCAGCGCGGCGCGACCACGTGCGCGCCAGGGAGGCCGCGAGCGTGCAGCCAGAGATCGCCGGGCCGCGCGACGCGCG
>JADLFU010000121.1 GCA_020849655.1 Polyangiaceae bacterium | reverse complement strand
GTCGTAGGCGTAGGTCTGGCCGCTGGCGACGACGGCGTGGAAGATGGGCCAGATCGCGGCGAAGTCCTCGGGCGTGGCGCGACGCATGATGAGCGGGCTCATGATTTCTCCACGCGCGCGTCCAGCGTGCGCGCACGATAGCTCCGGGCCTCGAGGGCCCGCTCGAGCGAGGCGACGAGACCGAGCACGTCGACCCCGGTCTCGCCCATCAACGTCTCGAGCGCGGCACGGCTGGCCTCCCAGACCGGCTTGGCCGCCGCGAGTCGCGCGCGCCCCTTCGGGGTCAGGCGCAAGCGCTTGCTGCGTGCGTCCGTGGGGTTCGGGTGTGACTTGACCAGCCCGCGCTCGATCATGCGCGTGGTCATGGCGACCACCGAGGGGTGGGCCACACCGAGGGCCGTCGTGATCTCGGTGACGGTGAGGGCCCCGCGCGCCTCGAGGAGCAAGAAGACCAGATGCCAGTTCGGCTCGATGCCGAGCCCGAGCTCGTCGTAGAGCGCGCGCGCTTCGTGGAGCAACCCATCGGTCAGCCGCTTGAGGCGCGCCGTCAGCCCCAGCGCGCCGAGCGAGCCGAGGTAATCGCGTGCGGCACCGATGGCCGCGTCGTCGCGAAGGGGCCGTGGGTGCGTTGGGATGCTCTGGAGGATCGGTGTTCTCGAGGTGCCCATGGACCTCCGCGCGCGGACCAGCGATCGCGCGGCCAGATGCGTAGCGGGCTACCGAGAGCACGCGACTCAAGGTGAACGACCTCGACGGCAACCCGATCGAGATCGCGGCGATCGTGGTCTACCGCATCGAGGATACCGCCCAGGCGGTGTTCAGCGTCGACGACTACGACAAGTTCGTCACCACCCAGACCGAGGCCGCGCCGCGCAACCTCGCCTCGCGTCATCCTTATGATGGGCACGACGACCAGCTCACCCTGCGGCGCAACACCGACGAGATGGCGCGCGAGCTGCGGGCCGAGATCCAGTCGCACATCGCGCGCGCCGGGGTCGTCATCGAGGACGCGAAGGTGAGCCACCTCGCCTACGCGCCCGAGATCGCGCAGGCGATGCTGCAGCGCCAACAGGCGAGCGCCATCGTGGCGGCGCGCACGCGCATCGTCGAGGGCGCCGTCGGCATGGTGCAGCTTGCGCTGGAGAAGCTCGCGCAGGAGGGCGTCGTACACCTCGACGAGGAGCGCAAGGCGCAGATGGTCGCGAACCTCCTCGTCGTGCTGTGCGGAGAGCGGTCGGCCCAGCCGGTGGTCAGCGCAGGCACGACCTGAGCCAGGACCGCAACGGCCGTACGCAACTCACCAGCGCCAGAAAACACTCACAAGCGGAGCGGATGCGGCCCGCGCTCGCGGCGACGCTCCATGCGTCTGGAGCTCACCGCGCGCCCGCGACGTGCTCGGGGTGGCGGGGTGCGCTCGCGCGTCGAGGCCGTGTTGATGGGGAGCCCGGGCCACGCGCTCGACCACGCGGTGGTGCGGCTCATCGACGAGGTGCAGGCGCGGCACTGGCTCGTGCTCGCGACGCGTGACGCGCTACGTGCGGGCCCTGGGCTCGTGGACGAGGCGCTGGCCGGGCAGGTGGGATTGCCGCTGAAGTCGCTGCGGCGTGAGTCCGCCGCGGAAGGGACCACGCTCGAGCGGGAGCGGGCGCGGGCGCGCATGGTGCTGGCGGCCGAGCTCCTGTTGCCGCGCGATGACAAGGTCTAGGTCATCGCCGACCTGAGGGCAACGCCGACCGTGCGATCTCACGCGCCTCGTGCGCGGCCTCGTCCGCCTCCTCGGAGCGCACGGCCTCGGCCAGCGCGTGTGTGCCGCGGGACACCAGCAGCGCCGCGCAGGCGCGAGCGCAGTCCGCGATGGTTCTCGCAGTCGAAGGGGTACAGCTCGCGCGTTGGCTCGCCATGCGCTGCCACACGACGGGCGGGCGACGACCTCGACGTCGAGATGGTCCCGGTCGCACGCGCCCGAGTGACGCGAATGGTCTCGAGACCCGCCGCGAAGCGCGCGGTGAGCCTCCCGCCGTTCGAAGACGTCGCGATCGACCTCGCCCGACTCTGGACCGAAGGGCTCGGCGACGAGGACCCGTCGGCGCGCTGACCGCCACCGCCGGGCCACCATCCGACGAGCTGACGAGCGCTCGTCGAGCGAGGTCGGTCACATTCGAGAAGCGGTCACTCACTGCTCGATCGGCATGCCGGTGCGGGATCACTCGTCGGCGTGCCGCACCGTGACGCGCCCGTCTTCGATGGTGACGATGTCGTCCTTGTTCGCCTCGACGCGGCCGACACCCGCGACCTCGAGCGTGCAGCCGTCGACGCAGATGACGAGCGAGCGCGTCCAGCCGCGGAACTCGTATTCCTTGTCGAGGGTCGGCGAGGTGATGCGCACCGTGTGGTCCACCTGATCGAGATTGCGCAGCTCGATCGCGCCCGCCGCGCCCGCCGTGCCCATGATCAACGCCAGTGCCGCCATCGCCTTGCCGAACATCGCCGCCTCCTTCGCGGCCAACGGGGCCGCCCGTCCTTGGAGAGACCGGGCCCGGGGAATCTGACGGGCCTTTCGGTCGGGGAAGCGGCAAGGGCATCCGCCGAGCCGCGGAGGGAACTCCCGCGGACGACCTGCGAGCACACACTTGCGAGGTGGCGTGTGGGTGTATGACAGACACGTGGTTCGGACTGGCATGCGTCGCGCTGCCGGGGGCCGCTTCCTGATCGGGCGCGGCGCGGATTGGAAACGACGCAAGCAAGCCCGCGAGGAGGAAGTCGTTGCGCGCGCGGAGAAGCCAACGACCGCGGCTGGTCACGTCCGGACGGTGTCCGAGCGACGCCCGCGGGGGCGCCATCCCGTCACAGCGGACCGAGCGCGCGTACCTCGATGACCATCGCGTTGGCGCGCACGAAGTACCGATCGCCGCTGGAGACCATGAAGTTCCTCCACGGCCAGTGGCCTGGAAAGGACGTCTTCTGGCCGTCCGCGAGCCGCACGAGCGCGTCGCGTGTGACGACGAAGCCCGGGGCGTCGAGCGCAAACACGCCCTCTTCGGCGAAGGCCGGATCGGCGGATACGACCGGTCCGATGCGCTCGCCGCTGATGAGATCGAAGCGCGCATAGCCCGCCCCGTTCACGATGAGGACCGCGCGTCGCGAAGGCGTCAGTGACGCCACGCCGTCGCCCGGGTCGAAGACCCTCGTCCGACCGCTCGCAAGCTCGACGACCTCGATCACGCCATCGCGCATCAGCGCGACGCGCC
>JADLFU010000120.1 GCA_020849655.1 Polyangiaceae bacterium | reverse complement strand
CTGCAGCGCGCAGGAGGAGGTCTCGGGATCACCCCCGGGACGCGCGACGGACTGGCGCGCGTGGATCGCGCAGCGAACCGGGCAAGCGGCGGCGCGGGAATGTAGCGCGAGGATGTACATCGGCGCGATCACCTCTGAGGCAAAGCGGCGTGAGGGCCGCGAGGGGACGCCGATGAACGCTCTCTGTCGGGGGCCGGGGGAGGCGATTCCTCCGGCCGCGGCGCGCACGTGTGCATCACCCCTCGACGGCGCTTTCCGAGGCGTCGAGCCAGCAGGTTTCCCCAGATGCCGCTGCTCAACTCGTCGTTGAATCTGCCCAGCTTGGTGACGCTGTGTCCGCGGCACCTGAGCCGCCAAGGCAGGTCACCGCTTGACCGATGGTGGTTGTCCGACCGCGTTCGCGCGTACTGGGGCGCCATCGCGACATGGCTGAAGAGGGATCGCCGTCTCGCGCGACTCGTGGGTGCGTACAGGGCCTACAGGGGCGCGCCGATCGATCTGCTGCCGACGGGGACCGAGCTCCAGATGAAGCGACGCGGCGAGGATGAGCGCTTCTCCGGATCCAAACTGCGAGTGCCGAGTGGCACGCTGCGCGATCGACGCGAGGACGTGCTCTCGCCGGAGGTCTTGGTTCGACGTCACGCGGGCTACCGAAACCGCGTGCTGATGGGCCCGTCGTTTCGCGCCGACGTGTGGACCGCGCTCGAGCACGCGCCCGACCTGTCGATCGCGGACATCGCGCGGAAGTCCTCGTGCTCGTTCGCGACCGCATGGCAGGCGGCGCAAGACGGCGGAGGGCGAAGGCCCGCAGGACCCGATCTACATATGGTGTGGCGATCGTGAGGTTGTCCGACGGCGCCTGGTGGAAGCTCGTCCCGACGACGCATCCGCATCCCATCGATCCGATCGGTGTCAGCTGCGAGCACGCCTACTACTCTTACGCCAACCAGGTGCTGCGCGTGAGGCTCTCGTCCTTGCCCCCCGGAGGGCTGCCGTGAGCGCGCGGCGACTCGCCTGGCTGTTCTCTGGCGCGCTCGCGTGCGCCGCGTCCCTGCCAGGGTGCGCGGACGACGGGGAGGCCGTGTGCCTCGACGTCGCCTACGCCGCCGTCAATGTCACGGTGCAGAACCCAGACGGGAGCGCCGCCGTGGACGCGACGGTGACCTACTCGCGGGACGGGGGCGCCTTCGTCCAGCCGCCCCTCCGGGACTGCGATCCGAGCGCCCGGGTGTGTGAAGTTTGGGGACAGGCGGGAGCGTACGTCGTCCGGGCGGTCAGCGCCGATGGCCAGCGGTCCGCCGAGCGGGCCGTCACCGTCACGAAGGATCGCTGCGATGAGCCGATCACGCAGCGGGTCGCGCTCGTCCTGATGTGAGAGGACCGTCACCTCGGCGGCGGGATCGAGGGGAACCGGCGCGGGTCCCCCATCGCGTGCAGCACCCGCGCGAGCGGCGCGAAGTGCTGCGACGTCGGCCGCTCGAACCCCTCCGCGTGGAACAGCTCGGAGGCCGCGCGCGCGAGCGGAGAGCCAGGGCGCGCGCCGAGGAGCGCGTCCTGCACGCGGCGCCCCTCCTCGGCTGGGGTCCGCCGCCCCATCGCGACCACGTCCGCGGGGACGTGGGACGTCGCCAGCACGATCTCGGCGTCGAGCGGCAGATCGCACTCGATCCACGCCGCGCTCCGCAGCCGCCCCTCCGCGTCGATCCGCGCGTAGGTCGCGCCGACGTCGGCGTCGCCCGTCGCCACCGCGTACACGACGCGCGGGTGCGTCCCGCAGAACACCTCGCTCGAGAAGAGCGTGTCCGGGTCGACGCCGAGCTCCTCGAGGTGCGCGCGCACGACGAGGTAGCCCGACGCGCTCTGCCGATCGACCCAGGCGACGCGCCGCCCGCGCAGCTCCTCGACGGCGCGCACGCCCGAGCCCCTGCGGGTGAACAGCACCGCAGAGAAGGACGAGACGCCGCCACGGACCGGCAGCGCGAGCGGCAGGAGCGTCCCCTCGACGACGCCCCGCAGCGCGACGAGCGGCGGGAGCCACGCGACGTCGACCTCGCCGCGCGCGACGGCGCCGACGATGCCGCGGTAGTCGGAGCTCGCGACCGGCAGGACGCTGACGCCGATCTGCGCCGCGAGCGCGCGGGAGAACGCCGACAGGCGCGCGTCGATCCGCGCGTCCCAGGTCGCGGGCGCGAGGCCAAACCGGAGCACGCCGCCCTCGGACACGCGGGACAGGCTTGCAAGGGTGGCCCCTCGAGGTCAAGCCGGGCGTGGCGCCGCGCGGCGTCGCTACAGCACGCCCGCGCGCAGCCCCACCCGCCGAGCCTCGTCGCGCGCCGTGGCGGCGACCCGGGCCGCGTCGAGGCCGACGAGCTCGCCCCCGCGCACGCGCACCTCGCCGTCGACGACGACGTGTCGAACATCACGAGCCTGACACGCGTAGACGAGCGTCGACGAGGCGTCGACCGCGGGCGCCACGTGCAGATCGTCGAGCCGCACGACCTGCAGATCCGCGCGCTTGCCGAGCTCGAGGCTGCCGGTGAGCTGGTCGAGCCCGAGCGCGCGCGCGCCGTCGATCGTGGCCATCCGCAGCACGTCGCGCGCGGGGAGCGACGTCGTGCCGGTGCGAGCCTTCGCGAGCAGCGCCGCGTGCCGCATCTCGACCCACGGATCGAGGTTGTTGTTGCAGGGCGCCCCGTCCGCGCCGAGCGCCATCACGACGCCGCGCGCGCGGGCGACGGCGACGCGCGCGACGCCCGAGCCGAGCTTCAGGTTCGCGCTCGGGCAGTGGACGAGGCGCGTGCCCGCGAGGGCGAGCGCGTCGAGCTCCGCGTCGTCGAGCTGCACGCCGTGGGCGAGCACCGCCGATGGCCCGGTGACGCCCCACCGCGCGAGGAGCGTGACGTCGTCGGCGCCGTGGAGCGCGCGCACGGCGTCGCGCTCGTCCGCGTGCTCGGCGGCGTGCGTGTGCAGGAGCGAGCCGTCGGCCGCGGCCTGGGCCACGGCGCCGCGGATGAGCTCCTCGGTGCACGACAGGATGAACCTCGGCGCGTACGCGTAGCCGAGCCGACCCTCTCCCGCGCCCGCCCACGCGCGCGCCAGCCGCTCGCTCTCGCGCAGGCTGTCGGCCGTCGACTCGCGCAGCCCCGCGGGCACGCCGTCGCCGACGTCCATCATGGCCTTGCCCGACCGGGCGCGCAGGCCGAGCCGCGAGAGCGCGTCGAAGACGACGTCGTGGCCGTGCGTCGTGCCCATGTCGAGCACGGTCGTCGTCCCCGCGCGCAGGAGCTCGGCGATCCCGAGCTCGGCGCTCGCCCTCAGGCTCCGCTCGTCGTGCGCGGCCTCGAGCGGCCAGATGCGTTGCTTCAGCCACTCGAGCAGCGGCAGATCGTCGGCCATCCCGCGGAACAGCGCCTGCACGAGGTGAACGTGCGCCTGCACGAACCCCGGCAGCACCGCGCACCCGTCGGCGCGCAGCACCTCGCGCGGGCCGTCGAGCGCCGCGCGCGCGTCGGGGCCGACGCCGACGATCACGCCGTCTCGCACCGCGACGTCGCCGTCGAGCACGCGATCCTCGGCGTCGACCGTCACGATCGCGCCGCCCTCTACCAGCAGCTGGCTCATGCGCCCGTCACCAGTGATCCGCGAAACGCCCGCGGCAAGAGCGCGTCCACGCTCGAGTCGACGCGCTGGGTCTCCTGGCCCGCCGGGTCGACCGCGAGCATCCGCACGGGCGCGTCTCCCGCGAGCTCGGCCAGCACCTGCCTGCACGCGCCGCACGGCGACCCCGCCTCGTCGCCGCCGGTCACGACGACGACGGCGACGACGCGCCTGCCGCCCTCGCTGACCATCTTCATCACCGCGCCGCGCTCGGCGCAGATCGTGAGGCCGTACGAGGCGTTCTCGACGTTGCAGCCCGCGTGCACCCGCCCGGCGTCGTCGAGCAGCGCGGCGCCGACGTGGTAGCGGGAGTACGGCGCGTACGCGCGCCCGCGCGCCGCGAGCGCGGCCGCCTCGAGCGAGCTCCAGTCGATCGAGGTCACCCGATCACCCCCGCGGTCTCGACGATCCACCCGGACAGCAGCGCGACGAAGGCGTCGCGCGTGCGTCGCGCCGTCTCCTCGACCTCCTTGTGATCGAGCGGCGCGGGCGAGATCCCCGCGGCGAGGTTCGTGACGCAGCTGATCGCGCCCGCGCGCACGCCGAGGTGCCGCAGCGCTATCACCTCGGGCACCGTGCTCATCCCGACGGCGTCGGCGCCGAGCGCGCGCAGCATGCGGACCTCGGCGGGCGTCTCGTACGTCGGCCCCATCAGCCCGGCGTACACGCCCTCGCGGAGCGTGACGCCGGCGCGCCGCGCCGCCCTGTGCGCGGCGGCGCGCAGCGCGGGATCGTACGCCGCGGACCTGTCGGGGAACCTCGGGCCGAGCGCGTCGTCGTTCGGGCCGATCAGCGGGTTGTGCCCGGTGAGGTTCAGGTGGTCGCAGAGGAGCATCAGATCGCCCGCGGCGAACGACGCGTCGATCCCGCCGGCCGCGTTCGTGAGGAGCACCGCGCCGACCCCGAGCCGCGCGAGCAGCCGCACGCCGAAGGTGACCGTGTCGGCGTCGTGCCCCTCGTACGCGTGCACCCGGCCCTGCAGGCACGCGACGGCGACGCCGTCGATCTCCCCGAGGCACAGGTTGCCCGCGTGGCCGACGACCGCCGAGCGCGGCATGTGAGGAATGTCTGAGTAAGAAATCTTGGTGAGCCCCGCCAGCGTGTCGCCGAACGCGCCGAGGCCGGAGCCGAGCACGACGCCGACGCGGGGGGCGCCGCGCCAGGTCTTCGAGATGTGGGCCTGCGCGTCGGCGAGGCGGGACGAGAGGGGGATCATGGGTGGCGCAGCCTAGGGACATCCAGCCGGCGCCGCCAGCCGCGCTGACGTCGGGTGCACAGCCCGTCGCTTCGGCTTGTCTCTTGCGCGTTGGGACGTCGAGGTGTCGGCTGAGGATGGCGCGCCCGACGGGTGCGCTCCGAGGCGCGCCGAGGGGCCCGGATCGTGGGCCGCTGCGGCTGCTACGGCATGGAAGCGTTCTTCGGCTCGACGTGGCGTCCCGGCGCGCACGGATCACTGTGAAACGCCTTGATGGCGTCGGCCAGCTTCACTCCGTCCGCGACCCACTCGTCCTCGCGGTCGTCGGGGCCGTTGATGAGCACATGCGCGCAGCCGTAGGTGGCGAAGTGCGAATAGCGCGGCTCAGTGGCGGCCAGGGACAACGCGGGCACCATGCCCTCGTCCAGGAACTTCAGCGCATAGGTGCGCTCCTGCTGGGTCGGCGCCACGCACTTCTTCGAGTCCCGCACGCCGACCTTCAGTCGGTTGAGCTGCACCTGATCGAGCTGGCTGACGATGGTGAGGATCGGCGTCGCGATCTGGCGCTGCTGGAGCAGGTCGACGCCCGAGCGACAGCGGGCGCGGGCGAGCAGATCGGAGCCCGCCCCCGCGAAGCAGCTCGCGTCGCCCCTCCCTCCCCAGGTCTTCTCGCCGTCGAGGCCCATCGATTGCAGCGGCGTGGGGTCGCCCGGGGCCGCGCCCATCTCCGGGAAGTCGACCGAGAACCCGGCGTCGGACATCCCGAGGTACCTGGCAGCGGGCGGGACGAGCGCCGCGATGTCGTCCACCAGGCTGTACACGCCCCCACCCCCCGCAGATCCGCCCGCGAGCACGACGTCGGCGGCCGAGGCGAGTCCGCGCTTCTTCATGAGCTCGTCGACGACGGAGGTGGCGATTGACCGCCCGCGAAAATGCCAGTGACGCGCGTCGCTCTCCGGCGCCGTCGGGACTGCTGCCGCGTCGCCCGACCAGAGATCGCTCGAGCAGTAGGCGACGCGCACGATGTTGGCGTTGCGCCACAGCTCGCCCAGCGGCGCGACGGCGCTGAACACCCCCTCGGCCGGGGTCCGGTTCTTCCAGTCGGCGGCGTCGTCGTCGGTCGTCATCTTGTCATGGTTGCCAGCGTCGGGATCTCCCGCGACGGAGGCCCAGCGCTTCTGACAGCTCTTCCCGTCCTGGCACGCCCCCCCGCCCTCGAGGAAGATGAGCCATCGCTTGCTGTCAGTGTTGGGCCGCAGGTAGTAGGCGCCGGGGCTGCCGTCGTTGCACAGCGCGGTCGCGTACTCCTTGGGATCGAGGCGGTGAAACTCCCAGGCCTGCGCGGGCGTCGTCGTGTCGGCGATCGCGGGGGGGACGGAGCAGGCGCCGCCGCCCGCACCGCCGGAGGATCCTCCCGCGCCGGCGCCACCGCTCGCGCTGCCAGCGGTCCCGGCCGACCCCGCCGAGCTCCCCGCGCTGCCGCTCGAGCCCGCGCCGCCGCTCGAGCCCGCGCCGCCGCTCGAGCCGCCCTGGCTGGGTGATCCGGCGCCGCCGGTGCCAGCGCTCCCCGCGACCCCCGCGCCGCCCCCGCTGCCGGACAGCCCCCCGGCACCCGGACCTCCCGCGCCGCCCGTGGACCCCCCGGCGGCGGCGGGCGTGGCTCCCGTCGCGGCGTCGCCGTCCGAGCAGGCCACGCACGCGAGCGTGAGGAGAGAGAAGAAGGATCGCCTGGCGATGGTGGGGAAGGAAGTCATCGCTGGCGACGTTACAGCCTGCGCGCGCACCGTCAACCAAGGAGCACGCCCAACACCCTCGCCCTCGGTGATCACTGTACCGTCGGGCCGGTGTCCACCGCCTCGAAGTCCTGGCCCTTGATCTTCCCGAGATCGCCCAGCAAGTCATCCATCAGCGGCTCCCAGCCGTCGTTCGACTCGCCGGAGATGAACCAGTCGCTGCCGTTGTCGGCGAGGATGACGCCGTACTTCTTCATGGCTGTCGCGACCACGAGCGACGGCCCCTTGAAGGCCGACGTGTCGAACGACGCCTTCAGCCGCAGCCTCAGGCCCATCGGCGGGTACGCGGGGTTCGACTTGCCGGCGTGGTGCGTCGCGGGGTGGATGTAGCCCTTGGTGGTGTTGACCATCGTGAAGCGGATCGCGTGCCGGATCTCGCCGGCCATCACCTCGTCGTAGCGGACGAGGCCGGGAAGGATGGGCAGGCCAGCCGCGTCGGCCGACGTCCAGCCCTCGGGGCGCAGCGCGTTGGTGCCGAGCGGGAAGACCGCGCCGTTGGCCGCCGTCCACCCGCTGCCGCCGGGGTTCTGCGCGTTGTACAGCTCGAACAGTGTGCAGTTGCCAGGCGCTCCCGCGGTGTCGAGGTAGAGCACGTGGCGATCCGAGTCGGCGTCGGCGCCCGGCCCGCCCTCGATCGGGGCCGAGAGCGGGATCGGGTAGCAGAAGTCGCCGCCCCCCCCCGCGCAGGGACGCTTGTCGCTCTCCTCGGCGCCCCAGCTCTCCGTCCAGGTCAGCTTCTGCGGCGGCGCGCCCGTGCCAGCGGCGAACGGGATACCGTAGTGATCGGTCGACCAGTTTCCCCAGTCGGGGTGGACGCCCTTCGACGGGTTCATGTTGCTCGCGTAGGTCGCCGCCATCGGGTGCAGCGGCAGCGCCGAGACGTCCTGGTTCCACGGGTTGTCGTCCGGGAAGATCTTGCACCCCGCGATCGTCGGCGCGGAGCCGGCCGGTGCTCCGGCCGCGCTCTGCCCGGCCGCGCTCTGTCCACCGGATCCGCCTGCGCTCGCGCCCGCCGCGCTCTGTCCACCGGCGCTCTGTCCCCCCGCGCTCGCGCCCGCCGCGCTCTGTCCACCGGCGCTCGCGCCGGGGGTGGGATCGTCGGAGCCGGAGCCGCACGCGATCGCGAGCAGCGTGGGGGCGAGGAGCAGCGAGAGACGAGTGTGCATGCGCGGAGTCTCGCACGACTCCGCCCGCTGTCAGCCTCCCGTGCTCGAGCCGCGCCCCCACCCGTCGTCGTCGTCCCCGCCCGCGCAGCACCCGAGCTGGCTCATCCCGAAGAGGAGCCCCTGGGCCTGCCCCGTCGACGCGGCGACGAGCACCGCCACCGCGCCGAAGCCCTCCGGCCTCTCTGTCGCGCCGTCGGACCGCGAGAAGATCGTCTCCCGCGCGACCGGCGCGTGCGTGACGTCGGTCGACTCCGGCGCGTCGAGCGCGTCCGCGGGCTGCCGGCGCACCTCGACGCCCGCCGCCGCCCACGCGACGAAATCGGCGTTCAGATCGTCGAGCTCGAGCGTCGTGTCGTCCCCCGGCACCACGTACACGACGCGCGTGACGCCGAGCTCACGGAGCGCCTCCACCGTGGGGACGGACGCGAGGTAGCGGTTGTCGAAGCGGGAGGACTTGTCGCCTCGAGGGCCGAGCCGGGCGCGGTCGAGCGCGAGCACGGCGGGGGCGTCGGCGGGGCGATCGGCGGCCGCGCGGAGAAAGCGCGGCTGGTAGTAGACAGCGGCGGCCAGCGTCAGGTGCGACGCCACGACCCCGCGCGGGTGCGGCCAGTTGTCGAAGCCGAGCACCACGTCGAACCCCCGCGCCATCCCGGCCGCGAAGGCGACGCTCTCGGGCCCGAGCAGGTCGACGATCACCAGGGTGCTCCGAGCGTCCGCGAGCCGCGTCGCCTGGGCCTCGCCTCGGCGGTACGCCGCCGCCATCTTGCCGGTGCAGAGCGGCAGGAGCTGCTCGGCGAGCGTCGGCGCGCCGTCGTCGTGGGCGATCGGCGGCGGCGCGGTCGGGGCCTCGAGCAGCGTCGGGACATAGAACGGGCGATGCGCGGGGCTCGTGGGGCGCAGCGACGCGACGAGGGTGGCGAGCGCCGCGCGGTCGAACGGCGCCTCGGTCTCGCCGTCGAACACGAGCGGCTCCCGCGCGGCGCCGAAGCTCCACCCGAGCTCGCGCTGCACCTCGAGCGCGTCGCGCGTGACCGCGATCTGGGTGCCCGCGTACAGGCCCGCCGCGGTGGCCGCGCCGGCGCTGGCGCCGAGCAGGCCCTTCAGCAGATCGCGGCGCGCGAGGTCCGGGCGGGAGAGGCAGCTCTCGTCCCACCAGGACGCGGACGGGGGAGGAGGGGATGTCGGGGGAGCTGGTTTCTTCATGGTGTCACCAGGAGCGGGGCGCTCACCGCCTCGAGATCGGTCGGCCCGCGCTGCACGCGAGCGTACATCCCCGAGGCGCGTCCGCCCGCGACGAACACGCCGTAGTTCACGACGCCGCCGTCATCGTACGCCTCGGCGTGGAAGTAGCGCTGCGCGATCCAGCGCCGCGGGCGCGCCGCTCTGAGCGTCGCGCGCCACACGGCGTCCGTCACCGCGGCGCCGACGATCACCTCGTCGCCCTCCGCGCCGTAGTCCGACTTCAGCACCCAGCCTCGCTGCTCGGCCTCGAGGCGCGCGGGCTCCATCGCCTCGAGGCGCGCCGACTCGGGCACGTGCCGGTCGAGCACCGCGCGCGCGGGCCCGGAGAGCTCCCCGCGACGCTCCCACGCGAGCGCGAGGAGGCGCTTGTTCTGCGTCACGACGGCGCCGAGCGGGTTCACGACGGCGACGTTCCCCGCGACCACCGCGCGCACCATCGCGGTCACCGGCTCGACGAGCGGCGCCGCGCTCGGGATGCGCACGTCGGTCCACGCGCTCTCTCGCTCGGTCCACCAGTCGGTCTTGTAGTGGCGCACGAGCAGCGACACAGGCTCGCCGAAGAGGGTGACGTGATCACCGGGCGCGCGCGACAGGTTCGCCGGCGCGCCGAGGACCACCCGCCAGCCCCGCCGCAGGAGCCACCTTCGGTACAGGCGCACGAGCGACAGATCCTCCGTCAGCTCGGTCGGGTACACGATCCCCGCGACCCTCGGGGACCCCGGCGCGAGCCGCGCGCGCGCGACGGCCTCGAACGCGTCCATCACACGCGCCTCGAGCTCGCTCGAAGGATCGATCGTCGCGGGGTGCGCCTCGCGCGCGAGCGAGTTCAGGGCGACGGCCTCGGGGCTCCCCGTCGGGGTGTCGCTGTTGAGCTCCGTGATCTGCAGCCCGCGGTCGGTGCGGAACACGTCGGCGCGCGCGACCGCGTGCCACCGCGGCCCCTCCGCCTGCCACAGGAGCTCCTGGTAGGGAGAGAGCCCGAGGAAATCCCGCCGCAGGTCGGGCTCGCGCTCGCACAGCGCGGCCAGCTCCTGGTGCAGCGCCGCCACGCCCTCGGCGACGCGGGCCATCTCGTCCGCGTCGGCGCGCGTGACGAACACCGGCGCATCTCGCAGGCGCGGGCGGCCCGCGAGCCACGGATCCAGCAACAGGCCGCCGTCGACGACGCGCGCGGCGAAGGCGTCGTACGCGGCGTCGCTCACAGCCGCGTCGCCGCGAGCGCCGCGGCGAGGTACGCGGACGCCTCGAGCACGCCCATCGAGAGGCTCTTGTCCTTCTGGATGCCGGCGTCGAGCGCGCCGCCCCGCAGCGAGAAGCCCCCGCGGAGCAGGATGAGCTGTACGATGATCTGCCGCACGAGGTAGAGCGCGCCGACGTACTGTAGCGCCGCGCCGTACGAGCGCAGCGACGGCCACCAGCCCGCGAAGTTGCCCTCGACGGCGCGCCCGACGATGAGCGCGACCGCGACCGAGAGCCCCGCGTACGACAGCGCCGCCGCCACGTTCTCTCCGCGGATCTCGGCCGCGTCGTCGTAGGTGGTGAGCGCGCGGAAGAGCGCGATGAAGACGTGGAGCGTGAGCTGCGCGATCCCGAAGAACGCGAGCGACAGCCCGAGGCTCTCGAGATCGTTGCCCGCGATCGCGCGCGACGTGATGATCCCCGTGGCGACGTAGTGCCCCCCGGCCGCGAGCCCTGCGGCGACGTTCCCGCGCTCGATCTCGGCGGGCAGCTCGTGCTTCAGCAGCATCCGGACGCCGAGGTGGCCCGTCAGCGAGAGCAGCGCGAGCGCCATGCCGCCGAACGCGGCCGCCCACACGACGTCGCGCACGACGTCCGCGCCCTCCACGCAGTTCGCCACGGTGGACGCCGACACGAGGAACACGCCGAACACGTGCCCCACCTGGAGCAGCGCCCGCGCGAGGTTGCCCTTCGCGACGTCCTCGCGCAGCGGCGACGGGGACAGCGCGCGCTGCGCGAGCTGGTGGACCAGGAGGAGCACCAGCGTCGTCGCGACGCCGAACACGGGGACGTAGACGCGCATGGGCATGGCGCGCCATTCTGCACGCAACGCTCCGATCGTGGCAAAGCCGGCGTGGGCCTCGCGCCGGGCGACAGGCCCGCCCGGGAGTCACGGTGACTCTGGTTCGCACCCGGCGAGCTGCTTCTCCCCGCGGATCTCCAGCGTCTTGCCCAGCCAGCGGACCCGCAGACGGGTCCCCTTGCGGACATCGTCTCCGACGATCTCCAGGTCGAACCAGCTGTTCTCGATCACGCGGCCGCCGTACCTGGGTTCGCCGTACTCGCGAGTGGCGGCCTTGGCCCAGGATCCACCGACGACCCCGCCCCGCTCGATCCGCAGCCCGAACGAGATCGACGGAGTCTCCAGCTTGCAGTCGATCGCGCCACCCGCTGGCGCGGTCCCCGGGGCGCCTTGCTCTTGCTGTCTGCGCTCCGGTGCGTCGTCGGGAGGTTCCGCTGCCCGCGCCGCGGCGCTCGCGGCGGGCGCCCGGTCGACCGAGGCCTTGCTGGGCGCCTCTGCGCTCGCGGACGTGAGCGGCACCGCGGGGGCCGTGGACCTCGGGATCTCGGGCTCGGGGGCGCCACCGCCGCACGCCGCGCCGAGCATCGAGCACATGAGCAACCAACCAACCCTGGATCCACGAGGGTTCATCGACGTCCTCCTGGTCACGCACCGCACGCCGCGAGTCCCCTGCGACGCGTGGCAGCGCACCCGCGTCACCCCAGCTTCAGCGCGCCGAGCTTGGCCGGGCCGATGGTGACCACCCTGTCGCCCGGCTTGACCTGATGCGAGGGTGGGGGGTTCATTCGAGAGTCTCCCGCGCTCATCACGCCGACCGCCAGGTGCCCCCGCGCCGCCGCCGCCGCGACGACCGCGCCGTAGGTCGACGCTGACGCCACCTCGATCGGGGTCACGTACAGCTGCTGGCCTCCGTGCGAGGTCACGAGATCGTCGACGACCGCCTTCAAGCCGGGGCTCACCGCCTCGCTGCTCATGAAGCTCGCGTCCAGCTGCGTCGTGCAGACGACGCTGTCGCAGCCTGCCTTGCGCAACAGGGGCGCGGTGCCCGGGTCGACGCACTGCACGACGCTGTGGACCTTCTTCTGCCTGGCCTCGATGGCGACCGTGATGGCGAGGTTGCGGTGGTCGCTGCTCACGTCGGCGCGGTCCTTCGCGAGGACGAGCGCGAGGCGCGCGCCGTCGATGCTCGCGCGGGTGAGCGTCTCGTCGCTCGACGGGTTGCCGCGCACGAACCTCACGCCCCTCGCCGCGAGCGGCGCCGGGAGCTCGTCGAGCTCGTCGTCGACGACGACCACTGTGACGTCCGCGCCGAAGGACGCCGCGTGGGTGAGCTCCTCGATCACCGACGCCACGCGACCCTCGCTCGGGTAGTTGAGGATGACGACGTGCTCAGTCAACGACAGCGTGGCCATGCCTCTCGCCTCCCTGGTCTTCGTCTCCGCCATCTTCGTCGCGGCGAAGGACAACATATAACCCAACAAACCTATCCCTGTGCACATGAACGGCACGGCGACGAAGAAGCGCCCCCCCGCGGAGGACGGGAAGAAATCTCCGTACCCCACGGTCGTCAGCGTCACCACGCACCACCAGAGCGCGTCGCCCCAGCCGAGCTCGGGCTTCGCGGGGAGCTCGAAGTACAAGAAGCCCGTCGTGCCGTAGGAGAGGAGCGCGATCAGCGAGACGGCGACGCGGACGGGCGGCTTCGGCCGCGCGAGCGCGGACTTCAGGGTCGCGAGCACGGCCATCATGGCGACGCCTCGGTGAGCCACTCCCTGGTGAGCATGTCGGCCCTCGCCGCCGCAGCCGGGTTCGACCAGATCCCTCGGCTCGCGGCCCGGGCGCGGTCCTGCGCGGCCGAGTACGTGGGCATGCTGGGGAACGGATAGACCGTGTAGACGAGCACCGCGCCCTCGCCGACGAGCCGCAGGGCCACGTCCTCGCCGTCGACGAAGAGCGTCGCGAGGTGGCGCCCGTTCGCGTCCTTCTTCGTGTCGTGCATCAGCACCCGCGCGGGCTTGTCGCCGAGGACGCGGCGGAGCGCGTCGACCGCGGCCTGACCGAAGCCCCCGGCGGCGTCGCGGCCCGCGTCGGTCGGGAAGCTCTTGATGCCGACGATGCGCACCGTCGCCTTGTCGTCGCCCTTCGCGACCACGACCGTGTCGCCGTCGACGACCGTCACCAGCCGCACGAGATCGCCGGTGGAGAGCGTCGCGCCCGCCGCCCGCTGCACGGCGCGGCGCCCCCGCTCGGCGCCGATCCCGAACAGCACGGAGGCCGCCATCAGCGCGGAGATCAGCAGCCAGAAGAGCTTCGACCCCTTGTCCACCTGAGCCGATCGTCCCCCGGCCTGCCTCGACGGGCCAAGATCGGCGGTGGACCCGCGTCTACGGCGAGGGCGCGCCGCGCTTGCGGAAGGCGCGGCAGGGGTCGAGATCGTCGAGGCGCGGCGTGAACCACACGGCGTCGTACGGCAGCGCTCCATACGCGGCGGGATCGTCCTTGTCGTGCTCGACCTCGACGAACGCTATTGACACGACGACCGCGCCCGGCGCCCGCCGCGCGAGGTGCGCGGGGACGCCACGATCGCGCCGCGCGTGGCCCGCCCCCGTGATCAGCACCGCGCCCTGCGCCGGAGGCACGGCGGCGAGCGTGGCGGCGAGCGTGGCGTCGCGCGCGCGCTGCGCCGCCGCCATCGACGGCAACGCGCTCGGGGGCAGCACGTCACAGTGCGCGACGCGGATCTCCTCCGCCATCGCCTGGGCCTCTCCGGGGGCCTGGGGCGCGTCGAGGCCGAGGCGCGCGCGCGTCGGGGCGTCGAGCGCGGACAGGCCGCCCTTCGCCACGGCCCTCGCCTGCGCGCGCGGGAGGTTCGCGCCGACGATCCGCAGCTCCGCGCCGAGCGCGACCTCGAGCACCGGCCGGTACGACGAGAACGGCGCGAAGCCCCGCTCGTCCCAGCCCACGGCCGCCGCGAACGCCCCCGGCTCGGCGGGCGCGTGGTCGAGGCGCTCCTGCTCGTCGACGTCGATCATCTCGAGCGCGAGCACCGGCGTGCGCCGCGCCCGCAGGACGCCCTTCAGCACGCGCGCCTGGAGGCGGTGGTGGTCGGCGTGATCGTGCTTCTCGCCGAGCACCACGTAGCTGGCCGCGCCCGCGCGCGTGATGAGATCTTCGCTCGACGTGAAGGAGGCCGTCGCCGGCTCCCAGATGCGGCCGACGAGCGGGTGCCCCGCGTCGACCGACGCCTGCCACGGCCCGCCCGTCGGGGGCGCGGCCGCGGGCCTCGCCGGACCGCAGCCCGCCGTGAGCGCGACGAGCGCGAGGGGCGCGAGCGCCCAGGCCCCTCGCGTCATCGGCCGGTCAGCCCTTCTTCGCGGGCTTCTTCTCCGCCGGCTGCTTCGCGGGCTTCTTCGCGTCGGCCTTGTTGCGCTTGGTCAGCGAGAGGTAGTGATCGTAGAGCCGCGGCACCGGGTACCTCGAGAGGCGCGCCTTGTAGCCGTCGTCCTTCGCGCGCTTCTCGCCCTCGAGGATGGCGTCGATGAGCTTCGCGCGGGTGCCGAACTTCTCCTTCACGGTCGTGAACGTCGCGTGCAGGCGGAGCAGCTTCGCGTTCGACACGCGGGCGAGGCCCTTGTCGGTGTTGGTCCTCGCGACCCAGAGGTCGTCGGTGGTGAACGCCGTCACGGCGGCGACGAGCTTCGCCTTGTCACCGAACTTCTCCTTGACGATCGCGATGGGGGATTTGGCCATGGTGGTCTCCTTCGAGGGTGCGCGGGATGACCCGCGCGGTTGAGGGGGCGCGCCTCTTAGCACGCGGCGCCGCGTGTTTCACCAGCCCCAGACGTACCCGGCGCGCAGGAGCACGTGCGCGGCCGATTGCGACGTCGATCCGGGCATCTCGTGCAGGCGCACGGCGGCGCCGACGGCGAGGTCGCGCGTGACGTGGTAGTCGGCGCCGAGCGCGAGCACCAGATCGAGGCGGGTGTCGACGCCCTCGGTGCCGCGGAGCGCGCCGATCGTCTTCTGCCCGGCGGACATCCTCGCGCCGCCCACGAGCAGGCCCGCGTACGGCACGAGCCGGACGACGTCGAGCGTGTAGGCGACGCCCGCCGCGGCCGTCTGCAGCGCGAACGTGCGCGGGAGCTCTCCGCGCTCGCCGGAGGGCAGCGGGCCGCGGAGCACGACGGGGACGTGGCTCGTCTCCGCGATGACGTTGAACATGTCGGTGAGGCCGTACGAGAGGTGGAGCGTCGGACCGACCGATGAGCCGGTGAAGTCGCCCCGCGCGATCCGCGCCCAGCCGAGGCCCGCGCCCGCCTGCCACTGTCGCTCGACCGCGTGCGCGTCCGCCGCCGACAGGCTGACGAACGCGAGGGCGGCGAGGTGCGCGGCGAGCTTCACGCGGCGGCCTCTTGTCACAGCATCGAGACGGGATCCACGTCCACCACGACGCGCACGCGGCGCGGCGCCGCGCGGCGCTCGGCCGACGTGGCGAGGAGCGCCTCCCGCAGGGCCGCCCGCGACGTCGCCTTCACGAGCACCTGGAACCGATACCGCCCGCGGAGCCTCGCGAGCGGCGCCGCCGCCGGACCGAGCACCGACGCCGCGCCCCCGCGCGCGGGCCTCGACGCGCGCAGGCAGGCCGCCACCGCGCCCGCCACCTCGCGCGCCTCGGCCTCGTCCGGGCCGTCGACGCGCACCATCGCGAGCCGGGAGAAGGGCGGGTAGCGGAGCTCCGCGCGGAGGCGCCGCTCGACGTCGAGGAAGGCCGTGACGTCCTGCGAGGCGGCGAGCGCGATCGCGGGGTGCCGCGGCGTCCGGGTCTGCAGCACGACCGAGCCCCGCGCGCTGCCTCGCCCCGCGCGCCCGGCGACCTGCACGAGCAGCTGGAACGTGCGCTCGCCCGCGCGAAAATCGGGCATCGAGAGGCCGCCGTCGGCGTCGATCACGCCCACCAGGGTGACCGTCGGGACGTCGTGCCCCTTCGCCACCATCTGCGTGCCGACGAGCACGTCGATCTCTCCGCGCCGCAGCCGCGCCAGGATCTTCTCGGAGCGCGCCCCGCCGCCGGTGTCGCGGTCGAGCCGCGCGACGCGCGCCCCCGGCAGCGCCTCGACGAGCGCCGCCTCGAGGCGCTCCGTGCCGATGCCCTCCTGCGCGAGCGACGGGCCGCCGCACTTCGCGCACCCGTCGCGCATGGGCTCCTGGTGATCGCAGTAGTGGCAGAGGAGCGCGCCGCGACGTCGATGAAAGGTGAGCGCGACGCTGCACGACGGGCACGACGCCACGTCGCCGCACGACTCGCAGACGACCGTCGGCGCGAAGCCGCGGCGGTTCAGGAACACGATGGCCTGCTCGCCGCGCGCGAGCGTCGCCACGAGCGCCTTGTGGAGCACCGACGAGATCCTCGGGTGGCCGCCGGGCATCGGGCGCGTCCGGCTCACGTCGACGATCTGCACCTCGGGGAGCATCGAGCTCGAGACCGCGCGGCCCGGCAGCACGTGCAGCGTCGCCCGCCCGGTGCGCGTCAGCTCCAGCGACTCGACCGACGGCGTCGCCGAGCCGAGCACGCACACGGCGCCCGCGCGGTGCGCGCGCAGGATGGCCATGTCGCGCGCGTGGTACCGGACACCCTCCTCCTGCTTGAACGATCCCTCGTGCTCCTCGTCGACGACGAGGATCCCGAGCTCGGGCACCGGCGCGAAGAGCGCAGAGCGCGCGCCCACGGCGGCGCGCACCGCCCCGCTCCGCAGCCGCGTCCACATCGCGTGGCGCTCGGCGTCCCCGAGCCCCGAGTGCAGCACCGAGACGTCGTCGCCGAACCTCGCGCGGTACCTTGCGACCAGCTGCGGCGTCAGCGCGATCTCGGGCACGAGCACGAGCGCGCCGCGGCCCTGCGAGAGCGCGTGCGCGATCGCGCGCAGGTAGACCTCCGTCTTGCCCGAGCCCGTCACGCCGAAGACGAGGTGCGTGCTGCCCTCGCGCGCGTCGAGCGCCGACGTGAGCGCGTCCACCGCGGCGCGCTGCGGATCGGTGAGCGGCGGCGGCGCGTCGCGGGCCACGGCGTCGTCGAAGGTCACGCGCGCCTCGTCCTCGCGCACGACGAGCTCCGCGACGCCGAGCGCGACGAGTCTCGCCGCGGCGGCGCGCGCCCCCGGCAGCGCGCGCTCGAGATCCGCCACGCGCGCCTCGCCGTGGACCCGCAGGTGCGCGTGGAGGAGCGCCGCCGCCTTCGCGCGGGTGGCGGGCAGCGGCGCGCCGGTCAGCCGCACGCGCTGCGACACCTTGCCTGTCGCGCGTCGCTCGCGCGCCGGCACGAACTCGGCGGCGCGCCTCGCCGTCTCGCGGCTCATCGGCGGCAGCGCCGCCCGCAGCACCTCGCCGAGCGGCGCGAGGTAGTACGCGCCGAGCTCGCAGAGGAACCGCAGCAGCTCCGGCGGCACGAGCGGCTGCTCGTCGAGGAGCGCGAGCACCGGCTTCAGCTCGACGCCCCGCGGCGCCTCGTCGACCAGAGAGAGCGCGACGCCGACCGTGCGCCGCCGCGCCACCTCCACGGCCACGCGCGCGCCCGGCCTCGGCGTCGGCATCGTGTCGGGCACGACGTAGGTCAGCGCGTCCGCGAACGGCGCGGGCACCGCGACCGCGACGAGCCTGTCGCGGGGCGACACGCCTCACCCCGGCCAGTACACGGTGGGGATCGGGAACGCCGGCCGCGCGAACAGGTAGCCCTGCCCGTAGTGCACGCCGGTGTCGACGACGGCCGCGAGCTCGTCCGTCGTCTCGATGCCCTCCGCGACGACCTTCGCGCCGAGGTCGACGCACAGCCGGACGATGCCGCGCACGAGCCGCTGCTGCCGCGGGTGCAGGTGGATGTCCTTCACGAGCTGGATGTCGATCTTGACCACGGCGGGCTGGAGATCGGCGATGCGCTTCAGGTTCGAGTGGCCCGCGCCGAGATCGTCGACGACGAGGTGCACGCCGCCGCGCGAGCGCAGCTCCCGCAGCACGTCCATGCACAGCTGGAAGTGCGAGAAGCTCACCGACTCGGTGATCTCCAGGTAGATGTCGTGATCGTGCGACAGGACGGGGTCGTCCGCGCGCACGACCCAGCCGTCCACGAGCTCGATCGGGTGCACGTTGACGAACAGCGGCACGCCCGAGCACAGCGGCACCGCGATCTCGCGGATCATCCGCCCGAGGCGGCCGCAGCAGCGGCCCTGCACCACGCGCTCGAAGAGGGCCGTGGGGTTCTTGAACTCGGGCTTCGAGCAGCGGGTCAGCACCTCGTGCGCGAACACGCGCCCGCCCGCGCCGAGATCCACGATCGGCTGGAACACGACGGACAGATCCTTCGGCTCGACGATCGACGCGAGCGAGAGCGCGCTGTCTCTCGGGTTGTCGCGCAGCACGAAGCCCTCGCTCGCGGGCGCGTTCGACAGCGTGTTGCGCTTCAGGGGGTCGACGGGCGCCAAGGGGGCGGTGACCCTAGCACGCCCGCGCGGGTCAGCGACGCAGGTACTCGGTGCCGTGCTTCTCGAGGAACTCCTCGTACGTGCCGTTCCACAGGTTCGGCCCGGCCGACGACAGCTCGAGCACCTTCGTCGCGATCGTCGAGACGAAGTAGCGATCGTGGCTCGTCACGATCACCGTGCCCTTGAACTCCGAGAGCGCCTCGACGAGCGCGGCGATGCTCTCGACGTCGAGGTGGGTGGTCGGCTCGTCCATCACGAGCACGTTGTTCTTCAGCAGGATGAGCTTCGCGAGCAGGAGGCGCGCGGCCTCTCCGCCGGAGAGGCTGTCGGTCTTCTTCAGCCCCGCCTCGCCGGAGAAGAGCAGCCGCCCGAGCGTCGCGCGCACCTCCTCGACCTCGCGGCGCGTGTCGAACCTGTGCAGCCACGCGTACGCCGTCAGCCCCGCCTCGAGCGCCTCGTGGTGCTCCTGCGCGAAGTAGCCGACGTTCGTGTCGTGGCCCCAGACGATCTGGCCGGCGTCGGGCGCGTAGTCGGCGAGCGCCTTCACGCCGTGCAGCCGCTCGGCGTCGTAGGAGAGCCCGACGAGCGCTGCCTTCACCAGCATCTTCAGCAGGGTCGACTTGCCCGCGCCGCTCGGGCCGATGACCGCGAGGCGCTCGCCGCGCGTGAGGTTCATCGAGAAGTCGCGGAGGATCTGCTTGTCGCCGAACGCCTTGCCGAGGCCCTCGACGCGCAGCACGTCGCGCCCGGACGGCTTGTCGAAGAGGAACTTCACGTAGGGGCGCACCACGCTGGATCGCTTCAGCTCGAGGCCGCCCTCGAGCCGCTCGATCTCCTTCACGCGCGACTGCGCCTGGCTCGAGCGGTTCGCGCTCGCGCCGAATTTTGCGACGAATTCCTTCAGCTCGGCGATCTTCTTCTTCTTGTTCGAGACGTCGCTCTCGGCCTGCCGCCGGCCCGTCGTCTTCTGCTCGACGAAGTCGTCGTAGTCGCCCGTGTAGAAGGTGACCGTCTGGTAGTCGACGTCGGCGACGTGCGTCGCGATCGCGTTCATGAAGTGCCGGTCGTGGCTGACGACGAGCAGCGTGCCCTTGAAGTCGTTCGTCAAGAACCCCTCGAGCCAGCGGATGGCGTCGAGGTCGAGGTGGTTCGTCGGCTCGTCGAGCAGGAGCACGTCGGCGCCGCCGAACAGCGTCTGCGCGAGCAAGGCGCGCGGCTTGTAGCCCGCCGCGAGCGAGCTCATCCTCTGCTCGTGCAGCGCGCCCGGGATGCCGAGGCCGTCGAGCACCTCGCCCGCGCGCGACTCGGCGGTGTAGCCGTCCTCCTCCGCGACGACGCCCTCGAGCTCCGCGAGGCGCATGCCGTCGTCGTCCGTCATCGCCTCGCCCTTCGCGAGGATGCGCTCCTTCTCCTGCATCGCGTCCCAGAGCACGCGGTTGCCCATGAGCACGGTGTCGAGGATGCGCTCGCCGTCGAACATCGAGTGGTCCTGCTTCAGCACGCCGACCTTGAGCTTCGACGGGATCTCGACGCTGCCCTGATCGCTGTCCTCCTCGCCGGAGACGATGCGGAGCAGGGTCGATTTCCCGGCGCCGTTCGCGCCGACGAGGACGTAGCGCTTCGCCGGGTCGAACGTCAGCGTGACGTTCTCGAACAGCACCTTCGGGCCGTACCGCTTCGTGAGCTTGTTGAGCGTGATCATCGCGAGCGCCGGCCGCCTATCACACGGATCGCGGCGATGACAGCCCGCGGCGAGGGCGCGCCGCGGCGTCGCGCCCGAACTTGACGATTGCCAAGACGCCCGCGGGATGTTCGCATCGAGCGATGCGCTCTCTCTCCATCCTGACCACCACATCGTTCATTGGCCTGTCCGTCCTCGTCGTCGCGTGCGGGGGAGGCGATGACGCCTCCGACACCCCGGCCGCCACGGCCGGCTCGGGCGGGGGCAAGGCCGGCTCCGCCGCCGGCGGCAAGGCCGGCAGCGGCGGCTCGACGGCTGGCAGCGGCGGCAGCAAGGCCGGCAGCGGCGGCTCGACGGCTGGCGGCGGCGGCAGCAAGGCCGGCAGCGGCGGCTCGACGGCTGGCAGCGGCGGCAGCAAGGCCGGCAGCGGCGGCTCGACGGCTGGCAGCGGCGGCAGCAAGGCCGGCAGCGGCGGCTCGCCCGGCGGCTCCGGCGGCAGCCCGGCCGGCGCCGGCGGCTCGACCGGCGGCTCCGGCGGGAGCAAGGCAGGCGCCGGCGGCTCGACCGGCGGCTCCGGCGGCAGCAAGGCAGGCGCCGGCGGCTCGACGGCTGGCAGCGGCGGCTCGACCGCGGGCGCGGGCGGCTCGGTCGCGGGCGCGGGCGGCAGCACCGCCGGCAGCGGCGGCTCGACGGCTGGCAGCGGCGGCAGCCAGGCGGGCAGCGCCGGGATGGGCGGCGGCGCCGGGGCGGGCGCGGGCGCCGGGATGGGCGGCGGCGGCGGGGCGGGCGGCGCGCCCCCGGCGGTCTGCGCGAACGGCACGCTCGACCCGGGCGAGGCGGACGTCGACTGTGGCGGCAACTGTCCCACGGCGTGCGCCGACGGGAAGAACTGCACCGCGACCACCGACTGCGCCAGCACCTTCTGCAGCACCGCGAACAAGTGCGTCGCCACGCACTGCGAGGACGGCGTGCTGAACAGCAGCGAGCCCGCGATCGACTGCGGCGCCGGCTGCCCGACGGGCTGCGCCACGGGCCAGGCCTGCGGCAGCGCGGCGGACTGCGCGAGCGGCTTCTGCGACGGCTCCGTGTGCGTCGCCACCCAGTGCGAGAACAAGACGAAGGACGGCAGCGAGACCGACACGGACTGCGGCGGCAGCTGCGCCGCGTGCGCGACGGGGCTCGGGTGCGCGACGGGGGCGGACTGCGCGAGCACGTTCTGCGACGGCACCAAGTGCGTCGCGACCTCGTGTGAGGATCTGATCAAGAGCGGCAACGAGTCGGACGTCGACTGCGGCGGCAGCTGCACGCCGTGCATCGTCGGCAAGGCGTGCGCCTCGGGCGCCGACTGCGCGACCGGCAATTGCAACGGCGTCACCGGCCTCTGCGTCTCGACGGAGTGCGAGGACGGCGCGAAGAACGGCGCCGAGACGGACGTCGACTGCGGCGGCGGCACCTGCGCGAAGTGCACGCTCGCGCAGGGCTGCAGCGTGAGCGCCGACTGCGACACGGGCTCGTGCACCGCCGACGCCGGCGGGACGAAGACCTGCGCCGCGCCCGAGCGCAGCTGCCTCGCGCTCCACATGGCGAAGCCGTGGCTCGGCGACGGGACGTACGGCGTCGACCTCGACGGCCCCGGCGGCGCGGCGCCGATCGACGTCTACTGCGACATGACGACCGACGGCGGCGGCTGGACCAAGATCCTCCAGTACAAGGACACGGGCTACACGCCGACGGCCTCGGGCGCCGGCGACATCTCGACCGCGGGCGTGGGCGGCTTCGCGAAGCTCTCGGACGCGAACATCAACGCGCTCGGCGGCGCGGGCTCGAAGCGCTTCATGCTGAAGGGCAACAAGACCACGAAGCGGTTCGAGTTCATCTCGCCGTACGCGTTCAGCGACGTGAAGAAGCACTGGGGCCTCGTCGGACCGCAGGGCTCCTTCCTCGCGACGTGCGAGGCGGCGGACGGCGCGCCCTGCGCGCTCGTCGCGTCGGTGCCGACGAACTCGGCGACGGGCGTCGACTCGTTCTCCCTCGGGATCGCGGCGAACGACTGCGACCGCTTCTTCACCGACTACAACACGAACGGCCCGTCGTGCTACCCGTCGGCTGGCCCCGATCGCTGCGTCAACGCGGGCGCCACCTGCAACAACCACGAGGCCATCGGCGACCTGACGATGTGGGCGCGTGAGCTCGTGGTCGGCGAGGGCGCGCTCGCCTCGTGGACGTTCGACCTCGACGGCACCGACGGCACCGGCAACGGCATCACGATGACGCCCGCCGCAGGTGGGGGACAGGTCGCGCAGTTCGTCTCGACCGGGCACCACGGCGGCGGCCTCGAGACGGCGGGCGGCGGCTTTGGGCGCGCCACCTTCCCGCGCTGCGTCAGCGGCTGCTCGAGCGGCGGCGCGGCCGGCCTGCTCATCCCGCAGAGCAACGTCACCTTCGCGTTCTGGATGAAGAAGACCGCGCAGGGCGGCGCCATCGGCGGGCTGCAGCTCGTCGAGGGCTCGGGCTGCGACCGCGTCATCGGCGACAGCAACGTGAACGGCACGGTGCGGTACAACGCGTGGAGCGAGGTCAACTACTCGGGCGCCACGGTGCTCAACGACGGCAACTGGCACCACGTCGTCTACGTGCTCGACCACAGCTACGGGTTCCGCAGCTACGTCGACGGCCTGCTCGACCTCGACCAGCCCGGCGGCGCGACGAGCAACTACGGCGTCGGCGGCAGCGGGTTCAACTGGGCGCTCAACTACTGGCTCGGGTCGTCTGGTAACTGCCGCTACAGCGCGAACGGCTTCGACGGGACGCTCGACGAGGCCGCCATCTACGGCTACGCGATGTCGTCCGCCGACGCGCGCGCGCTGTACCTGTCGCAGCAGTTAGCGACTGGATGGCACCGACGAGGCCTCGGGCGCGCTGCCCGGGGCCTCGCGGCTTTTGTGGCTGCAGCGCCCCGACAGGCGCTCACGACCCCCGCGGGGCGCGGCCCCGGGGCGCCGAGGCGCGCGGTCAGCCCTTCTGGCCCTCGTCCATCCTCCGCATCCCCTCCAGCAGCAGCTGCTCGGGCGACGGCTCGACGACCCGCGTCGGCGCGCGGAAGGCGGGCGACAGCGCGAAGTCGCCCTCCGCGATCGTCAGCATCACGTAGAACGCCTCCTCGCCGCGCAGGCGCCCCCAGAGGGCGTTCCAGATGTTGCCGTCCACGAAGTGGATCTCGCCGGTGTCGTTCTTCGTGCGGATGCGCAGGGAGCCCGTCTTCCTGCCGTGCCACAGCACCTGGACGATGTCGGGCAGGGCCATCTCCGAGAGGTTGCCGGAGACCCCGCGCGGCCCCGACTTGGTCAGCCGCTGCTCGACGATCTGCTTCAGCTTCGGGCCGAGCACGTCGGGGTTCACGGGCTTCGAGATGTAGTCGGTGACGCCGAGCGAGTAGGCGCGCAGCGCGTCGTCGCGCCCCTGCCGCGCCGTCAGCACGATCCACGGGAGCTCCTTGCCCCACTCGTGCTTGCGCGCCTCGGCGAGCAGCGCGAAGCCGTCCTGGCCGCCGAGGTTGATCTCGCTGACGACGACGTCGGCGCCCTCGCTCTCCAGCAGCTTCGCCGCCTGCTCCGCGCTGCGGCAGATCTTCACGATGAAGCCCTGCTGGATGAGGCGCAGCTCGAGCACCGTCGTCTCCTCCGGGTCGGGATCGACGAGCAGCGCGGTGTGCCGGTCGCCGAGGAGGCGGCCGCGCACGTCGTCGCCCGTCATCGCGAGGCGGAAGAGATCGACGAGGTTCGGGTCGAAGATGGTGCCCTTGTGCTTCGCCAGCACCTCGCACGCCTCGAGCGGCCGCAGCGTCTTGCGGAAGGGGTTGCGAGGGTTCTGGGTGAGGTCCGCGTAGGTGTCGGCGAGCGCGAGCACGCGCCCCCCGAGCGGGATGTCCTTGCCCGAGGCCGCGCCGGGGAACCCCTTGCCGTCGTAGCGCTCGTACATCGACTCCATCGCCGCGAGCGTCGCGTCGGCGAGGCCGCAGCTCTCGAGCAGGCGCTTCGGGGTCTGGTACGCCTTCTCGGCGGCGACGCGGTGCCCCTCGTACTCGGCGACGTTGAGCGACGTGAGGTGGTACGCGCCCATCTTGCCGATGTCGTGCAGGTACGCGGCCGCCGTGATCGCGGCGACCTCGACCTTCGCGATGCCGACGCGCTCGCACAGCTTCTTCGCGATGCGCGCGACGTGCCCCGAGTGCCCGCGCAGCTCGTTGCGGCTGTTCTCGAGCAGGCTGACGAGCACGTTGAGCACCTCGAGGTAGCTCTCCGCCGAGGCCGCGGTCGACGCCGCCGCCTTCGACGCGGGCGCCTTCGCGAGGGCGTCGCCCGAGAGGTTGCGCTCGCGGGTGTTCGTGTCGGCGAGCGAGCGCGCCATCTCCTCGTCGGAGATCAGGTTGCGCTCGTAGACGTTCAGCATCGACTTGAACTGCTCGTGCGCGCTGCGGTCGAGCACGCCGAACGCGTGGATGTCGCCGCCGTAGCCCTTCGCGAGCGCCGCCTTCACCGCGGCGGGCCGCGCGACGAAGGCCCGGATCTCCTTCACCTGCGAGACGAGCTGCAGCTCCCGCATCGGCTCCACGTTGTCGGGATCGGGCGTGACGACGCTGAGCACCTGCGAGTCAGGGTCGTAGAGGACCGGCATGATCTGGTGCTGCTCGGCGAACTTTCGCGGCACCTTGTCGAGCGTGAGCCGGTCGATGTCGGCCTTCGAGAGCTTCTCGGTCGAGACGAAGCGCGTGCGGTAGTGCGCCGCGAGGAACTTCAAGAGCTCCGGCTCCGAGATCGCCTGCACCTCG
Organism: Polyangiaceae bacterium; assembly: GCA_020849655.1. GTDB lineage: Bacteria > Myxococcota_A > Polyangia > Polyangiales > Polyangiaceae > JADLFU01. The sequence goes on along the minus strand of JADLFU010000120.1, from coordinate 22,590 downwards.
AGCAGGGCCTCCTCGATGCGGCCGCCGAAGGAATTGTGCTGTGTGACGGCCGCTTCATACTGCGCGTTGTCGATCTTGCCGGCCTCGAGCAGGCGCTCGGCGAGCTTCGCGAAGCCGGACGTGACGGTGGCGTTCCTGGGGGGCGGCATGGCGTCGGAGCGGGTGAGGGAGCATAGGGCGCCGCCCTCCCGATGGGTAGCCAGAAGGGCGCGATCGCCTCGACGCCTGCGCGGCCTCGCGCCGCGTGCTATGGGCCCGGCTTGCTCGCTCGCCACGTCGTCGCCGCGATCGCCGCGGTCACCGCGCTCGCCAGCCCGGCCGAGTCCGCCGCGCGGCGCCCGCCCGAGCCCTCCGCGCTCGAGGTGCACGGCGAGGCGCCGAGCTACGTCGTGCCGCCCTCGGGCAAGGGCCAGCGCCCGCTCATCGTGTGGCTGCACGGCCGCGGCGGGGACCCGCGCGCGGACTGCGAGAAGTGGTCGAAGGTCACCGTCGAGCTCGGCTGGCTCCTCTGCGTGTCGGGTCCCGAGGCGCGCGGCGGCGGCGCGCGCGGCTGGCACAACAACTGGGCCTCGTCGAAGCGCAGCGTCGACGCGGCCGTCGCGGCCTTCCTCGAGAAGCACAGGAAGCGGGTGAAGCCCGGCTCGAACGTGCTCATCGGCTTCAGCGAGGGGGCGCTCGTCGCGATGAACGTCGGCGTGCGCGAGCCCGAGCTCTTCCCCCGGTGGCTCATCCTCGCGGCGAACGACGTCTACTGGGGCGGCGACGGCGTGAGCGAGCTCGCGCGCAACAAGAAGCTCATCAAGCGCGTGTACCTGCTGACCGGCGAGAAGGACGGCGTCGTCGACAACACGCGGCGCGTGTTCGCGTCGCTCGAGAAGGAGCGCGTCAAGGCGCGCATCTGGACCCCGGACGACATCGGCCACGAGGTGCCCGAGGACAGGATGCGCACCTTCTACCGGAAGCCCCTGCTCTGGCTGCTCGGCAAGAGCAAGTGAGCGCCGCGCGTCACTCAGGGTCGGGGACGATGACCGTCTCGACCTTGGTGCCGCCGTCGGCGTAGAACGTGACCGCGTCCATCAGCGCCGTCGAGTCGAGCTCGCTGTCGCTCGAGTCCCAGATGGCGATGCGCATCGCGTACAGGCCGCCGCCGGTGACCGGGTAGCGCGTCTCGAGCCAGGCAGACGCCGCGTGGCCCTCGAAGTTCGTGCCCCCGAGATCGCCGTCGTTGCCGGTGCACTTGGTGTAGCCGGGGGCCAGCGCGTTCGGCTTGCAGACGGTGAAGAACGACTGGTTGTTCACGCCGATGACGTTCTTCTTGGTGCCCGCGATCTCGAACGCGACGTTCGGGTACATCGGATCGCCCTGGTCGAGCACGTGCGCCGCGGGCTTGCGCGCGCCGCCCTCGAGGATCGTGTTGGAGGCGTCGCCGCCGAGCGGCGCGACCAGCACGGCGAACACGTCGTTGAACGACGAGCACGTGTAGATCGGGTACTCGCACGAGAAGAACCTCATGCGAAACCCCATCGATTTCGCGTTCGTCGGGACGCGGACCTTGAGGTCGAGCGCGGCGGCGTCCTTCGGATCGCCGGCGCCGGGGCAGGTGCCCTGCTTCGGCCACTGACCCGCGGGGAACTTGTCGTTCGTGCCCTTCGAGATCGACTCGTCGATCTCGCACGCGAACGGGAGAAAATCAGGCTGGCCGGGCGCGCGCGCGACGCCCGACGACAGCGCGAGGAACATCTTGCCCTCCTGCGCCTTCGAGCCGCCGCCGAACGACGGCAGGATGCCGAACTCGGTCTTCTGGTACGGGGTGTCCTGTCCGGAGAGGACGCTCGCGCCGAGGCGGACGAACTTCGCCTCGAGCACGCCCCACGTGCGCGCCTTCTTGTCGGCGGGGGTCGCCTCGACCTTCACGTTGCAGAGGCCGATCGCCCGCGCCGCGTCGAACGCGCTGTCGATCGACGGCTTCGACAGCAGATCGTCGTCGCACGCGGGCAGCTTCTCGCCAGCCTTCAAGACGGCGCCGTCGCAGTCCTCGTCGACCTGGTCGGCGTCGGGCAGCGGGTTGCCCTTCGTGCAGTCGTTCTGCTCGCAGTTGAGGGTCTCGATGGCGCCAGGGTTCATCCCGGGGTTGCAGTCGTTGCAGTCGCCCTCCGCCTCCGTCCACCCGTCGAGATCGTCGTCGACGCCGGGCGCGTCGACGCACGCGCCCTGCGAGGTGCCGCCGCCGCCGCTGACGAAGCCGCCGCTGCCGGTGGTCCCGCCGCCGCTCGTCGCGCCGCCCGGCGAGGTCGCGAAGCCGCCCGCGCCGGGGCCGCCTCCGCCGCCGGGGGGCGTGTTCTCGAACTGGTTCGTGTCGACCTTGCTGTCGCCGCACGCCGCGGCGAGGCCGCCCAGCAAGCAGACGCCGCCGAGCGCGATCAGGATGTTGTTCACGGTGTCTCCTCTCCGCGCCCTCTCGGCGCGAGCACGGTCGATCTCGCGGCGCGCGAACGTGTCACTCCGGGTCGGGGACGATGACCGTCTCGACCTTGGTGCCGCCGTCGGCGTAGAAGGTGACGGCGTCCATCACGGCCGTCGAGTCGAGCAGGGAGTCGCTCGAGTCCCAGATGGCGATGCGCATCGCGTACAGGCCGCCGCCGGTGACCGGGTAGCGCGTCTCCAGCCAGGCCGACGCCGCGTGCCCCTCGAAGTTCGTGCCCTTCAGATCGCCGTCGTTGCCGGTGCACTTCGTGTAGCCGGCCGCCTGCGCGGCGGGCTTGCAGACGGTGAAGAACGACTGGTTGTTGACGCCGATGACGTTCTTCTTGGTGCCCGCGACCTCGAACGCGACGTTCGGGTACATCGGATCGCCCTGGTCGAGCACGGGCGCTGCGCCCTTGCGCGCGCCGTTCTCGAGGATCGTGTTGGACGCGTCGCCGCCGAGCGGCGCGACGAGCACCGCGAACACGTCGTTGTACGACGAGCACGTGAAGTCGGGGTACTCGCACGAGAAGAAGCGCATGCGGAAGCCCATCGACTTGGCGTTCGTCGGGACGCGGACCTTGAGGTCGAGCGCGGCGGCGTCCTTCGGGTCGCCGGCGCCGGGGCAGGTGCCCGCCTTCGGCCACTGACCCGCGGGGACCTTGTCGTTGGTCCCCTTCGTCACGGACCCGCCGATGTTGCACTGGAAGGCCTTGTAGTCGGGCTGGCCGGGCGCGCGCGCCATGCCGGACGAGAGGGCGAGGAGCATCTTGCCCTCCTGCGCCTTCGTCCCCCCGCCGAACGACGGCAGGATGCCGAACTCGGTCTTCACGTACGGCGTGTCCTGGCCGGAGAGGACGCTCGCGCCGAGGCGAACGAACTTCGCCTCGAGCACGCCCCACGTGCGCGCCTTCTTGTCGGCGGGGGTCGCCTCGACCTTCACCTTGCAGAGGCCGATCGCCCTCGCGGCGTCGAACGCGCTGTCGATGGAAGGCTTCGACTGGAGATCGTCGTCGCACGCGGGCAGCTGCTCGCCGGCCTTCAGGACGGCGCCGTCGCAGTCCTCGTCGACCTGGTCGGCGTCGGGCAGCGGGTTGCCCTTCGTGCAGTCGTTCATCTCGCAGTTGATGGTCTCGATGGCGCCGGGGTTCATCCCAGGGTTGCAGTCGTTGCAGTCGCCCTCGGCCTCCGTCCAGCCGTCGAGATCGTCGTCGACGCCGGGCGTGTCGGCGCACGAGCCCGGCTGCTGCGGGGAGCCGCCGTTGCCGGTGGCGAACCCGCCGCCCCCGGTCGTGCCGCCGGTGGTCGCCGTCCCGCCGCCGTTCGACGTCGGGAAGCCCCCCGCGCCGGGGCCGCCGCCGCCGCCGGGCACCGTGTTGTCGAACTGGTTCGTGTCGACCTTGCTGTCGCCGCACGCGACGACGGCGCTCGCCGACAGTCCAAGCACACCCAGCGCGATCCAGACCTTCTTCATAAGAGACTCCTCGGGGGACGCTCCACGGCGGAGCGTGGCCTGACTATTCCCAAAGTCACGCGGCGTTGTCGACAATTCGTCGACGCGGAAAGATCCGCCCGTCGCCGATCAGCGGAGCCACAGGTCGGAGAGCGCGCCGAGAGCGTCCGGGAGCGGCGCGCCGCTTCGACGGGTCGCGAGCACCGCGTGGGCGAGCTCGTCGAGCGCGACCGCGGGCGGCAGCCGCTCGAGCGTCGCGCCGTCGAGCCGCGCGCCCGGCCGAGGAGCGTCGGCGGCCCGGCAGAGCGGCGCGTGGCGCGCCCACCGCACGCCATCGCGAGCGTGGAACCTGCACGACACCTGCTCCACGAACGCGCCGTACAGGGGCACGGTGAGCGCCATCACGCGGTCGCCGTCCACGCCGCCCGCGAGCGCCGAGGTGATCTCGCGGGAGGGCAGCGCGTCGCCCGACGCGCCGAGCGCCTGGAGGATGCGCGCTCGTCGGGCCTCGTCGCGCTCGACCGACGCGAGGGGCGCGTACGCCGCGACCGGCGCCACCTCGACGTGGCGCAGATCTTCGGCGAGCGCGTCCAGCCACGCGTCGCGCCCCGCGGCGTCGAGCGACGCGTACGCCTCGCTCACGGCCGCCGCCGCGTCGGGATCGGTGGCGAGCGCGCCGAGCAGCGCGCGGAAGGCGACGGGGGCGCAGGGATCGGGCATCAGCGGGGTCGCGTCCTCGAGGGCGCGATCGAGCTGCGCGTTAGCGAGCCTGGCTCGACGTCACAAGGGGTCACTCCGGCGCGTGCGCTACGATGGCGTCGACGAGCGAGAGATACGCGCCGATCGGGCTCGCCGGGCGCGTCGTGTCGGAGAGCGCGAGCGCCGCGGACAGCGCGAGCGCGACCACGAGCGCGCCCCGCGGCGCTCGCGGCGCGAGCTTGCCGAGGAGGAAGGCGGCCGACGTCAGCGCCGCGGCGGCGAGCGCGCCGGCCGAGAGCACGCCCGCGAGCACCGCGAGCCGCCGCCCGAGCGCGTGCGCGTCCGGGAGCGTGAGCGGCGCGAGCGCGAGCGCGAGCACGAGCGGCGCCGTCAGCGTGCGCCGGAGCGTCACGGAGATCGACGCGCGCAGGAGCGCCTGCCCGAGGTGCGCCTGCAGCCCGCGCTGGCGCGCCATCGCGACGAGCGCCGGCTCCACGCGGAGGCGCGCGGGCCCCGCGGCGGCGCGCAGCGACAGCGGCACCGCGACGAGCAGGAGGTGGATCCCGAGCGCCTTCGCCACGATGCCCTCCGCGAAGAACCGCGGGCCGTCCGCCGCCCGCAGCACGAGGGCCCCGGCCGCCTGCAGCGCGACGAGCACCGCCGCGAGCGCGAGCCCGAGCCGCGGCCAGGTCGCAGACAGCCTCGCGCGGCAGAGCGCGACGAGCGCCTCGCGCCCCCTGGCGGCGCTCGTCATGGGCGGAGCACCTGCTTCGCCGCCCACAGCGACACGAGCACCGACGCGACCGCGACGACGATCGTGAGCCACCGCGGCGGCCCCGCGCGCGGGGTCGAGCGGCTCGCGTCGAGGGTGTTCATCGCGACGAGCGCGATGGCGGCGAGGCGCTTCGTCGCGAGCTCACGCCGGGACTCGGGCGCGCCGGCGTCGTCCTTCACGGCCCGGTAGCGCGCGGCGAGCTCGGGCAGCTGGGCGCTCGCGCGCGCGAGCTCGAGCGCCGCGTCGTGCAGCGCGGCCTCGTCCCAGCGCGCGAGCACCTGCTCCCACAGCTCGGCGAGCGCCCGCTTCGCGTCGTCCGTCGCCATCGCGAGCGGCAGCGTAGCCAATCAGAACGCCCGCTGCGAGTCGATGAGCACGGTGACCGGGCCGTCGTTCTCGACGAGCACGCGCATGTCGGCGCCGAAGCGGCCCTCGCCCACCTCGACCCCGCGCGCTCGCGCGCCGTCGGCGAACCGCGCGAGGAGCCTCCGCGCGGCGTCGGGCGGGAGCGCGGCGTCGAAGCTCGGGCGCCGCCCGCGGCGGACGTCTCCGTAGAGCGTGAACTGGCTGACGACGAGCAGGCCGAGGCCGAGGTCCGTCAGACACCGGGCCATCTTGCCCGCGTCGTCGGCGAACACGCGCAGCCCGAGCACCTTGTCGAGCATCGCGGCGACCGTCGCGTCGTCGTCGCCGCGCCCGCAGCCCACGAACGCGACGAGGCCGCGCCCGATCTCCCCCGTCACCTCGCCGTCGACGACGACGCGCGCCGCCGTGCACCGCTGCGCGACGACGCGCATCACCCGGGGTAGCCGAGCTCGCGCTTCAGCCGCGCCACCGTCTCGAAGTAGGTCTTGCGGTCGTAGGGCTCGTTGAGAATGTGAAAATCCTTCTTCACGAGGCCCACGCAGCCGAAGCAGTAGGTGCAGCCCGAGAGGCCGGAGGAGCGGACGAGGTACGCGCTCGCGGTGCAGCGCTCGCAGTCGACGCAGTGCACGCAGCTCGTCAGGTGCCTGCTGCCGTGGCAGTGCGACGACTCGCTGCAGTCCTCGCAGCGCACGCAGTAGTTGCAGCGCGAGAGGCGCTTCGAGTCGCGGCAGAACGTGGCGTCGCGGCACCCCTCGCAGCCGGTGCACGAGACGCAGCCGGTGTTGTCGCGGGCGGCGCCCTGGGCGCGGACGAGCTCCGCGAGCCGCTGCTCGAACTCTCGCTTGTTCATCGGGGGCGCGCGACGATGTACCACCCTTCGCCGCGGCGTTGGTAGAGGGCGGTGGATGCGGCCCACCGTCACGATCCGAGCCACGCCGGAGGACTTCGAGGTCGAGGAGCTGCCCGCGTACGCGCCGTCGGGCGCGGGGCCGCACCTGTTCGTCAGGTTTCGCAAGCGCGAGCTCGACACGCTCGTCGCCGTGCGGATGCTCGCCAGGCGCCTCGGCGTCTCGCCGCGCGACGCGGGCACCGCCGGGCTGAAGGATCGCCACGCCGTCACGACCCAGTGGGCCTCCTTGCCGCTGCCGGAGCGCGCGCCCTTGCCGTCGCCCGACGCGCTGTCCGGCGAGGGCATCGAGGTCCTCGAGCTCGCGCGCCACGGCAACAAGCTGAAGACCGGGCACCTCCGCGGCAACCGCTTCGCGCTCGCGCTCCGCGACGTCCCGGTCGAGGCGGGCCCGGCGCTCGTCGAGGCGCTCACCCGGATCGGCGTCGAGGGGCTCCCCAACCGGTTCGGCCGCCAGCGGTTCGGGCGCCACGGCGACAACGCGGACCGCGCGCTCGCGTTCATGACCGGCGCCGAGCCTGCGCCGCGCGACCCGAAGGTGCGCCGCCTGCTGTTCTCGGCGCTGCAGTCGCGGCTGTTCCACGAGGTCCTCGACGCGCGCGTCGCCGACGGCACGTGGAGCCACCTCTTGCCGGGCGACCTCGTCGGCACCGCCGGGGGCCCGAAGGTGTTCACGTGCGACGATCCCGCCCGAGAGGCCGCGCGGCTCGCGGCGGGCGAGGTGTGGCCGACGGGCCCGCTGTTCGGCGCGAAGATGCCCTGGCCCTCGGGGCGCCCGGCCGAGCTGGAGCGCGCCGCGCTCTCCACGCTCCCCGACGGCGAGGCGCTCCTTGCGCGGTGGGCCTCGCTCGGGGAGGGCGCGCGCAGGGCGCTCGTGCTCCGCCCCGCGCAGCTCTCGGCGTCGCTCGCGCGACCGGACTGCGTACGCGTCGAGTTCGTGCTAGCGAGGGGGGCGTACGCGACGTCGGTGCTGGACGCCGTGTGCGACGCGCAAGAGCCGCGTAGAAGCCTGGCCGAGACGGCCGAAGAGGAACCCCGCGAACCATGAACCTCGTCGAGAACGCGAAACACCTGATGGTCGGCACGGGCGCCGGCTGGGTCTTGTGGCTGTTGATCGGTCTCTCTGTCTTCTCCATCGCGATCATCCTCGAGCGCGCGTACGTGTTCTGGTCACGTCGCGACGACCTCGATTCGCTCCGCGACGCGCTCGCGAAGGGGCTGCGCTCAGGCGGCTTCGACGACGCGCGCGCCGCGATGAAGCGCTCGCGCCACCCGGGCGCGGCCGTCGTCCTCCGGGGCATGCGGCGCGACGCGGAAGAGACGTCGCCCGAGGAGGCGAGCGAGGTGATGGCGGCCGAGGTCACGGTGCAGAAGGGCCTGCTCGAGAGCCGCCTGTCGTTCCTCGGGACGCTCGGCTCGAACGCGCCGTTCATCGGCCTGTTCGGCACCGTCATCGGCATCCTCCAGTCGTTCGACGAGCTCGGCAAGGCCGCGAAGGCCGCTCCCGGCGCGGCCACCGCGGCCGCAGCGAGCGCCGCCGCGCCCCAGGCCGTGATGTCGAGCCTCGCGGAGGCGCTCGTCGCGACCGCCGTCGGCATCGGCGTCGCCATCCCCGCGGTCTTCGCGTTCAACACGTTCCAGCGCCAGACGAAGGCCGCGCTCGCCGGGGCCGACGTGCTCTCGCACGAGCTGCTCGCCTACCTCCACAGCGACAAGGGCGTCGAGAAGCAGGAGGCCTGAGTGGGCGGCGGTCCCCAGCAAGACGACGAGCTCATCAGCGGCATCAACGTCACGCCGCTCGTCGACGTGACCCTCGTGCTGCTGATCATCTTCATCGTGACGGCGAAGATCATCGTGACGCAGAGCCTGCCGATGGATCTCCCGAAGGCCGCGACGGGCTCGGAGCAGCAGACGATCTTCTCGGTCGAGCTCTCCGCGGCGGGCGAGACGGTCGTCGACTCGAAGAAGGTGCCGGGCGAGGACGCGATCCTGCCGCTCGCGCGCGAGGCCCACGCGAAGAACACCGAGCTGCGCGCCGTCATCAAGGCTGACAGCGCGGTGCCGCACGGCCGCGTCATCCGGGTGATGGACCTGCTGAAGCAGGCCGGCGTCGCGAAGGTGGCGTTCGGCGTCTCACCCGTCCCCGCGGAGACCGGCGCGGCGCCGGCCGCGTCGAAGTGACGAAGCCTCCACGATGAAGGGCGAGCTCCTCTCCCCCGCGCTGCTCGGCGCGATCCTCGTGTCGGCGAGCGCGCACGCGCCGCCGATCGTCGACGCGGCGACGTCGCTGTCCGACCTGCGCGCGGGGGTGAAGGCGTCGTCCGCGCTCGTGCACGAGTTCCTCTGGCGGCAGTACGACATCGAGCTCCCGAAGGAGGAGAAGCCGAAGGAGGAGAAGCCGAAGGAGGAGGAGAAGCCGAAGGACGAGCCCGCGCCGATCCTCCAGCCTCCTCGGCCCGTCGCGAAGGCTGATCCTCAGCCCACGAAGGCCGATCCGCCGCCCGCGGCCGCCGAGGCGGGGCGCACGCTCACGGCGCCGCCCGACGCGCCCGTCGACTTCACCGATCCGGGGCTCGTCCAGGGCGACTGCATCTACCGCGGCGGCGTCACCGCGGCCGACGGCAAGTCGAAGACCGCCGTCGACGATCGACACGCGCAGGGCGGCGTCGAGCCCGGCGGATCCGGGCGGCCGGCGCCTCCGCCTCCTCCGCCCGGGCCCGATCTCTCCGCGCCCGCGAGGCCGCGCAACAGCGACTGGCGCTGCCCTTTCCCCGAGGAGGCCGACGCGGAGGACAAGAACAGCGCGGTCGTCCAGGTCATCGTCACGGTGCGGCCCGACGGCTCGCCCGCGTCGGTGCGCGTGCTGAACGATCCCGGGTTCGGGTTCGGCCGCGCGGCGCGGACGTGCGCCCTGCGCGAGCGCTTCTCGCCGTCGCTCGACAAGGCGGGGCAGCCCACCCAGGGGCAGACGACCCCGTTCAACATCCGGTTCTCCCGCTGAGCGAGGCGCGACGCCGGCGCGATGACGAGCCTCTCGCGTCGCCTGCCGTGTGGGGCGCTCGTGGCGCTCTCGGTCGCGCTCGGCTGCGACAGGAGCGCGCCGAGCGGCCCCGCGTCCTCTGCCGCGACCTCGTCGTCACCTCCCGCGCTCCCGTCACCCCCGGCGTCGAGCGCGTCGCCGCCTCCTCTGCCAGCGCGCGCCGTGCTCCTCTTGGGCGGGGACGTCGAGCTCGCGCGCGCGACCGGCAAGAGGATCCTCGCCGACCCCTCGTACGATCCGCTGCGACGCATCCGCGGCCGCCTCGATCAGGCAGACGTGAGCTTCGTGAATCTGGAGAGCCAGCTCTCCGAGCAGGGCGGGGAGGTCGTGCGGTCGTGGAGCTCGCTCGTGTTCACCGGGCCTCCCGGCGGCGCAGACGTGCTCGCGCGCGCGGGTATCGACGTCGTGTCGACGGCGAACAACCACGCGTGGGACTACGGCGAGCGCGCGCTCCGGGAGACGCTCGACAACCTCGACAGGGTCGGCGTCGCGCACGTGGGCACGTCGCGCGAAGCCGGCGATCAGGCGCGCCCGGTCGTCGTCGAGCGCGCCGGCGTCAAGATCGGCTTCCTCGCGTTCACCGCGATCTGGAACCAAGGCCCGCTGTCGACGCACCCCGCGCGCAGGCACGTGGCCGAGGCGACGCGCGACGCCGTCGAGGCGGGCACGCGCGCGCTCGTCGCGTCGGGCGCGGCGGACGTCGTCGTCGTCTCGGTGCACGGCGGCGAGGAGTACGGCGCCTCGACCACGCCGTCGCTGCGCGCGCTGCTCCACGCGGCGGCGCGCGCGGGCGCGCACGTGGTGGTCGGCCACCACGCGCACGTGTTCCACGGCGTGTCGTTCGTCGGTGACACGCCGGTGTTCGAGGGGCTCGGCAACCTCGTGATGCAGATGCACCGCGAGCACCCCGCGACCGAGCTCGGCTTGCTGGCGCGCGTGACGGTGGGCCGCGGCGGGGCCTCGCGCGTCGAGGCGTGTCCCCACCGCGTCGTGCTCGCCGAGCCGGAGCCGGTCACGGGGGCGGCGCTCGCCATGGCGAGGCGGAGGTTGACGATGACCTCTCCCGCGCCGCTCGCGCTCGAGGAGACGCCGGACGGGTGCTTTCGCCTGGAGCCCGCGCGGTGAGATCTATCAGAACGCGCCGGCGAGCTCGTCGAACGCGGGCGGCACGGCCTCGGCGAGCGCCCACAGATCCGGCGCCATCGACTGGCTGGCGTTGAACCCGAAGTCGACCGCGCCGCGGTAGCTGAGCACGGTGACGTTGAGGCCCGCGCCCTCCATCACGGGGCCCATCGGGTAGATGGCGACGAGGTCCGCGCCCGCGAGGTACAGCGGGAAGGGGGGGCCCGGCACGTTGGAGATGACGAGGTTGTGGATGGGGCGGTGCTTGTCCGCGAGGTTCATCGCGCTGTAGAACCTCGACGCCAGGTTGAAGGTCGTCGGCGCCGCGAACTCCGCCCAGTTCTGCAGCATGTCGGCGCCGACCGCGTTGTGCTCCTCCTTCGCGCCGCGCGTCGTGGCGGCGATCGCGAGCAGCCGCGCTCTCGGATCGTCGACGTGGGTCGCGAGCGAGGTGAACATCGCGGAGACCTTGTTGCTCGACGGGCCGCGCGAGGCGCCGTGCACGGAGATCGGGCACGTCGCGATGAGCGGCGCGTCGGGCAGCTCCTCGTGGGCTTCGAGGTACCTCCGGAGCGCGCCCGCGCACACGGCCAGCACGACGTCGTTGACCGTGGTGCCGGCGCGCTTCTTCAGCTCCTTGATGGCCGGCAGCGGCACCCGCGAGAAGGCGACGGCGCGCTGCGCGCCGATCGAGCCGTTGAACCGGGTGCGCGGGGCCGTGAGCGGCGTCGCGCCGACGGGCGTCTCCGGGTCGCGCCGCACGCGCACCACGTCCCGCGCGGCCTTCACCGTCTGCCTCGCGAGCTTCCACATCCCGACGGGCTGGCGCGCGCGAGAGAGGAGCGCGTGCTGCACGAGCTCGCGATCGGTCGGGATGGGGTCGGGCGGGGCGGGAGGGGGCTTCGGCGCGGCCACCGCGTCGCGCCCGAGATCGAACAGGTGCGCGAGCAGGCTGGCGCCCGTGACGCCGTCCACCGCCGCGTGGTGCACCTTGGTGACGAGCGCGTACCGCCCGCGCTTCAGCCCCTCGATGACCCAGACCTCCCAGAGCGGCCGGCCGCGGTCGAGCGGGCTCGAGGTGATGCGGCCGACGAGGCTCGCGAGCTCGCGCCTCCCGCCCGGCGCGGGCGCGGAGACGCGCCGGACGTGGTGGATGATGTCGAACTCGGGGTCCTCGACCCACACCGGGTGGTGCAGATCGAACGGCACGCGCACGAGGCGCCGGCGAAACGGCGGCAACAGGTGGATGCGGTCGGCGATCAGCTCCTGGATCCTGTCGAACGAGTAGCCGCCCGGCGCCTCGGTCGGATCGAGCACGGCGACGAGCGAGACGTGCATGTGCATGCGCGCCGTCTCGAGGTAGAGAAAGCTCGCGTCGAGGCCCGACAGGCGTTCCATCGCGCCAGTCTAGTCTAGTTGCAGGAGCATGGCTTCGGGGCCTTCACGCGCCCCGTCTCGGTGCCCTTCACCGTGAACCACGTCCGGCTCGGCGAGGTGTTCGGCGTCTCGACGCCCTTGTCGCCGCCCCCGCCCGGCGACGGCTGGCCGAGCTTGACCATCGAGAAGCTCTTGAGATCCGCCGAGAACTCGAAGGAATTGAGCGGCTGGTTCCAGGTGGAGTTCTGCGGGTTGTCGCCGTCCTTCAGGTTGCCGTCGCTGCACTTGGCAAACAACGAGTTGTCGGTGCACTTGACGTTTCCGACGCTCGAGTAGCCGTTGACGCAGCCGGGGCCCGTGGCCGCGTCGGGCGCGGGCTTCCAGGAGTTCTTGTCGACGTTCCACGTGGGGCCGTACTTGCACGTGTCCCACGAGAGGACGGCGCTCGCGAGCGAGCCCTTCGCGACGCCGCAGTCCGTGAACGGCGCGGAGGTCACGACGTTGGTCGCCACCGTCAGGCCCGAGGTGGTGACGTCGAACTTCATCGGCATCTTGTACGAGAGAAGGCGCGCGGTGCCGCCGGGCGCGCCGCCCTGGTCGTCGAACCTGATCTGCAGCTCGCCGGGGCCGATGGGGAGGTTGCTCTTGTCGCCGGCGCCGAGGGTGGTCTCCGTGATGCTGAACCCGCCCGTGATGGCGTACGTGATCGTCCACCCGTCGCCGCAGCCGCCCGCGGTGCACTTGCCGGCGCCTGCGTCGCACACCATCGTGCCGCAGTCCTGGGAGAGTGTGTAGCCGGCGCCCGCGGCGTCGCACTTCTCGAGCTTCGAGCCGGTGCACCGGAAGCTGTTGGGTGTGCACGCCTGCGCCGCGCCGCCTGCGCCGCTCGCGCCGCCCGCCGTCGACCCGCCGCCGCCGGAGGAGGTCGTCCCGCCCGCGCCGGAGGACGACGAGCCCGCCGCGCCGCCCGCCCCTCCCGCGCCGCCGAAGAGATCCGCGCACTCCGCCTTGCAGGTGGTCTGGAGGCAGGGCTCGAGGTCGAGGAGCTTCTGGAGGCTGCTGCCGACGAACTGCTCACACGACGACACCGCGCAGCCGCTGAGCACGCACTCGACGGTCTTCGAGCACCCCTCGTCCCCCTTGCACGCGCCGTACTTCGCGGAGCAGAGCGTCGAGGAGAGATCGTTGCAGGCGCACGTGAGGCAGGGGTGCTTCCCGGGGGACGCGCACTCCGGCAACCCGAAGAACTTCGACGGCGGGCACGTCCCCGCGGTGCCGCCCCCCGACGAGGTGCCGCCCGCGGACGTGCCGCCCGCCGAGGTGCCACCCGCCGAGGTGCCGCCCGACGACGCGCCGCCCGCGGGCGATCCAGCCTTCCCGCCAGCGCCAGCCTTGCCCGCCGCGGCGCCGCCGGCCTGACCCGCCGACCCGCTCTTGCCAGCGCCGCCGGTCGCGCCGGCGCTGCCGGTGTCGAGGTCGTCGCTGGGCGGCGTCTCGCCAGTGTTGGAGCAAGCGACGAAGAGCGCCGAGCCCGCCAGCACCAGGGCGCCGGCCATCCGAACGGTGGGGGTACGAAGACTGTGGTTCGTCATGCTCTCTCCTCGAGGTAAGTGGCGCGGATCACAGTGAAAAGGTGAACGGTCCGACACAGAACTTGCGCGTGTACGCCGGGTTGATGACGCCGATGAGCGTCCCCATCGGGACGGCGCACGTGTAGCCCTCGGCCTGGCGACACTCGGCGTCCGCGGTGCAGGGCTTCATGCAGATGCCCACGTCGGCGAACGCGACGGTGCTGAACGGCAGGAACGGGTGCATGCCGTCGGCCGTCTTCTCCTTGTCGAGGTCGGCGAGCACCGCCTTGTCGACCCCGTCGAGCCCGCGGAAGCACCCGGCGCCCGGCCCGCACGCCGCGTCGTTCGGGCACGGGTGATCGATCGTCGTCGCGCAGTACCCGTTGGGGAACGGCATCACGAGCTCGTTCTCGAACTTCGCAGCCTGCGGGTGCGTCGGATCGGTGATCTTGCCCTTCAGCGGGGCGATCGAGGTGACGCAGGCGCCGTTGCCGTACCCGGTGCACTCCGCGTCCTGCTTGCACGCCTTGCCGACCGTGCCCGTCGCCATCGTGACGGTGGAGCCGCCCGCCCCCGCGGCGCCGGCGCTCGACGCGCCCGCGGTCGCTGCGCCTGCCGCGCCAGAGGTGGCCGGCGCGCCGCCCACCGGGGCGCCCCCGCCCGCGCCGGGGAGCGGCTCCTTCACGTTGTGAGGCGCGTTGGTGGCCTCGGGGAGCTCGGGCTCGCACGCCGCGACCGAGAGCAGCAGGAGGGGGATCCAGATAGAGTGGTTCATCAGTACAGTATCGCGAGGGTGATCGCGCCTCCGAGGATGGTCCCTTGGCTGGAGAACCCGGGCCAGCCCGGGTTGTTGGTCTGCAGGCCCGCGCGGCCCGGCACGGCCTGCCCGGTGCGGGTGCGGGCGTCGTCGGGCAGCTCGTCCTGGATCTGCCCGTCGACCTTCTTCTGGTCGCGCCGGAACAGCGTCTGCACCTGGCCCATCACGCCCGCGCGCAGCTTGATGCCGGCGACGGCGAACGTGTGGTCGACGCCGAGCGCGACGCCGGCCTTGTCGTTGTCGACGTAGTTGGACCGGCCCGTCTGCGGGGGCACCGGCGTGGGGGTGAAGCTGAGATCGCCGAGCAGCCGGGTGGCGCCGACCTCGTAGCGCGCGCCGGCGGCGCCGGAGAGCGTGTTCTTCCACTTCAAGAAGGACCCGTAGGTAGCGGGCGACTCGCCGTGGCGGTCCAGGTAGTACGACCACAGCGCATACGAGGCCGACGCGACGGCCGAGAGGCGCGTGTTGGCGGTGCGCGACAGCTCGAGCTCGCCGCCGCCGCCGAACGTCCACGGTACGAAGTCATGCACGGCGCGGCGCGTCGTCTTCGACTCGAGCCCGGAGGGCAGGAGCGCGCTGAACGTGGTGTCGATGATCAGCTGCTGCTTCGAGTGCACCGTCGCTGACAATGACAGGACATCGGACGGGCGCCAGTTGATCGCGAAGTGTGGTGACACCGACGCGTCGACGTTCACCTTGGTCGACAGGAGCAGCTGGTTGTAGTCGTTGGCGTCGCGCACGTAGGTGCCGGCGTCCGCGGAGTTCTTGAGGTTGAGCGTGAACGAGAGCCCGATCGACAGCTGCTTCGAGAGCTTCGACGCCCCGCCGAACGACACGGAGGTCGCCGTCATCCGGTCGGAGTAGAGCTCGGGGTGCAGGCTGTTCGAGAAGAACTGCTCGCGCTCGTCGTTGTAGAACGCGTGCGCCGTCGTGAAGGTGCCGAGCGGGACGAGCGCGTAGAACCCGAGCACCACCCGGTCGCCGGCGAGGTGGTTGACGAGCCCGATGATCTGGTACGCGCGCGTGTTGCCGCTCGAGCCCGCCGCCTGCCGCGGGCGCGCCCCGAAGCCGCCGCCCTTGCACTCGTCCCCGGGGCAGCCGCGCACGAGCCACCGCGTCGGCACGGTCTGGTTCGAGATGGGCGTGCCGGCCTGGTCGACCAGCTCGCGATCACCGACGATGTCGGGGACGTCGCCGCGGCCGCGCCCGTCGAGCGTGATGCCGATGTGGTCGGAGAGCACGAGCACGCCCAGCGAGAACCCCTGCTTCGCGTGCGGCAACAGCGCCGGGTTGAAGTAGGTCGACGGCGCGCCCGCGCCCGTCACGCGGGGGGCGAGCCCGCCGCCGTCGGACGTGCCGCCCGCGAGCTCGAACAGCGGGGACGCGGCCGCGCGCGCCGTCCACAGCGTGGCCGCGGCGAACAACGTGAGGGCGAGGGAGGTGCGGGCGCTCATTGCGATGCGGAGTCGTGGGGCAGCGCCGCGCGGATGCGCGAGCACGTCGCGAGGTCGTCGTCGTCGCTCGGGCCCGGCGTCCCGACCACGATCGCGCGGACGTCCGCGGCCTCGAGATCGTCGCCGAGGTAGCGGAACAGCACGCGCCCCGGCCGGTCGAGCGACGGCGTCGAGCCCGCCTCGAGCAGCGGGCACTGTCCCCCGGACGCGCACGCGAGGTGCAGGATCTTCTCCTGGTTCTTGAAGTCCGAGCGCGCGACGAACTCGGACGAGAACTGCGCGACCGGGTGGGCGTCGTCCGACTCGTACGCGCTCCAGTCGCGCTGCACGGCGCTGCGCCTGCCGTTGACGAGGCCCGAGACGTCGAAGGGCACGCCGAGCAGGCCGTCGCCGTCGGGGTCGTCGGCGAGCTCGAGCATCCCGCCCTTCGACGGATCGTAGACGTCGTTCGACACGGGGAGCGGGCCGAGCGTCTCCAGCTCGGGCTCGGCGGCGAACGAGGTCGGCAACAGATCGTCCTTGCCCCCGCGGACGAAGTAGTGGCGCGAGCTCTTCAGGTAGCAGCCGTCTCCGTCGACGCGCATCACGCCCGTCCGGCCGCCGCGGGGGTTCGTCGGGTCCTGGCGGTTGCGGTGCATCAGCCCGCGCACGCCGATGTCGGCGAGCTTCACGTTCGCGTTGCCGCTGACGACGATGCCGCAGAAGAGGCCGCTCGTGACCTTCCAGTCGTCGCCCGTCTGCTCGATCTTCCAGTAGAACCAGTTGCTCGAGGTCTGGACGCCCTTCGTGCCGATGTTGGCGACCGAGAAGTCGGTCTGCCGCAGGATCCAGTGCCCCGTGAGGTTGCAGGCGTCCTTCTTGATGCCCGACAAGCGGCACGAGGTGTTGCAGTCGGCGCCGTTCGGCGGATCGCACTGCTCCTCGCCGACCACCTTGCCGTCGCCGCAGTGCTCCGTGCAGACGTTGTCCCGGCAGCGCCAGCCGGGCGCCTCCCTGCACGCCACGCAGCCGTTCTCCTTCGACGCCCCCGAGGCCGACGCGACGACGTCGCACTCCTCCTCTGGCTGCCGCACGCCGTCGCCGCACCTCGAGGCGCCCTTCAGCACCTCGTCCTCGACGCACGACGGCAAGAGCGTCGAGCCCGCGAGCAGGGCGATCGTCGAGGCTCCGACCACCAGGCGTCTCCAGTTTGCGCGCCGCACGACCGGGGACGGTATCGGAAGGATCGCGCAGAATGGAACCGCGAACGGGCCGCCAGGCGAAAAGAATGCGCCGCGTCATGGAATTTTTGGAACGTGTTTCACTCGGCCGGGCGGGGGTGGTATCGATCGGGCGGGTGACGCGATGAAGATCAAGGTCGACTGGGACAGGTGCGAGGGGAACGCCGTCTGCGTGCGGGTCGCGCGCGAGGCGTTCCGCGTCGACGAGAGCGACATGATGCACGTGCTCGTCGAGCGCCCGGAGGGCGAGCTGCTGGAGCGCGTGAAGGTCGCGGTGGCCCGGTGCCCGCGCCACGCGCTCTCGCTGGTCGACGACGACGCCGACGCGGGCTGACGGCGCCCGAACTGCGCTACCCTCGCGCGCATGCGCATCCTCTACGGGGTCGTCGGCGAGGGCATGGGACACGCGACCCGCAGCAAGGTCGTCCTCGAGCACCTGGTCGCGCGAGGGCACCAGCCGAAGATCGTCGTCTCGGGGCGCGCGCATGGGTTCCTCTCGAGGCACTTCCCGGACTGCGTCGAGATCAAGGGCCTCACGATCCACTACCGCGACGGCGCGATGGACCGCGATCTGTCGGTGCTGAAGAACGTCGTCTTGTCGCCCTCGATGCTGCTCGAGAACGCGAGGAGCTACTTCAGCGAGGTCGACGCGTTCGCGCCGGAGGTGGTGATCTCCGACTTCGAGTCGTACTCGTGGCTGTACGGCAAGCACCACGGCGTGCCCGTCATCAGCATCGACAACCAGCAGATCATCCACAAGTGCGACCACGACGACGACGTCGTCGCGGGCGTGCGCGCGGACTTCGAGGCGACCCGCGCGTTCATCAAGGCGAAGCTGCCGGGTTGCCACCACTACTTCGCGACGACGTTCTTCTTCCCCGAGGTGCGGGCGAAGTACGCGGCCGTCACGACGCTCGTGCCGCCCATCCTGCGCCGGGCGGTGCTCGAGGCGCCGCGCGCGGCGGGCGACCACGTGCTCGTCTACCAGACGAGCCTGTCGGACGACACGCTCGTGCCGACGCTGCAGCGCCTCCGCGACCACCGCTTCGTCGTCTACGGGCTGCGGCGCGACGCCGAGCTCGGCAACGTCACCCTGCGCGACTTCAGCGAGGACGGGTTCATCCGCGATCTCGCGTCGGCGCGCGCGGTGATCGCGAACGGCGGGCAGTCGCTCATCAACGAGGCCGTGTACCTCGGCAAGCCGATCCTGAGCGTGCCCGTGCGCCACCAGTTCGAGCAGGAGATGAACGCGCGGTACGTCGAGAAGCTCGGCTACGGCATCGGCGCGCCCCGCTTCGACGGCGACGTCGTGGAGGCCTTCCTGCGCGAGCGAGACAAGTTCGCCGGCAACGTCGCGCGGCACCACCAGGACGGAAACTCGCTGCTCTTCGGCGCGCTCGACGCGATGCTCGCCGAGCTCGGGGCGCGCCGATGAGCCTGCCGCCGGCGCTCCGCGCCCTCGTCCGGGACGAGCTCGCGGAGGTGGAGGCGTACGCGCCGCACGAGGGCAGCTTCGAGGTGCGCCTCGACGCGAACGAGGCCCCCGATCTGCTCTCCCGCGACGCGCGCGCGCGCCTCGCCAGCGCCGCCGTCGAGCACGGCATGGCGAGGTACCCCGACGCGCGCGCGCGAGCGCTGAAGGACGCCCTCGCGCGGCGAGCGGGCGCGCGCCCCGACGAGCTGCTGGTCGGCGTCGGCAGCGACGAGGTGATAGCGCTCCTGCTCTCGGCGCTCGATCGCCCGCGCAAGAAGGGCCAGCCGCCCGCGATCGTCACGTGCACGCCGACGTTCGTGATGTACCGCGTCTCGGCCAAGGTGCGCGGGTACGTCGTCGTCGAGGTGCCGCTCGACGCCGCGTGGCGCCCGAGCCTGCCGTCGCTGCTCCACGCGGTCGAGATGGTCGACCCGAACCTCGTGTTCGTCGCGTCGCCCAACAACCCGACCGGCACGACGATGGCGCGCGACGACGTGCTCGCGCTCGCGCGCGCGGCGAAGGGCGCGCTCGTCGTGATCGACGAGGCGTACGCGCCGTTCGCGGGCGCGTCGCTCGGCGATCTCTTCGGCGCGGCGCCGAACCTCGCGTTCTTGGGGACGCTGTCGAAGATCGGGCTCGCGGCGCTGCGCGTCGGCTGGCTGCGCGCGCACCCGGAGCTCATCGCCGAGCTCGACAAGGTGCGGCAGCCCTACAACGTGCCGGCGGTCACGCAGCGGATGGCGACGGTGGCCCTCACCGAGCTCTCGGCGGAGCTCGACGCGGTGGTCCGGGTCGTCCGGGAGGAGCGCGCCCGCCTCTCCCTCGAGCTCGAGCGGATGGGGCACGCGGTGACGCCGAGCGCGGCGAACTTTCTGTGGGTGAAGCCGGCGCGCCCGGCGACGGAGGTGTTCGCGGCGCTCGCGGAGCGAGGCGTGCTCGTGCGCGCGTTCCCCCAGCGCGGCGGCAGGGTCGCAGCGCAGCTGCGGATCACCGTCGGGACGCCCGGCGAGAACGACCGATTGCTGGCCGCGATGGCGAGATGCGGCGGCTGATCGCGCTCTCGCTGCTGGCGTCGGGGTGCGCGTCGATAGGAGATCCGGGCGTCGTCGACAGGCGCGTGCTCGGGCGGACGACGCCCGGCAGGTTCATCGGCGAGACAGCATACGAGGTCTCGCTCACCGCCGCGCTCGACGACGAGGCCGGGCGCCTCGAGGCGGCCGAGGGGCGGTACCTGCTGCTCACGCGCCTCGACGGCCAGAGCGCCGACGCGTGGTCGCGCCTCGGGTCCGCGCGGTGCAGGCGCGGCGTCGCGCAGGCGGCCGTCGACGACGCGTTCGATCACGCCGCGCGCGTCGAGCCACGGTACGCGCCCGCGTGGGTTCGCCGCGGAAGGTGCGCGCTGTCGCGCGGTGATCTGGTCGCGGCGGCCCGGTCCGCGGCGCGCGCCTTCGCCGCCGAGCCCACGTCACCCGACGTGAGCGAGCTCTCGATCGAGGTCGCCAGGCGCCGCGGGGACGGCGCGGAGGCCGACCGGCTCGCGCGCGGCCTGCGCGCGCTCTCGCCGTCCGTCGCCCGGCGCGACGTGCGTCGACGCGCCGGCCTGCCCGAGGTCGACACCGCGCTCCTGCGGGGACGAGACGACGACGCGCGCGCCGCGGCGATCCAGGCGCACCTGTCCCTCACCGCGCTCGCCGTCCGCGCCGCGGCGCTCGGCCGGCTCGCGGTCGCGCGGGAGCTGGCGGCGCTCACCCCGGACGCGCCCGACGCGCGCATCGTGGCCTACGCGGTCGATGAGGCGGCGGCGCCGACGACGTCGATCGACGGCGCGTCGCCGCTCGCGCTGGCCCTCTTGCGCGACACGCTCCGCAGGCGTGGGCTCGGCGACGCCGCGGCGCTTCTGCCGGCGCCCACGTCCGACGACGCGCTCGTGCGCGCGCTCGAGCTGCGACGATGAGCCTTCTCCTGTTCGCTCCGGGCGCGGGCGCTCCGTCGTCGTCGCCGTGGATGACCGCGTGGGCGGAGCGGCTCGGGCAGGTGGGCCGCGTCGTCCGCTTCGACTACGCGTACCAGCGCGCGGGCAACAAGCGCCCCGACCGGCTCCCGGCTCTCGTCGACGCGCACCGCGCGGCGCTCGAGGCGACGCGGCGCGACGGTGAGCCGGCCGTGCTCGTCGGCAAGTCGATGGGCGGTCGCGTCGGGTGCCACCTGTCCCTGACCGAGCCCGTCGCGGGGCTCGTCTGCCTCGGGTATCCGCTCGTGGGGCAGGGCGCGGCTCGCCCGCTGCGCGACGAGGTGCTGCTCGCGCTGACGACGCCGGTCCTGTTCGTCCAGGGCACCCGCGACGCGCTCGCGCCGCTCGCGCTGCTGGAGCAGACGATCGCGCGGATGCGCGCGCCCGCGGAGCTGCTCATCGTCGAGGGCGGCGATCACTCGCTCGAGATCCGCCGCCGAGACGGTCCGCAGGCCGACGCCGATCGGCGCGTGCTCGAGGCGATCCGCGCGTTCGTCGCGCGGGTCGCGGCGGAGATATGACCAGAAGTTGTGGATCGGCCCGAGCTGAAGAAGCGGCGTACCCTTCCCGGTAGCAGCAACCACCAAGCCGCCCCTGGCAGGGCGGGGAAAGGCACGCCGATGTGGAAGGTAGTCGAGAAGCAGCCGGAGGACGAGACCGAGCGCGAGGTGTCTGCGCTCGATCGCCTGGCGCGTGAGGGCGCGCGGCGGATGCTGGAGCATGCGCTGGAGGCGGAGGTCGAGCACATCGAGCGCCACCGTGACGCCCGGGATGAGGACGGGCGCGCGCTCGTCGTGCGCAACGGGCGAGCTCGATCGCGCTCGGTCGTCGTGGGCGCTGGGGGCGCTGGGGGCGCTGGGGGCGCTGGGGTGCACGCTCCGCGCGTGAACGACAAGCGCGTCGTCGAGGGCGATCGACAGAAGTTCACGAGCGAAATTTCTGCCGCAGTACCTGCGGAAATCGCGGTCGATCGCGGAGCTGCTGCCGGCGCTGTACCTGCGCGGCCTGTCGACGGGTGACTTTCGCGGCGCTCTCGCGGCGCTCCTCGGCGACGACGCACCGGCTGGGCGAGCCTCGCCGGTCGCGAGCCATCGTCGAGCCGTTTCGAATCCACGTCGATCTCCCGCAGGGAGAGATCTCGCTGACACCCGTCGCGGCGCTGAGAGATGGGGTGCCGCACACACGCACCTGTTGCGCTTGCCACGACCACCCCAGGATCCGACGATGAAGATCCACAGCCTGCCAGCGGAGGCACCATCAGATGTCACCCGTCACCCGTCACCCGTCACCGTTCGTTGTCTAGGGCAATGTTGGTCACTGCTTGGGGCCTGCATGTTGCTGGGCGTCGGCATCTGGGGGGGCCAGGACGCGCAAGCACCTGATCCCGCCTCTCGATCGGCGGCGGTGGAGCCGGCACCACCCACCGTGGACGAGGAGCTCATCTTCCTGGGGCGTCTTCCGGACTCGCAGCCACTGGAGATGCTCGCGCCACCGTACGAGAAGGAGGCAATGGCTGGATCCGAGATGGGAGCCGCTCTTCTGTGACGGACCGAAGCCCCCTCATTTTACCACTTTCAGCGCGGGGCGGGTGTTCGGCACCCTGCCCCTGTACTTCTCGGCGTGGGTGCGCGCGTACACCTGAGCCGCGTGGAACTTCCAGTAGTCGTCGAAGGGTGCAGATCCTACATTTCCACACACTTCCTCACCTCCACCGCCGCAAAGCGACCGCCGCCAACAGGCCGCGCCTGGTCGCGCCTGGGTCACGCGGCCTCCTTCACCTGGGGCTTGGCGTCGTGTGTGACGGTGGGCACCGGCTTGGAGGCGAGGCGCAGCGAGCCGCG
>JADLFU010000119.1 GCA_020849655.1 Polyangiaceae bacterium | reverse complement strand
GGGCGCGGGCTCGCGCAAGGCAGGCCTCGCGATGGCGTACCGCCTGCTGCTCCTCGCCGAGGCAACCTGGAGGCGCCTGAACGGGCACCAGCTCCTGCCGCTCGTGCGCGCCGGCGTCCGGTTCGTGGACGGCGTTCGCGTCGAGCGCGACGACGTCGACCCCGCGGCCACCGCCGTCAAGCGGCAGAGGAAGACCAAGAAGCACCCCGAGGAGGTCGCCGCTTGATCAGCACGCGATCCACAACTCTTGACTATATCTCGTGGTACGGTCCCCGGCGAGTGAGCTCGAGAGGCGACCACGGGCCCGGCCCCCCGCCGCAGATGGCCCGCTCGGCGGTCACGGCGCTCGTGCTCGCGGTCGGCTCGTACGTGCTCTGCGCGCTCGGGCCCATCGCGGCGGTCGGCGCCATCGCGCTCGGCGTGGGGACGGTGCGCGAGGTGCGGCGCGCACAGGGCCGCTTGACGGGCGGCGCGCTCGGCGCGGCGGCGATCGTGCTCGGCGCGCTGAACCTCGTCGCGAGCGCGGGGCTCTTCGTCGCGTTCGTGATGCGCGCGGAGCGGGGCGCCCCGTCCGCGACCGCGCCGCTCCCTGCGCCGGTGCTCCCGGTCACGCCGCTGCCGCCCGTCGCCCCCGCGGTCCCCGGGGGCGGATCGCCCGCGGAGGGCGGGCAGATGACCGTCCACACAGAGATCACCGAGGTCAAGGTGGGCACGGTCACGCTCGTCGACGTCCCGGCGAAGGTCGAGTCGCTCGGCACGGCGCTCGAGGCCCAGCGCGCCCTGGCGAAGCGCGCGAAGGAGACGCTCGTGCTCTTCACGACGCGCGGCCACACGCCCGCGCTCGAAGACCCGTACTGCCGGCCGTGCCTCAGCGTCGCGGCGGTGCTGCCCGATCCGAGGATGCAGGCCGCCCTCGACCACGTCCGCCTCGTGCGCGTCGACGTGAGCGAGCTGCGCGAGGAGGTCGAGGCGCTGCGCATCCCGACGGGGAAGATCCCCGGGTTCTACCTGCTCGGCCCGACGCTCGAGGCGGAGGACGGCATCACGGGCGCGGAGTGGGACGACGACACCGCGGCCAACGCCGCGCCGGTGCTCGGGGCGTTCGTCCGCCACAAGCTCCCGGCGGGGAAGCGCAAGGAGCCGTTCACGCCGCTCCCGAGGGCGCCCAAGCCCCCCTCGAAGAAGGGCTCGCCTACCTGGCTCTGACGGCGCTCGGCCGGGTCACGCGAACAGCGAGGAGAGCGACTCGCCGTGGTGGATGCGACGGATGGCCTCCGCGATGATCCCGGCGACGCTGAGCTGGCGGATCTTCCCGCTCGCCTTCGCCTCGGCCGTCAGCTGCACGGTGTTCGTGACGACGACCTCCTTGATGGGCGACTCGATGATGCGCGAGATGGCCGGCCCCGAGAGCACGCCGTGCGTCGCGCAGACGACGACGCTCGCGGCGCCCTGCTCGGAGAGCGCCTTCGCCGCGTTGCAGACGGTGCCCGCGGTGTCGATGAGATCGTCGACGATCACGCAGTGCTTGTCCTTCACGTCGCCGATGATGTTCATCACCTCCGAGACGTTCGCGCGCTCGCGTCGCTTGTCGATGATGGCGACGGTCGCGCCGACGCGCTTCGAGTAGGCGCGCGCGCGCTCGACGCCGCCCGCGTCGGGTGACACGAAGACGGAGTCCTCGCCGTACCGCCCGCGCAGGTAGCCGTCGAGCATCACGGACATCGCGAACAGGTTGTCGAACGGGATGTTGAAGAACCCCTGGATCTGCCCCGCGTGCAGGTCGACCGACAGCACCCGCGTGACGCCGCTCGTCGAGAGCAGATCGGCGACGAGCTTCGCGCTGATGGGCGTGCGCGGCGCGACCTTGCGGTCCTGTCGGGCGTAGCCGTAGTACGGCATCACCGCCGTGATGGACGCCGCCGACGCGCGCTTCAGCGCGTCGACCATGATCAGCAGCTCCATCATCATCTGGTTGACGGGCTTGCTCGTGGGCTGGATGACGTACGCGTCGACGCCGCGCACGTTCTCCTTGATCTCGACGAACGTCTCGCCGTCGGCGAAGTGCGACACGCGGCAGGCTCCGAGGCGCAGCCCGAGGACGCTGACGATCTCCTCCGAGAGCTCGGGGTTCGCGGTCCCGGAAAAGATGCAGACACGGTTGTTCATGGCACCTCCGCCCGGAGGCCACTCGGCCCACGGCGCGCGCGACCTACCAGCCGACCTCACCAGCGTCAACGCGATGCGAACGAGCGTCAGGGCACGACGCAGCGGACCTGGTGCGGCGCCTCTCGCGGCTCGCTCTTCAGGTCCCTCGACGCGAACGAGACGACGAACGCGCGGGCGCCGGTCGGGTCGGCGGTGCTCGACCAGAACTCCTGCCCGCCCGCGGAGGGCGCGACGAACGCGGCGTCCGCCGTCGGACTCGACGCGTCGTCGACCAGCGTGAAGAGCTCCTTCACCGTCGGCAGCCGCGCGCCGCCGCCCTTCGCCGCGCACGCGTCGAGCGCGGCCTTCCATGACACCTGGGCGCCGGCGCTCTGCCTCTCGAACCTGAGCCCGAGCGAGCTCGTGACCGTCTCGCCGCCCGCGTCGACGGCGAACGTGACCACGAACGCAGGGCCCGACACGCAGCGCAGCACGCCGAGCCCCGCCGGCGCGTGGGTCGATCCGCCGGCGGGCAGCGCCAGCGCCGCCGTGCCCGCCGCGACGGTCGCGAAGTGCGAGCCGCCCACGCCGAACGGCGGGAGCTGACCGTCCGCGCGCCCGACATCGGCGAGCGTCAGCAGCTCGAGCAGGCTCGGCGCGCGCGCGCCAGCGGGGCAGGTGGCCGAGGTTGCGTCCGCCGGGGAGAGCGGGCCGAGCGGGGTCTTCTGCCACGAGAGCTGGGTCAGCGTGTCGCGCAGGCGATCGCCCTCGTCGACGAACGTGGAGATCTGGCCCTGGAACGCGCCGTCCTCGCCGGTCTTCGATCCAGCCGCCGGGCACGTCACCTCGCCGCCGTCCTCGCCCGTGCAGTACGGGGTGGGGGAGTCGGGCAGGGCCGCGCCCGCCGTCGACGCGCCGCCCGCGCCCGCGTGGCCGCCGCCGACTCCGGGAGCGCCGGCAGAGCCAGCCGCACCGCCGACGCCCGCGCCTGCCCTGCCTCCGCCCTCTCCTGCGCCTCCGCCTCCCGCCGCGCCGCCCGCGCCCGACAGCTCGGTGTCGGTCGTCGGCGGCTCGGGCTGCGGGTTCAGGCCGCAGCCGGCCGCGGAGAGCAGCACGACGGCGGCGAACGGGCGAGCGAGACGCATGGATCTCGCCCAGGAGAGCACGTCGCGTGCCGCGCGCTCACAGGGAAAATCTCAGGCTGCGCGCGGTCCGCTTGGCACAGATCGCGCCGGCGAAATCACGCCGGACGCGCGGCGAGCAGCACGTTCATCACGTACGGGTCGCGCTCGCGCCCCGCGAGCCTCGCGACCGCCTCCGCGATGTGCGCGCGCGAGGCGTCGTCCGGGATCGACAGCAGCGCCCAGGGCGCCGCGCCGCGCTCGACCTTCAGCGTGGACGTCCCCGGGCAGATCGCGACCGTGAGCCGCGGGCGCAGGATGCGCAGCAGGGTCGCGGCGTACGCGAGGCGGTCGAACAGCTCGCGGTCGCCGAGGCGGCGATCGTCGACGAGGTCGACCCAGCGGCTCTCGGGGCGGTCACGGGATTTCTCGTCGAGCACCGGCGCATCCTAGCCACGCCGCCCGGGCGCGCCACCTCTCGCTCACCGCCGCGCGCGCGCGGGCGCCTGGAGCACGAGCGCCTCGAGCGCGGCGAGATCGAGCGGCTTGTCGAGGCACGGGAGCTCCACGCTCGCGAGGAACCCCCG
>JADLFU010000118.1 GCA_020849655.1 Polyangiaceae bacterium | reverse complement strand
GGCCGCCTTGGGTGAACCCGTGCTCGACGTGGCACGGCCACGCCTGCGCGCGGTTTCAGCCCAATCCGGCTCGAATTCCGCTTCGGACTCCGGCACCCGCTCCTCGGGCTCCCGAAATCCATGCTCATCGTCGGCCTCGCTGTCGCGAAGGGGTGCAGCGCGACCGGGTGAGGCCAGGGAGGCCGACGCAGCAATACCCGGAGCACCTCGAGGAGGCCGACCGACGCATCGCCCGGCGCACCCGCGAGATGGGACACCTCTTCAGCAGAGCGGGCGGACGCCCATCGCGTCGAGCAGCTGCACGGCGACCGCGCGGCGACCGACGCGACCGTCGAGATCGCCGAGCCCCACGCACGACGGGCAGCCGCCGCCGCAGCCGCAGCCCTCGCACAGCTCGCGCGCGCGGCGGAGCAGCTCCTCGGCGCGCTCGAAGACGCGCTCGGCGAGGCCGACGCCGCCCGGCACCGCGTCGAACAGGAACAGCGTCGGATCGAAGCCCTCGCGCGGACCCTCGCCGGCGCGCTTCTCGAGCGCGTCCTCGCTCTTGTCGCCGAGCGAGTGGCGCAGATCGCGCCCGTCGCAGCTGAGCGCCAGCGACGCCGTCGCCGCGAGCGCGACCGCGACGCCGCGCAGGCCGTCGATCGCCGCCGCGCGCCCGACGCCTACCGACTCGCACAGCGCCTCCGGCACCGTCAGCCAGAAGCTCGTCGTGTGCAGCTGCATGTCCGGCAGGCGCACCTCGCCGTAGCCGGCGTTCTCGTGCGTGCCGTACTTGATCTTCTTGAACCCGATGACCTTCTCGACGACCGACACCTCGCCCCACCCGACTCCGGCGGCCGCGGGGCCCGTCGCCGTCGAGAGCGGGCGGACCGCGGCCTCCTCGAGCACCGTCACCGCGCGGTTGGTCATCGCCTCGGTGAAGTAGTCGGGCTCGACCCTGGTGACGTAAGCCTTGTGATTCTCGTAGTCGAGGCGCTCGACCTGGTACTGCTCGCCGTCGTGCTGGTAGATGGCCTGCTCGTGCAGCATCGTGTGCGTCGCGCGCCAGTCGAGCTCGGCGAGCGTGCGGCCGTGGGCCTGATCGATGATGACGAAGTTGTCCCAGCCGGTCGATCGCAGGCTGACGTGGTTCGCGGGGTACGCGTCGGACGCCCAGTGGAACCGCCGCTCGGTCGCGTGCAGGACGCCGTGGCGCGCGAGGAACCCGAGCGCCTCCTCCGTCTCGTCGGGGCCGAGCGGCCCGAACGCGTCGCCGCGCACGAACGGCAGCTCGAACGCCGCGCACTTCAGGTGCGGCATCAGCACCTCGACGTTCGACGGATCGATGCGCGCCTCCTCCGGCGAGCGCGCGAGCAGGTAGTCGGGCGAGCGCGCGACGAACTGGTCGACCGGCGCGCTCGACGTCACGAGCAGCGCGAGGCTCTCGCCCTTCCTGCGGCCCGCGCGCCCGAAGCGCTGCCACGTCGCCGCGATGGAGCCTGGGAACCCCAGGCAGACGACCGCGTCGAGCTCGCCGATGTCGATGCCCAGCTCGAGCGCGTTGGTCGCGGCGACGCAGACGATCTCGCCGCTGCGCAGCCCCGCCTCGACGCGCCGGCGCGCCTCGGGGAGGTAGCCGCCGCGGTACGCCATGATCGCGCCCTCGGGGACGCTGTCGCCGCACTGCTCGCGCAGGTACTTCAGCGACAGCTCGACCGAGCTGCGGCTCGGGCCGAACAGGATGGTCGGCACGCGCGCGCGGACGAGCTCGGCCGTCATGCGGACGGCGCTCTTCAGGTAGCTCGCGCGGATCCCGAGCTCCTGGTTCACGACGGGCGGGTTGTAGACGAACAGGCGACGGCGGCCCTCCGGCGCGCCGCTCCGATCGAGCACGCGCACCTCGCCCTCGCGCGCGCCGAGCAGCCGCGCCGCGTGCTCGCGCGGGTTGCCGATCGTCGCGGTCGCGCACAGGAACACCGGATCGGAGCCGTGGAACCGCGCGACGCGCCGCAGCCTCGCGATCACCTGGGCCATGTGCGTGCCGAACACCCCCCGGTACGTGTGCAGCTCGTCGAGCACGACGAACGCGAGGTGCTGGAACGTGCGCGCCCAGCCCGCGTGGTGCGGCAGGATGCCCGCGTGCAGCATGTCGGGGTTCGTCATCAGGAGCGGCACCCGCTCCTTCGCCGCGCGCCGCACGTCGCCCGGCGTGTCGCCGTCGAACACGACAGCGGGGAACGTGAGCCCCGCGTCGTAGACGAGCGCGCGCAAGCTCGTCTCCTGGTCGCGCGACAGCGCCTTCGTCGGGTAGACGTAGAGCGCGCGCGCGTCGGGATCGTCGAGCAGGCGCTGCAGGATCGGCAGGTGGAAGCAGTAGCTCTTGCCGCTCGCGGTCGGCGTCGCGACGACGACGTGCTCCCCCGCGCGCGCCGCGGTGAACGCCTCGACTTGGTGATCATACAAAGCGGAGACGCCGCGCGACAGGAGCGCCGCCCGGAGCTCCGGGCCGAGCTCGTCGGGGAACGGCGCGTACCTCGCGGGCGCCTCGGGCAGCGTCTCGTCGAGCGTGAGGCACGGCCTGACGCGGCCGCTCGCAAGCCACCCGTCGACGACGTGCGCGATGCCCGACGGCTGGCTCCACGGAGGACGCACCATGCGGCGCAGGTACCACGGGGCCGCGGGCGCGCGCGAGGGCGAGGGGGACGTTGCTCGGCAGCCCGATCGCGCGGGCACCTCGGTGATATAGGCCGCGGGATGGCGCACGAGACGAAAACACAGGCCGACGCGCGCACCCGCTGGGAGGCGAAGCTCGCGAAGCAGAAGGTGCGGCCCCGGCCGACGCCGGGCGCGTACAGCGGCGGCAGCGACGCCGAGCCGCTGTACGGCCCGCACTCGCTCGACGCCGCGGGGTTCGATCCGGAGCGCGATCTCGGGCTGCCGGGCGAGGCGCCGTTCACGCGCGGGGTGCAGCCGACGATGTACCGCGGGCGCCACTGGACGATGCGCCAGTACGCGGGGTTCGGCACCGCGAAGGCGTCGAACGAGCGCTACCGCTACCTGCTCGCGCAGGGGCAGACGGGCCTCTCGGTCGCGTTCGATTTGCCGACGCAGATGGGGCGCGACTCCGACCACCCGATGAGCCGCGGCGAGGTCGGCAAGGTCGGGGTCGCGCTCGACTCGATCCACGACATGCGCGTGCTGTTCTCGGAGATCCCGCTCGGCCAGGTCTCCACGTCGATGACCATCAACTCGACGGCGGCCATCCTGCTCGCGCTCTACCTGGCGGTCGCCGAGGAGACGGGCGTGTCGCGCAAGGACATCCGAGGCACCATCCAGAACGACGTGCTGAAGGAGTACATCGCGCGCGGCACGTACGTGTTCCCCCCGCGCGAGAGCCTGCGGATCATCCGCGACATCTTCGCGTTCTCCGAGGCCGAGTGCCCGAGCTTCAACACCATCAGCATCTCGGGCTACCACATGCGCGAGGCGGGCTGCGACGCCGCGCAGGAGCTCGGGTTCACGCTCGCGAACGGCGTCGCGTACGTCGAGACGGCCGTCGCCGGCGGCCTCTCGGTCGACAGCTTCGCCGAGCAGCTGTCGTTCTTCTTCAACGGGCACAACAACCTCCTCGAGGAGGTCGCGAAGTTCCGCGCGGCGCGGCGCCTGTGGTGCCGCATCATGGAGACGCGCTTCGGGGCGACGAACCCGAAGGCCAAGGCGCTCAAGTTTCACACGCAGACGGCCGGCGCGACGCTGCAGGCGCAGCAGCCGCTGAACAACGTCGTGCGCGTCGCCCTCCAGGCCGTCGCCGCGGTGCTCGGCGGCACCCAGTCGCTCCACACGAACAGCTTCGACGAGGCGCTCGGGCTGCCGACGGCCGAGTCGGCGACGCTCGCCCTGCGCACGCAGCAGATCATCGCGCACGAGTCGGGCCTCGCGGACTTCGTCGATCCGTTCGCGGGCAGCTACGTCGTCGAGGCGCTCACGTCGAAGCTCGAGGCCGAGGCGTCGCGGTACCTCGCCCGCATCGACGAGCAGGGCGGGATGGTCTCGGCGATCGAGCAGGGCTACGTCCAGCGCGAGATCCAGGCGGCGTCGTACCAGTACCAGCTCGACATCGAGGAGAAGCGCCGCGTGATCGTCGGCGTGAACGAGTTCGTCGGCGACAGCGCGCCGGTGCCGGTGATGCGCGTCGATCCCGCGCTCGAGGTCGACCAGGTGGCGCGCCTCGGGGCGATGAAGGCGGCGCGCGACGGCGCGCGGGTCCGCGAGCTGCTCCTCCGCGTCGAGCAGACCGCGAAGGGCCAGGAGAACCTCATGCCCGTCATCGTCGAGGCGGTGAAGGGCGAGTGCACCGTCGGCGAGATCAGCGACGCGCTCCGCCGCGTGTTCGGCGAGCACACCGAGATCGTCACGCTATAGTCGGCCGATGCGCCGCGCCGCCTGGCTCTGTGCGCCGCTCGCGGCCGCGATCGCCGGGGCGGCCCCCGACGCGCGCACCCGCGAGAAGACCCGCTACGTGGTCGCCGCGATCGGCGACTCGCTCACCGACGAGAAGGTGGGCGGCGGCAAGTACCTCGAGGTGCTGCGCGAGCGCTGCCCCGAGAGCGTCTTCCTCGCGCGGGGCAAGGGCGGCGAGATGGTGAACCAGATGAAGAAGCGCCTGCCGGGCGCGCTGTTCGGCGCCGGCATGCCGCGGCTCGACCACGTCATCGTGCTCGGCGGGGTCAACGATCTCTACAGCGACCAGACGGCCGGCCGCACCCCCGAGAAGGTCGAGCGCGATCTGTCCGCGATGTACCGCGAGGCCCGCCTGCGCGGCGCGAAGATCGTCGCCGTCACCGTCGCGCCCTGGGGCGGCTTCAAGCGGTACTGGAGCGAGAAGCGCCAGCGCGACACCGACGCGCTCAACGAGTGGATCCGCGGCCAGAAGGCGGGCGGCGCGGTCGACCACGTCGTCGACGCCGCTGACGTGCTCAAGGGCGAGCCGCGCGAG
The DNA here is from genome assembly GCA_020849655.1 of Polyangiaceae bacterium. Classification (GTDB taxonomy): domain Bacteria; phylum Myxococcota_A; class Polyangia; order Polyangiales; family Polyangiaceae; genus JADLFU01. The sequence goes on along the minus strand of JADLFU010000118.1, from coordinate 694 downwards.
CGCCTGTGCGACGGCTGCGGCCAGAAGGACGGCCTGCACTGGACGAAGGCGGGCCACCAGCGCCTCGGCGCCGCGCTCCACGCCGCGGTGTTCTCCGACTGTCGCTGACGCTCGACGGGCGCGCGCGGCGCCGTCCAGAGCCTGGTACGGTGGGCCCACCATGCATCGGATCGCCGCGCTCGGGTGTTGGTTTTGTTGCAGCGCGCTCGCGTGCGGGAGCGCGACGACGAAGAGCGACTTCGACCAGCCCGGCGAATCCGCGGGCAGCGGCGGCGCGAGCGCGGCAGGCAAGGGCGGCGCCTCGACGAGCGGCGGCGCGGCGGGCAGCGCAGGCGGCGCGAGCGCGGGGGGGCCGTCGAGCGGCGGGTTTCAGGGCGGCGGCTTCAACGCCGGCGGCGCGGCGAGCGGGGCGGGCGGCAGCGCCGGCGGGGGCGCCGAGTGCGCGGGGGTCACCGAGAAGGCCGACCTGCAGAAGCTCCCGGCCGACATCATCTGGGCGATCGACACCTCGGGCAGCATGGACGAGGAGACGGCGCAGGTGAAGAACAAGATGAACGCCTTCGCGGGCGGCATCCTGCAGACCGGGATCGACGTGCGCGTCGTGCTGGTCGCCGAGAAGCTCACGTGCCCGTTCGGCAACTGCAACCCGCCCTTCGCCACGGGGATGTGCCTGCCCGCGCCGCTCGGCTCCGGC
>JADLFU010000117.1 GCA_020849655.1 Polyangiaceae bacterium | reverse complement strand
CGCGGAAGAGCGGAGCGTCCACCTCCCCCTTCGCCTCGACGACCGGCCGCACGACCTCGGCCGCCTCCGGGTGAGCCGCGACGTGCCTCGCGAGGGCGCGCGCGGCGCCGGGCACGTCGAGCACATACGCGCGAAAGAGCGCGCGCTCGATCTCCCGTCGCGGGGTCCCAGGTGGCGCGATGGCCGCGAACAGGAGCGCGTGGCGACCGTCGGTCGGAGGCGACGGCAGCGCCCTCGCCTCCGCCTCCGCCTCGTCGACGCGCCCGAGCTCGAAGAGCGCGCTCGCCCGCAGCGTGGACGCCGCCCCCCCCTCCAGCCCGCGGAGCCACTGACGGGCGCGCGCCGGCGCCCCGGAGTCGAGGTCGGCCTCCGCGAGCAGCAGCGACGCCACGCGCGACGCATCGCGATCTCCCCGGAGCGTGGCGGCGCGCCGGAGCGCCTCGTCCGCCGCGTCGCCGCGCCCCGTCGCCCGCGCGTACACCCCGCGCGCGAGCTCGACGCGGGCCGAGCCAGGCACCGACGCCGCGAGCGCGTCGGCGTGGGCCAGCGCCTCTTCGAACAATCCTGACATGGCCGCGGCGTCCGCGGCCACGGCGCGGCACGCCGGCATCTCCGGCACCTGGCGCGCGAGCGCGCGCGCGTGGCGGAGCGCGCGAGGGGCGTCTCCCTGGGAGAGCGCGAGCTCGGCGGCCTCGAGATCGCGGTCGGCGCCGCGGACGGCGAGCAGCGCGCGGCGCAGCCAGTCCGACACGGCGCCGCGGAGCTCGACGACCCGCGGGGCGTGGGAGTCTGCGCTCGACCCCGCGCTCACGGCGTCGGACCGAGCGGAGAGGCGAGCAGCCGGAGGGCGCCGCGCGGCGCGGCGCGATCGAACACCATGCCCCTCCGGTCCGCGAAGCCGTACCTCACCGCGCCGTCGGCGAGCAGGAGCGAGAAGGGCGCGCGCGGCGCGGGGCTCGCCCCGTCGGGCGCGAGCACCACGACAGACACCGGATCGGCGCCCGCGCTCGCGCCGGGAGGAGCCGCGCACGCGCGCGCCACGGCGCCCACGGGATCGTCGCGACGGCAACGCTCGAGGGCCGCGGCGTCGGCCGGGTGCGCCGGGCTCGCCGCGATCGCCGAGGCGGCGGCGGCGCGCACGGTCGCCGACTCTGCCTCCGCGAGCGCGCGTCGCTCGAGCTCCCCGTCGCCGCAGCGGCCCCGCAGCCGCGCGAGCCCTCCCAGCGCCGCCGCGGCCACGCGCGCGCGCGAGCCGCCGGCCGCGGCGCAGAGGGCCGACGTGTCGGGCGGAGACGAGGCCGCCAAGGACCGGGCGAGGGAGGCGGCCGCGTTCGCGGCGACGAGCTCTGACGGATCGTCGAGCGCCGCGCGGAGGGACGCGACGTCCGCCGCGGAGCCCCCGAGCGACCAGACCGCGGACGCGCGCACGCCCGGATCCGCGTCGCCCGCGAGCACACGAAGCGCCGCGCGCGCGGGCTCGGTCGCGCCGAGCGCCTCGGCCACCTTGCGACGGTCGGCGATGGCGCTCGACCGCGCGAGCGAGAGCAGCGCCGCCTCTCCCGCGCCGCCAGGCGCGCGGCCGGCCCCCTCGATCGCCGCGTCGCGCGCGGCGGGATCGAGCGCGTCGAGCGACGCCATCAGCCGCGTGAGCGGGGCTCCCGAGGCGGCCCGAGCGAGCGCCGACGGCAGCGCCAGCGCGATGGCGGGGCGGTCCTGCGTCGGCTGGGAGAGCAGCGCGTCGACGAGCTTCGCCGCGGTCTCGGGCCCCGCACCGCGCGCGAGCGCCAGCCCCGCGCGCGAGCGCACGTCCGGGTCCGGATCTCCCAGCGCGGCGAGCAGCGGGCCCTCGGCGCTCGGATCCCCGACGGCCGCCAGCGCCTCCAGCGCCGCCCGACGGCGCGCGAGGTGGCCGACGCGCGCGCGATCCAGCAGCGCGGGCGTCGCGCGTGGAGAACCTGTCAAACCCAACAATTGAAGGAGCTCGATCTCTTCTCTCGGGGCGAGCCCGCCGCGGTCGAGCGCGGCCAGCACCGGCTCGACCGCGCGCCCCGACGACCCACGCGAGAGCACGGCGCGACACGCCGCGCGCGCGGCACGCCGCACCGCCTCGCTCTCGTGATCCAGGTGCGCGAGCGCGGGGATCAACCCATCGGGCGCGGCGAGCGCCGCGAGCGCCTCGAGCGCCGTGAGCGGCGCCACCTTGCCGCGCGCCAGCGCCGCCGCCACCGCGCGCGCGGCGGACGCATCGCGCGACGCGCCGAGCGCCTCGGCGATCGCGGACGCGACCGGGCCAGCGGGCGCCTCGCCCAGGCGACGCTCGAGCTCCGCGTGCGCGCGCGTCGCCGCCGTCGCGAGCGCGACCCGGATGGCCGGCCGCATCGCCTCGTCGTCGGCGAACACCGCGAACAGCGCGTCGAGCGCGCGGGGTGTGCCCGCGGCCGCGAGCGTCCCGAGCGCGGCGCGCCTGACCTCCCGCGGCTGATCGTGCGAGAGGAGCGGGATCACCTGCAGCTCCAGCTCCGGATCTGCGAAGCGCGCGAGCGCCCCCAGGGCCTCGATCCTCACCTCGGGCAGGGGGTCCCTCAGCCCGACCGCGACCGCCGCGGCCGCGCTCGCCCCGCCCAGCTCCGAGAGCGCGCGCAGCACGACCTTGCGCACCTCCGGCGAGCCGTCCTGCACGCGAGAGAGGAGCGGCGGGGCAGCGCGCGGATCCCCCAGCCGACGCAGCGCCTGCACGACGGCGAGCCTCGTCTCCGGCAGCGCGTCGTCGAGGCGCCCGAGCAGCAGCGGGACGGCCTCCGCGGCGCGCGACTGGCCGAGCGCGGAGGCCGCAGCCTGCCGCACGCGAGCGTCGGAGTCGCCGAGCGCGCGCCCGAGCGAGGGGAGCGCGTCCCTCGACGGCGTGCGCGCGAGCACGCGACACCCGGCCAGCCGCAGCCGGACGTCCTGGTCGGAGAGCCACCCGACCGCCCGCGTGGAGGCCTCGGGCGCCCGCAGCGCGACGGCCGCGTCGGCGGCGGCCAGCCTCACGTCGACGTCGGCGTCGTCGAGCGCCTTCGTCAGGAGCGGCAGCGCGGCGGCGCGAGAGAGCGCGCGCAGGCGGCCCAGCCCCTCGATCCGCGTCGCCGGCGCGTCCGAGGCGAGCAGGAGCGCGACGCGGGCCTCGTCCGTCGGCCACGAGCCCGCCGCGGCAGAGCCCGACACCGCGAGGACGAGGAGCGCGATCGCCAGCCGGCGCATCGCGCTCGAACCTACCACGCCCTCGTCACTCGGCGTCGCCGTGCAGCGCGCTCGCGCGGAGCTTCGACTCCGAGCGCCGGCGCAGCCGCGCGACCGCCGCGCGCATCACCTCGACGCAGCGCTCGTTCTCTAGCGCGGTTCCGACCGTCACCCGCAGGAACCCCCGCTCGGCGCGGTGCACCGCGAGCGACCGGATGAGCACGCCCTCGGCGAACATCGCCTGCAGGATCTCGTCGGAGCTGAGGCCTGTGCGGTGCGCGTCGATCAGCACGAAGTTCCCTTCGCTGGGGATGGGATCGAGCCCGCCGATCTTGCCGATCTCGTCGACCAGGTACTGCCGCCCCGCCCGCAGCTCCGCGAGGTTCGAGCGCAGCTCGGACATGTCCTCGAGCATCGCGAGCGCCGCCGCCTGCGTGGTCGCGGGCACGTTCCACGGCACCTTCACGCGCATCAGCAGCCGCGTGACCGCCGGGTGCGCGAGCGAGTACCCGAGGCGGAACCCCGCGAGGCCGAACGCCTTCGAGAACGTGCGGATGATGATGGCGTTCGGGAACTCGGCGAGCAGGTGCGAGAGGGTCTCCTCCGTCACGCCGAACTCGAAGTACGCCTCGTCGATCACCGTCGGCAGACCGAGCCGCAGCACGCGGCGGATGTGCGCCTCCTGCAGCCGGTTGCCGGTCGGGTTGTTCGGCGTGCAGAGGAAGATGACCTTCGTGCGCTCTGTGATCGCCCCGAGCAGCGCCGGCACGTCGAACTCGTGCTCCTCCGTCATGTGCACGAGCACCGGCACGCCGCCGACGACCCGCGTGCGCGCCTCGTACATCGAGAACGTCGGCACGCTGAGCAGCACCTCCTCGCCCGGCGCGACGAACGTGCGGATGACGAGATCGATGATCTCGGTCGAGCCCGAGCCGAGCACGACGTGGTCCATCGACACCCCGTCGCGCTCGCCGAGGCGCTCGCGCAGCTCCTTGCCGCTCGGCGGGTACACGTGGCCACGCTCGGCCGCGTCGCGCACCGCCGCGAGCACGCGCGGAGAGGGCGCGTACGGGTTCTCGTTCGACATCATGCGGATGATCCCCTCGCGGCTCTGCGCCTTCTCGAAGTGATCCTCCTTGTAGGGCTGCGCCGCGCGCACCCAGCTCGGCGCGAACAGCTCCATCGCGTCGGGATCGATCGTGCGGGTGCCGGACGGCTCGTCGCCGAGATCGTCGCCGAAGACGCGCACCATCGCCTCCGCCCGCTGGAACGCCTGCGGCGTGTCGACGTCGATCCACCGCGCGTCGCCCGCGTCGCACGCGAGGAACTGCCCGCGCATCGCGAGCGCCCGCACGCCGTCCGACAGCGAGCAGTCGCCCTGGCACGCGTGGATGCGCTCGAGCTCGTCGACGAGCGACGGGCCGATGCGGAACACGCCCGTATCGATCGCGTCGTAGTCGCCCAGCTCCTTGCCGATGTCGCTGATGCGCCCCGAGGACACCCGCACCTTGGTGGCGTCCGGCAGATCGAAGCAGCGCTCGATGTCGTAGTCGACGCCCAGCGCGGACGCGCCCGCCGGCAGCTCGAGCGCGCGCAGACGCCGCACGATCTCGGGCGAGTAGATGTGGTCGGCCATCGAGAGGATGCACTCGCGATCGACGTAGCGCTTCGCGGCGAGCAGCGACACGCCGTTGCGCTTGTCGAAGTCCTTGTTCTCGACGAAGAACAGCCTGAGGCCGAGGTCGGGCTCGGCGAGCAGCGCGTCGCGGATCGCCTCCCCCTTGAACCCGAGCACGATGACGGCCTCGCGGATGCCCTCGTCCTTCAAGGTGCGCAGCACCCGCACGACCATCGGCACCCCGCCGACCGGCTTCAGCGGCTTCGGCAGCGACTCGTTCGCGACGAGGCGCGAGCCCATCCCTGCTGCCAGAACCACCGCACGCTGAACTCGAGACCGGTCGACCATCTGGGAACCTTTCTTCTCCGGGGCGCGCCCCACGACCGACAGGAACTTTCTGCCCAGGCCGAATGGGCGCGCGCTTTACTACGTGTGCCCTGCTTCTCGCAAATCGTTTCGATTCAGGCGAATTTTCGGGGTTCCAGGTGTCGCAAAAAGACGACAGCGTGCGCTCGGCGCCACACTCGAGCTCGGCTCGCGTGCGGTGGCCCCACCGGGATCCCGTTGGATTCGAGCGTCCCTGGTGCAACCGACGGGCCAGCGAGGTGAACACCTGTCCGCGTACGCGCGTTCGCATCGGGGCGGCGCGCTGCGCGTCCCGTCGACGGCGGGGCGGCGGGCTGGCGCGCGTGTCGCGCGAAGCCCGCTACGTGCCTGAGGCGCACGGGCGTGGCGCGCAGACCACACCCATGAGGCGCGCGTGTCAGCCCCGCAGCGCGGCGAAGGCCGCACGCGACGCGCGCCGCTGCATGGGCCTCACGACCAGATAGAAGAGGCCGTTGAGCAGCACGACGCGGAACAGCAGGTAGGCGTCGCCGCGGTCGAGCAGCGCCGCCAGCATCAACCCGAACATCAGCGAGCCGAAGCCGAACCACCCGCGGATGATCGCCCACGGCCGCGACACGTGCGCGCGGTACGTCGCCTCCGACGCCTCGGTGCGGGGCGGCAGATCGCCGAAGTGGAGCGCCGTGTGCGGGTCGAACTTGCGGACGACGTCCTCCTGGCTCTTCACGTACGCGAGGTAGAGCGGCCACACGATCTTCATCACCCAGGACGCCTCGTGCTTCGTAGCCTCGTACCGCGCGCGCGCCGTCGCCTCGTCCTCGCCCTCACGGTAGGTCTCCGAGGTGAACCGCACCCAGAGGTTCTTGTAGTGATCGTACGTCGCCGTGTGGAAGCTCGACGTCACGAGCGCGACGGCGCAGCCGCCGAGCACGGCCCACCCGAGCCACGCGGGCTCGTGGTGCTGGCGCCAGATGCCGTAGACCGTCGCGGGCGCGAGCGCGGCGACGACGAACGAGTCCGCGACGCCGTCGAGCATCCGGCCGAACGGCGACGAGGTCTTGCGCATGCGCGCGAGCTGCCCGTCCGAGCAGTCGAGCACGGTGGAGAGCAGCACGAGCGCGGCCGCGACCTGCATGTGCCAGGGGAAGACGAAGCAGATGCAAGCGGCCGCGCCCCAGCCCGCGAAGATCGCGAAGAGCGTGACGAGATCGGGCGACACCGGCGTCGGGAAGAGCACGCGCGCCACCACGTATCCGAGCGGGCGATGCACCCACCGATCGATCGGCTCCTCGACGTCGATCGGCTTGAGCGACGCCCGGTAGCCGTCCCAGAAGCCCATGTGGCCCGCGCCCTTAGCATCGCTGGCCCTCGTATTGCACTCCCGTCCGCGTGCGCCTAAAGGCGCTCCACCTCTCACGGGGCTCGATCACTTGAAGCAGCCGACCACCATCCAGAAGCACCAGGGCAAGCTGGGGATCCTCCTCCCCGGCATGGGCGCCGTCGCCACCACCTTCGTCGCGGGCTGCCTCCTCGTCCGGCGCGGGCTCGCCGAGCCGGTCGGCGCGCTCACGCAGATGGGCACCATTCGCCTCGGCAAGCGCACCGACGGCCGCGCGCCGCTCATCAAGGACTTCGTCGACCTCGCGCCGCTCGGCGACGTCGTGTTCGGCGGCTGGGACATCTTCCCGGAGGACGCGTTCGAGGTCGCGACGAACGCCGAGGTCCTCGAGGCCAAGCACCTCGCGCCGATCGAGGCCGAGCTGCGCGCCGTCAAACCGATGAAGGGCGCGTTCTTCCCCGAGTACGTGAAGCGCCTGAACGGCACCCACGTGAAGCAGGCCGCGACCAAGGCCGAGCTCGTGGAGCAGCTGCGCGAGGACATCCGCGCGTTCGTGCGCGACACCGGCTGCGACCGCGCCGTCGCCGTGTGGTGCGGCTCGACCGAGATCTACATCGAGCCGACCGCGGTGCACGAGAGCATCGAGGCGTTCGAGAAGGGCCTCCGCGACAACGACGCGTCGATCGCGAGCTCGCAGCTCTACGCGTGGGCCTGCATCAAGGAGGGCGTCCCGTACGCGAACGGCGCGCCCAACCTCACGCTCGACTTCCCTGCCGCGCTCGACCTCGCGCGCGAGCTCGGCGTGCCGATCGCCGGCAAGGATTTCAAGACCGGCCAGACGCTGATGAAGACGATCCTCGCGCCGGGGCTGAAGGCGCGCCTGCTCGGGATGAAGGGCTGGTTCTCGACGAACATCCTCGGCAACCGCGACGGCGAGGTGCTCGACGATCCCGACAACTTCAAGACGAAGGAGGTCTCGAAGCTCGGCGTGCTCGAGGTCATCCTCGATCCCAAGAAGAACCCCGCGCTCTACGGCGACCTCTACCACAAGGTCCGCATCGAGTATTACCCGCCCCGCGGCGACGCCAAGGAGGGCTGGGACAACATCGACATCCGCGG
>JADLFU010000116.1 GCA_020849655.1 Polyangiaceae bacterium | reverse complement strand
CTGCCCGACGGGGCGAAGCGCCTCGTCCCGCTCCTCTCGGCCGACAAGGAGCCCGTGCCGAGCCGCGTGCGCGCGGAGATGAAGAAGGTCCGCGAGGCCGTGACGGTGCTGCAGCTGGCGAAGAGCACGTTCTTCGCCGTCGCGACCTCGGAGGGCGCCGTGCTCGCGTCCGATCTCGAGACCGACGTGATGGGCGGCAAATCGATCCTGCAAGCGCTGCCCGGCCTCGAGAAGGGCAAGGCGGGCTACACCGAGCTCGTCGGCGAGTGGGACGAGGCCCGCGGCGTCAAGACCGGGCCCGACGCGGTCTGGGTCGCCGCCGCGCCGATCGGCGACAAGGGGCTCTACGTCACCGGGTGGTCGCTGCGGAGGTTCGCGCACCACCTCGAGGAGCAGCTGAAGACCGATCTGCGCCACGGCGGGAAGGAGACACCGAAGGCCGAGAAGATGCCCATCGTCTACGCGTTCGTCGTCCGCGGCGAGAAGGCGTACGGCGCGCCGGTCGTGCCCGAGGTGAACGCGAAGGCGGTCGAGGCGCTCGGCCTCGGCGCGAAGACGACCGGCGACGCCGTCGCGCACGGGCAGGTCGAGATCACGAACCGCGCGTTCGGCTGGGCGGCCAGGCGCGCGCCGAAGCTGTGTGACTCGTGCGTCGTCGCGCTGTTGCGCTCGGAGCTCTGACGTCGCTCCGAGCCAGGCTGGGTGACCGCGCCGGCCGCCCGCGCCCCAGGCCACGTCCTCAGCGGTGCCTGTCCTTCTCGTCCTTGGACTTGTGGTCGTTGTCCCACTTGATGCCGGCGTTCACGTCGGCGAGCGCGGCCTTCGCGTTCTTGATGGCCTTGACGCGGTAGCCGCCCTTGTCGGTGCTGCCCTTCTCGAGCTTGTCGATGGCGCGCTCGAGGCTGTCCTTCGCGGCTTCCATGAACGGCTGCTCGTCGGCCGCGGCCGGACGGACCCCACCCGTCGCGACGACGGCGCCGAGGGCCAGGGTGAGCGCGAGGGTAGAGATCTTCCAGGGGTTCAGCTTCATGGTCATGCCTCCGTTGCGCCGCTCGACGAGGTTCCGCGCGACGACATGCGACACCTACGGCGCGCCGTGGTCAACCTCCCCCGCGTGCCGACCCGCTCGCAAGCGGGGCGCGCCGCGTGACAGACTCGCGCCCGATGAAGACGGTCGTGGTCACCGGCGCCTCCGGTCAGCTCGGGCAACACCTGGTCGATCGGTTGCTGGCCCACCCGGACGTCGCGCGCGTCCTCGCGGTGGACGTGCGCCCGACGGCCGCTCGACACCCGAAGCTCGAGCCCTGCGCGTTCGACGTGCGCGATCCGGGGCTCGGGCGCGTGCTCGAGGGCGCGGACGCGGTGTTCCACCTCGCCTTCCTGGTGTTCGGCTCCGCGCCGCGGGAGCTGATGCGCTCGGTGAACGTCGACGGCACGCGCAACGTCGTCGAGCGCGCCGCCGAGGCGGGCGTGCGGCAGGTCGTCTACGCGTCGTCGATCGCCGCGTACGGCGTGACCCACGGGCACCCCGTGCCGGTGGTCGAGGACACACCACGCCGCCTCGTGCCCGACTTCGAGTACAGCGCGAACAAGTTCGAGGTCGAGGCAGATCTCGACGCGCTCGAGGCGGCGCACCCGGCGCTCGCGATCGCGAGGATGCGGGTCGGCATCCTCGTCGGCGCGCGGATGGAGCACGCGCTCGGGCGCGCGATGCAGCGGCGCGTGCTGCTCGTCTCGAGCGACGCGCCGTGGGCCGTCGTGTGGGACGAGGACGTCGCAGACGCGTTCGTGCGGGCGTGGGAGCGCGGCGCGCGCGGGGCGTTCAACGTCGCCGCCGACGATCCCGAGCCGCCGGGCGCCCTCGCGGCGAAGGCCGGCCTCCGCGTCATCCCCCTGCCCGCGCGCGTGCGCGACGGGATCGCGGCGGCGCTCGACGCGCTCACGCCGATCGTGCGCCCTCCGTTCGATCCCGCGTGGATGCGTCACGCGGACGTCGCCGTCGTTCCGTCCTCCGCGAAGGCCCACCGCGAGCTCGCCTGGTCACCCAGGCACCGCACGGCGGCCGACGTGGTCGCGCACTACGTCGCGGTCGCGCCGCGCCCGGACCCGCTGCTCGTCGCCGCCGCGAAGGCGCTCGCCGCGCGCGCGAGGCGCAGGTGGGCCCGCTGACGCCGCGCGGTGGCCGGAGGATCACGCTCGCCGCGGCGCTCGTCGGCGCGGGCGGCTGCCTGACCCCTGTCCGACACGTCGCGCCGACCGCGAAGGAGCCTCACGCCGAGGTCGAGCTGATGAGCGTGTACGAGACGGCGCTCGGCCCCGAGCTCGCGCAGCAGTTCTTCCTCGACGGGCGCGAGGTGGAGCGCTCCGCCCCGCGAGATCCCTCGGTCGCGGAGCGCCACCTGACCCGCGCGAGGCCCGGCATGCAGGCCGTGCGCGTCGCGGGGACGTTCTTCCACACCGTGTGGAGGGACGAGCGCCGCGCGCGCACCGAGTCCTACTCGTGCGGCCCCGCGGGGCGGACGTGCACGCGCACCGTCTACGACAACGTCCGCGTCCGCCACGTGGTCGAGGACGGCGGCTGCGCCGCGGAGCTGCGGGCGCCGCTCGAGAACGGGGCGGCGTATCGCTTCGATTTTCGCCTCCTCGGTCAGCAGCGCTGCTCGCTCGAGTGCCGCGTGCGCGTGCCGACCCCCGACGGCGCCGAGCCCGTCTTCGCCCCGTGCGAGGGCGCGACGGCCGGCCGGCCGTGACGTTGGTCATGGGCCGCGTCCTGCTCGCGCGCTACCGGGGCGCGCATGAAGCCAACGCTCCTCTGTCTGGTCGCCGCGGGCTCGCTCGCCCTCGGCTGCGCGTCGAAGCCCGCCTGCCCTGCCCACCACCCGGGCGGAGCGGCGCCGGCCGGCGACGCCGGCGCCCAGGTGCGCGCGCTCGAGCTCCCGGGGACGCCCGGCGCAGGCCAGCCGCGCGAGCCCCGCGTCGTCGCCGAGGCGCACGGCCTGAAGGTGGCGACGATCGTCCTGCGAGGCGGCGCGGTGCTGCCGGAGCACCACGCGAAGTCCCGCGTCACGATCGTCGCGCTCTCCGGCGCGGGCACGCTCGTCGTCGGGAGCGCGCGGCACCGGCTCGACGCCACGCACGCGGTGCTGCTCGGGCCGGGCGTCCCGCACTCGGTCGAGCCGGACGCGGGCACGGATCTCGTGCTGCTCGTCCACCACCTCGGCGGCGGCGCGAGCGCGCCGGAGGCGCACCACTGACGCGCCGAACCTCAGCAGGGATGTGGGGTGCTCACCCGGGCTTGCCGTCGACGCGCGGCGCGAGGAGCAGCGGCCCGGTGGCGAGGACGAACAAGCCGAACGCCGCCGTCCAGAGCCCGCCCGCCGCGTGCACCGAGGCCCGGTAGGCGCGCTCCGCGACGATCGGCGTGACCACGCGCGCGAGCGCCGCGGCCACGAGCAAGACGAACGAAGCTGACATCGCGCGCGTGGCGAGGATCGGCCGCCCCGTGTGGCCGAGCGACACGCGCGACATCATCCCGAGCGTCAGGCACCCGATGGCGCCGACCGTGAGCGCGTGGGTCGCGAGCACCGGCGAGACGAGGCCGCCGAGGGCGAAGGCGGCCCGCATCGCGAGGCCGACCACGATCCACGCGTGACCGACGTGCAGGATCCAGAGCAGCGGCACGCGCGCCGTGTGCCGCGCGCCCCAGCCCCAGGTGCGCGCCGCGACGAGCGCCGCGGTCAGGGCGGCGAGCGCGCCGCCCACGCGCTGATCGGCGACGGCGACGTCGGCCACCATCGTCAGCAGCATGGCGGCGACGGCCGCGCGATCGAGCCCGGGGCGCCCCGCGACCTCCGGCCTGCCGGCGCCGTTGCGCGTGAACATCGGCAGCACGCGGCCCGCCATCACGATCATCATCAGCACCACGGCGTCGAGCGCGAGCGCGAGCGCGCGATCGCGGGCGCCCGGTACGACGCCGAGCGCGTCGAGGTGCAGCGCCAGGTTCGAGAGCCACAGCGCGGTGAGCAGCCCCACCATCACGAGGTTGCGGTGGTTCTTCGCGGCGACGATGGGCCGCGCGATCGCCGCGGCGAGGAGCGGCAAGAACGCGAGATCGACCGCCGCGATCGCCCACCCCGGCAGCGGCGTCGGCGCCGTCATCACGACGCGCCCCGCCAGCCACACCGCGCCGGCCGCCGCGAGCGGCGCGCCGACGAGCGTCTCCCTGTTCGTCCAGTTGGCGACCGCCGTCAGCAAGAACCCCGCGACGACCGCGGTCGAGAAGCCGAACAGCATCTCGTGGGCGTGCCAGATCATCGGCTGGAAGTGCGGCGCCGGCGCGATCTTGCTCGAGATCGTCAGCAGCCACGCGGGCAGCATCAGCACCGCGTGGGCGCCCGCCAGCAGGAAGAAGAGACGAAACCCCTTCGCGAGCAGCGCGCTCACGCCGATGGCCGCGGGCGGCGCGCCTCGCTCGTTGCGCGACGCCGGCGCAAGGGCTGCGGGGCGGGGCGCGCCGAGCGAGGAACCAGGGAGGATCGAGGCCATGTTCGCCGGCCGAGCAAGCGGCACACCAGGCTCACAGGAGCGGCCTCACCTCGTCGACGAACCGCCGCGCCGCCTCCGCGATCGCCTCTCGCGGCCCGTACGCGGCGAGGTCGACCATCGTCACCCCGGCGTCGCGCAGCCTGCGGAGGTTCTCCGCGATGAAGTGCGCGGGGCCGACGAACGGGAGCTTCGGGCTGCCGGTGTCCGAGAACGCGAGGGTGTTCTGGCAGAGCAGCTCGAACGGACGATCGATCGTCCCCTCCTCGCGGCGCATCGCGCGCAGCGCCTCGAGCCTGGCGGTGATCGCGTCGACCCCCGCGCCCTGCCCCTTGCCGAGCGCGATCGCCCAGCCGTCGCCGACGCGCGCCGCCCGCCTCAGCGCGACGTCCGAGTGGCCGCCGATCAGGATCGGGATGGGCCGCGTCGGCGCGGGCGCGAACCCCGCCTCGGGCCAGCGGTACCGCTCGCCGTCGAACCGCGACGGCCCGTCGCTCCACACCGCGCGCAGCGCCGCGACGAGCTCCTCGAGCCGCGCGCCCGGCCGCTCGAACGGCACCCCGAGCGCGTCGAACTCCTCGCGCATCCAGCCCGCGCCGACCCCGAGCACGAGGCGTCCCGGCGCGAAGCGCTCGATGGATGCGAGGATCTTCGCGAGCACGATCGGGTGCCGGTACGCGGCGATGAGGACGCCGGTGCCCAGCTTGAGGCGCGACGTCTTGCCAGCAAGCACCCCGAAGAGCGCGAGGGGATCGAAGATGGGATCGCTCGGCCCGATCGGGTAGGCGCGCGCGTAGGGATACTGGGACGCGAGCGACGTGGGGGTCAGCAGGTGATCGAACGCCCAGACGGCGTCGAACCCGAGCTCCTCCGCGAGCAGGGCGATCTCGAGGATCCCCTCGGCCGTGGCGCCCGGCTGCGCGCTCGGCAGGTGCAGTCCGATCTCCATGGCCGACGGTACGCCGATCGCGGCCGAGCGATCCACGATACGTCGGGCGCGCCGGGGCCGCGCGATGGCTTGGCCCTCTGTTCGTCGATTTTGCTAGCCTGTCGCCGGCATGAGAAAGCTCGCTTCGACCCTCCTCGCTTGCGCCGCCCTGATCCCCTCGGCGGCGGTGACGTTGCTCGGTCCGACGCTCGACACCCCGCGGGCCCACGCGGGGCTCGCGTTCGCCGTCTCGCTCCGGCAGCTGGTCAAGGCCGCGGACCTCGTCGTCGACGGCACGGCCGAGGAGTCGACGAGCCTGTGGGAGGACGTGCCCGGCGCGGGCCGCCGCATCGTCACGTACACGCGGGTCTCGGTCACGGAGACCGCGTACGGCAAGCCTCAGAAGGACGTCTGGGTGCGCACGCTCGGCGGCGTCGTCGACAAGATCGGCCAGCGCGTCGAGGGCGAGGCGACGGTCGCCATCGGCGCGCGCGCGCTCCTCTTCTTGAAGGTGCGTGACGACGGGACGCACTCGGTCGCCGAGATGGCCCAGGGGCACTTCCATGTGAGCCCCGAGACCGCGCACAAGCTGACCCCGGCCCTCGCGGGCGTGCTGCGCGGCAAGTCCCCGGAGCGCCCCGCGCGGGAGCTGCTCGCGGGCAAGCCGCTCACCGCGGCGCTCGAGCTCATCCGGGCCGAGAAGAAGGCGGTCGCGAAGTGAGGCGCCTCCTCACGGTCGCCGCGCTCACCGCGGCCACGGCGCTCCCGGCGACGGCGAGCGCGTTCTGTCGGACGTGGTCGTGCGATCCGCGCAAGGAGGCGTGCCCGGCCGATCCCGACAACCCCGCGTGCTACCAGGGCGGCGATCCCAAGCGGCACAAGCGCCTGTTCTGGCCGCAGAAGTGCATCGGCTTCTCGCTCAACCAGGCCGCGTCGTCGCAGCTCGGCACCGATCCCTTCGGGAAGTTCCAGAAGGTCGCGGACACCGCCTTCTTGCAGTGGCAAGAGGTCGACTGCGGCGAGGGGAAGAAGCCCACCATCGCCTTCGCAGACCTCGGCGCGGCCGAGTGCGATCTGCACCAGTACAACTCGAGCCAGGCCAACGCGAACCTGCTGGTCTTCAAGAGCAAGACGTGGCCCTACCAGGGCGCGGAGAACCAGCTCGCGCTGACGACGCTCACCTTCAACGTCGACTCCGGCGAGATCTACGACGCGGACATCGAGATCAACGGCACGCAGAAGATCACCGCCGGCGACGTCGAGGTGGTGAACGATCTCGCGAGCATCCTGACCCACGAGGCCGGGCACTTCCTCGGCCTCGGGCACTCGCCCGACGGCGAGGCGACGATGTACCGCGAGTACGTCCCGAAGAGCACGTCGATGCGCGATCTCGCCGACGACGACCGCAAGGGCGTCTGCTCGATCTACCCGCCCGACCGCGTCAACCTGCCGGAGTGCAACCCCATCCCGCGCCACGGGCTCGGGACGAAGTGCGAGCTGCCGCTCACCGACGACAAGGGCAGCTGCGCCGTCGCGGCGACGTGCGGCGATCAGGGCGGCGACGAGACCTGCGCGATGGGTCCGTTGCCGCGCTCGTCCGCGCCCTGGTTCGCGCTCGCGCTCGGCGGGCTCGCGCTCCTCCGACGCCGCCGAAGCTGACGTGCAGATCATCGCCGACGACGCGGGGCTCCACGCGCTCGGGGCGACGCTCGCCCGCGCGAGCAGGATCGCGGTCGACGTCGAGTCGAACGGCATGCACGCGTACCGCGCGCGGGTGTGCACCGTGCAGCTCGCGTGGGAGGCGCAGGGCGGCGTGGCGTGCGCCGTCGTCGACGCCCTCGCGGTCGACGTCGCCGCGCTCGCGCCGCTGCTCGATCACCGCGGCCCGGAGAAGGTGCTGCACGATCTCGGCTTCGACGCGCGCGTCCTCTCGGACGCCGGCGTGCACCTCGGCCGCGCGTCGGACACCGAGGTGATGGCGCGCCTGCTCGGGCGACCCCGCACCGGGCTCGCGTCCCTGCTCGCCGAGCGGGGCGAGGCGGTGTCGAAGGCGCTCCAGCAGCACGACTGGGCGCGCCGGCCGCTCACGCCGCCGCAGCTCGAGTACCTGGCGGGCGACGTCCGCCACTTGTTTGATTTGCTGGATCAGCTCCGGGAGGAGGTCGCGCGGGCGGGCATCGAGCCGGAGGTCGAGGAGGAGACCCAGCACAAGCTGCGGGGCGCGCTCCGACCGGAGCCGCCGCGCCCGCCGCACGCGCGCGTGAAGGGCCTCGCCGCCGAGGACGACGTCACGCGCTCGGTGATGCACGAGCTGCTCGCCGAGCGCGAGCGCGTGGCCGCGCGGCTCGACCTGCCGCCGTACAAGGTCGCCAACACCGAGGCGCTGCTGCTCGCCGCGCGATCGCGGCCCCGAGACGCGGCGCGGCTCTCGAGCGTGTCCGGGATGCAGCGCGCGGCGCGATCGCCTGGCGGGTGGCTCGCGGCGATCTCGCGCGGCGTGGCCCGCGGCGCCCCGCCGGAGGAGCCCCCTCCCCCGCAGCCGAGCCAGGCGGAGCGAGCGTCGCGCTCGCGTCGGGAGGCGGCGCTTCGGGCGTTTCGCCGCGCGGAGAGCCAGCGTCGAGGCGTCGAGGAGCAGGTCGTGCTCCCCGGTCACTGCGTCGAGGCGCTCTCGGCGCGCGCGCCCGAGACGATCGAGCAGCTCCGCGCCGTCGACGGCCTGGGATCGCTGCGCGTCGCGCGGTACGGCGAGCGGCTGCTCGGCCTGCTCAGCGCCGGTTGACCCCGTAGAACACGGCGCGCACGCCGAGCCACGCGAGGTCCTGCGAGTAGACCTCTCCCGTGCGGCGCTCGTACGCGACGAAGGGTCCGAGGTTGAGCTTCCACGCGGACACCGCGTCCCAGAACACGCTCGCGCGCACCATCGACATGCCGCCGCCGTCGGCCTCGACCTTGTCGCGCGCCTTGCTGCGCACCTCGGCGGTGCCGGTGCCGAAGTCGAGCCCGAGCCCGAGATCGCGGAACACCCCGCCGCGCGCGAACAGCGGCCAGGTCTCGAGGCCGAACATGAACCCGGTGCCGCTGATCTCGTGGTCGCCCACCGACGCGCGGTTGAACGTCATGCCGAGGTGAAACGAGAACCAGTCCGTGAACACGCCGCCGATCCACAGCGACTGCCCGGTGCCGAACGCGGCGCCCGTCGACGTGGGGGTCGTGCGGGCGGTGAACTGCATGCCGCTGCCCTCCGCGCGCGTGACGTTCGCGCCGCCCTCGAGACCGAGCGTGAAGCCGTACCGTCGCCGCGTCGTGACGGGGAAGTAAGGATTGTCGCCTTCGTTCTTCGGGGGCGCGACGACGGGCTCGGCGGCCGCGACGGCCTCGGCTGGAGCGGCTGGTGGAGCGCCCTCGGTCGCGGCCGGGGCGCGGTCGGGCTGCGCGACCGGGGCGGTCTGGGCCAGGGCGGGGGACGACGCCGAGAGCGCGCCGAGCACGACGAGGGGTCTGACGAGCCGCACGGGCACGGCTCCTACCACGGTCGCTCGCGCGGGCGCGAGCCCGCTCCGGGGCTTGACGTCGGCGCGCGCGATGACAATGGGTCGCCGCGACATGCCGACGTACGACTACGCCTGCGCCGCCTGCGGCCACGCCTGGGAAGAGGAGCAGCGCATCACCGCCGACGCCATCGAGCAGTGCCCGAAGTGCGGCGAGAAGACCGCGAAGCGCCAGATCTCCGGCGGCGCGGCGTTCATCCTGAAGGGTGGCGGCTGGTACTCCGACCTCTACTCCAGCAGCGGCGCGAGCAAGAAGGCGGACGCGAGCGCGAGCGCGACCCCCTCGTCCACGCCGAGCACGCCCTCGAGCGGCGCGAGCGCATCCACCCCGTCCGCGCCCGCGGCGCCGTCGTCGAGCACGCCGTCGAGCGGCTCGACCGGCGGGTCCTGACCGCGAGGTCTTTTGACAGCGCGGCCCGAACCCCGCGATACTCCACGCCGACATGGCCCTCATCGAGTCCGAAGAAGCCGCCCGCCGCCTCGCGCGCGCCATCGCGAGCGATCTGTCGCTCTACAACGACGAGAAGATCGTGCAGGGCGTCCAGGAGGACAACCTCTTCGAGGCGCTCGCCGAGGAGATCGAGGAGGGCCGCGCGCTGTACAAGAGCCGCGTCTCGCCGCAGCTGTACCAGCGCAACTTCTACGACCGCGCGCTGGTCGACATCCTCATCAAGTCGAAGGGGCACCTGAAGTCCAGGATGTGGTAGCGCGCGCGCCGTGGTGCGCGTCGTCGTCCCCGAGTCGCAGCGCGGCCAGCGCGTCGATCGCGCGCTCGCGGCGCTGTGGGACGCGCCGCTGTCGCGCGCCGAGGCCCAGCGCTGGATCTCGCTTGGCGCCGTGCAGCTCGACGGGCGCCCCGCCGACGCGTCGAAGAAGCTCCGCGGCGGCGAGACGCTGCTCGTGTCCCCTCCCCCGCCGGCGCAGACGGCCGCGCTGCCCGACGCCAGCGTGGCGTTCGAGACGCTGTACGAGGACGCGCACCTGCTCGTGCTCGACAAGCCCCCGCACCTCGTCGTGCACCCGGCGCCGGGTCACCCGGACAAGACCCTGGTCAACGGCCTCCTGGCGCGCGGAGGGTTCGAATTCGACGACGATCCGGACGCGCGCGTGCGCCCCGGCATCGTGCACCGCCTCGACAAGGGCACGAGCGGCGTGATGGTCGTCGCGAAGACGGCGGCGGCGCGAGAGGGGCTGAAGGCTCGGTTCGCCGCGCACGATCTCGAGCGCGCGTACGTCGCGGTCTGCGCGTCGACGCCGCGGGACGGCACCATCGCGACGACCCACGGGCGCCACCCGACGGATCGCCTGCGGTTCACCGCCCGGCTCCCCGCGGGCAAGCGCGCGGTGACGCACGTACGCGTGGCGCGTCCCCTCGCCCGCGGCGCCGCGCTGGTCGAGTGCACGCTGGAGACGGGGCGCACGCACCAGATCAGGCTCCACCTCGCCGAGATCGCCGGGGCGCCGGTGCTCGGTGATCCCGTGTACGGCGGGCCTCCACGTGACCCGGTGCTGCGCGCGCTCGGCGAGCGGCTCGGGCGTCAGGCGCTGCACGCGGCGCGCCTCGGCTTCGTCCACCCGCTGACGGGCGAGGCGCTGCGCTTCGAGACGGCGCCCCCCGCGGACATGCAGGCGCTGCTCGCCGAGCTGTCGTGAGGATCGCCCACGTCGCGACCTCGTACCCGCGCGATCCCGATGATCCGACCGGACACTTCGTCCGCGCCGAGGCGCTCGCCGACGCGCTCGAAAACAACGAAGTTCACATCGTCGCGCCCGCGCCGTTCGCGCGGGACGTCGGCGTCGAGGCGCACGCCCTCGGCGGCGCGGCGCT
Organism: Polyangiaceae bacterium; assembly: GCA_020849655.1. Taxonomy (GTDB): domain Bacteria; phylum Myxococcota_A; class Polyangia; order Polyangiales; family Polyangiaceae; genus JADLFU01. The sequence goes on along the minus strand of JADLFU010000116.1, from coordinate 5,297 downwards.
CTTCTCGTGGCCCGGCGCGGTCGCGCGTGGGCGGGCTCTCCCCTCGCGGTGGCTCCACGCGCCCGTCGCGCTCGCACGCGGCGCGCGCGCCCTCGCCGAGCTCGAGCCAGACGTCATCGTGGCCCACTGGGCGCTGCCGTGCGCGTGGCCGATGAGCGCGGGGAGGCGCGCGGAGCTGCGCGTCGTGAGCCACGGCGGCGACGTGCGCCTGCTCGTGGGGCTGCCCTCGCCGGCCCGCGACGCGCTCGTGGGATGGCTGGCGGCGCGCGCGGCCGAGTGGAGGTTCGTCGCCCGATCGCTGCTCGGCGCGCTGCTGGACGTGTCACCCCCCTCCCTGAGGACCGACGTCGAGCGGATCGCGTCGGTGCGGCCGCCGCGGGTGGACGTCTCGGAGGCCGGGGCGCCGCCGGGCCACGGGCACGCTGTCGTCGTCGGACGCCTCGTGCGGAGCAAGCGGATCGACCTCGCGATCGACGCCGCGACGCGCGCCCGGGTGCCGCTGGTCGTCATCGGCGACGGCCCCGAGGAGGGCGCGCTCCGCCGGCGCGCCGCGGGCGCGGACGTGCGCTTCACCGGGAGGCTCGGGCGACGGGACACGCTGTCGTGGCTCCGCGGCGCGCGCGCGCTCCTGCACCCGTCGGAGCTCGACGCGGCGCCGACGGCGGTGCTCGAGGCCCGCGCGCTGTCAGTGCCGGTCATCGCCGCCGACGTCGGGGACGTCGCGTGGTGGGCCACGCGTGACGACGGGATCACCGTCACGCGGCGCGACGCGCGCTCGCTCGCGGACGCGCTCGCGCGCTGAGCTCGACCGGGTCAGCGACGGCGCGCGCGGGGGGAACGCGGCTCCTCGCCGAGCAGGGTCGCCTGAGCACCCACCTTGCGGGCGAGCCGCGCGCGGCGACGCTCGGCGGGCGCGCCCGACTCGGTCGTCCCGCGCTCGAGGAGCGAGAGCGCCGCGCCCGGGCGCCGCAGGTGATGCTCGTAGAGCTTCGCGAGCGAGAGCCTCGCCGCTGGATCGTCGACCTCCCGGAGCAGCTCCTCGAGATCCTCGATCGCGCGGTCGCGCTCGCCGCGCGCGCGGGAGATCTCCGCGCGCTCGCGGAGCGCGTGGTGGCCGCCGCCTCGTGAGACGGCGCTGTCGGCGAGCTGCGCGGCGAGCTCGTCGGCGCCGGCGCGCATGGCCGTCCGCGCGACCTGCGAGAGATCGTCGGCGCGGAGCGCGTCGGACGGGCCGCCGTACAGCCCGACCATGGCGACCATCGCGTAGACGTCCCACGCGTTGTGCTCCACGACGCCCTCGAGCGCGCTGTCGTCGCCGGTGCGGAGGAAATGCCGGTACCGAGACATGATCTCGGCGCCCGGCACGTCCCCGTGACGCTCGAACCCGAGCACGTGCGCCTCGATCGCCGTCAGCGTGCAGGGCTTGACGCGCTTGCCGTGCACGCGGCGCGCGACGTGCACGAGATCGAGGTGCGGCCGCGCGGGCAGCGGCGGCTGGCGGTTCATCACGAGGCGCGTGCGCAAGAGCGGCAGATCGAACGCCTTGCCGTTGTAGGTGACGACGCCGCCGGCGCGCTCCACCTCGGCGAGCACGCGCTCGAGGAGCGGCGCCTCCTCCCCGAGCTGTCGGAGCAGCAGCTGCTCGAGCACCAGCGCGCCCTCCTCGAAGCGCGCCATCCCGACCAGGAAGGGCACGGTGCCCGTCCCGCCCGCGAGCCCGGTCGTCTCGGTGTCGAGGTACAGGAGCTCCGACGGCGGCGCGGCGGCGAGCTCGGGATCGAGCGCGAGCAGCGCGAGCATGCCCGGATCGGCGAGGCGGGCGTCGACCGTCGCGTAGCGGCCGGTGCGGTGCGACGACGGCACGCGGACGATGCGCTGGTGGAGAGGCCCCGACGGGGTCGAGATCTCCACGAACGGCAGGCCCGCCTCGCGCGCGACGCCCGTCGCCGCCGCGCGCCTCGGCGCAGGCGGGCGCGCCAGGATCCCCGCGATCTTCTCGCGGAGCGCGTCGAGCCCCGACGCGTCGGAGCCGGCGGGCGTGGGCGCCGCGGCCGCGGGCGCGGGCGGGGCCATCCTCTCGAGCTTCGAGCGCAGCTTGCTCATCGTCAGAACAGGTAGCGCTCGCCCGAGTCGCAGAGCACCGTGACGATACGTCCCCCGAGCTCGGACGCGACCTCGCACGCGGCGTGCACGTTCGCCGCGGCGCTCGGCCCGACGAGCAGCCCCTCCTCGCGCGCGAGGCGCGCCACCATCCGCTCGGCCGCGACGTCGGTCACCGTGAGCACGCGGGAGATCACGGCGCGGTCGAGGTTCGCCGGGACGAACCCCGCGCCGAGGCCCTGGATACCGTGCGTCCCCGCTGGCCGTCCGCTCAGCACCGCGCTGCCCGCCGGCTCGACCGCGAAGATGGGCAAGCTCGGGAGCCGCGCCCGGAGCACGCGCCCGACGCCGCTCACCGTCCCGCCGGTGCCGACGCCGGCGACGAACGCCGAGAGATCGCCGCCGGTCTGCGCGAGCACCTCGCGCGCGGTCGTCTGCTCGTGTGCGCGTGGGTTCTCGGGGTTGTCGAACTGCCCGGGCGCCCAGCTGCCGTGGATCTGCTCGAGCAGCGCGCGGGCGCGCTCGACCGCGCCGACCATGCCCTCGAGCGCGGAGGTGAGCACCACCTCGGCGCCGTACGCGCGCAGGATGTAGCGCCGCTCGAGGCTCATGTCCTCGGGCATCACGACCACGCATCGATAGCCCTTCACCGCGGCGATCATCGCGAGGCTGATGCCGGTGTTGCCGCTCGTCGCCTCGATGATGGCCCCGCCCGGCGCGAGCGCGCCCGAGGCCTCGGCGGCCTCCACCATCGCGAGCGCCGCGCGATCCTTCACGCTCCCGCCAGGGTTCTGAGGCTCCAGCTTCGCCCACACCACGCCCCCGCCCGGAGGGGAGACGCGCGCCAGTCGGACGAGCGGCGTCCCGCCGACGAGGTCGAGCACGCTCTCGGCGACGACCCCCTCTCGCGCTGCCCGCGTCACGGCGGCGAAGGATAGCACCACCAGCCCCGCTTCGCGCCGCCCGCGTCGCGGGTCGACACCTCGGGAGCACCATGCTTGCCTCCGCGCATGACGCGAGCTTGGTGGTCGATCAGCTTCGTGGGTCTCCTTGGCGTCGCCGCGTGCGGGGGCTCGGACGACACCGATCTTTTCCAGGGGAGCGGCGGCAAGGCGGGGGCCGCGGGCAAGGCGGGCGCGACGGCCGCCGGCAGCGGCGGATCGTCGACGGCCGGATCTGGCGGATCGTCGACGGCCGGCTCCGGCGGATCGTCGGCCGGCTCCGGCGGATCGTCGACGGCCGGCTCCGGCGGATCGTCGACGGCCGGCTCCGGCGGATCGTCGACCGGGGGCAAGGCAGGCGCGGGCGGCGCGTCCGCCTGCGCGGGGGGCTGCGACGACGGCGTCCCGTGCACGATCGACAGCTGCGTCGACGGCGCCTGCGTCCACGTCCCAGGCTCGTGCCCCGCCGCGCAGCACTGCGACGTCACGGCCGGCTGCACCCAGTCGCCTGCGTGCGCCGACGACGCCGCGTGCAAGGCGCTCTGGGCCGCCGATCCGTGCAAGACCAACGTGCGCTGCGACGGGGCCACCGCGACCTGCAAGTTCGACCTGCTCGACAAGGACGGCGATCTGCACTGGCCGGTCGTCTGCGGCGGCGACGACTGCGACGACGTGAACCCCAGCAAACACCCGGGCCGCGCCGAGGTGTGCGACGGCCAGGACAACGACTGCGACGGCGCCGTCGACGGCAGCAACCTCTGCGCCGCGCCCCGCGTCTGCGCCGAGGGGGCGTGCAGCTGCCCCGCAGACAACAAGTGCGGCAGCGAGTGCGTCGACAAGTCGACGTCGCCCAACCACTGCGGCGCGTGCGGGAAGAAGTGCCCCGCCGGCGCGACCTGCGTCAACGGCGCCTGCGACTGCCCCGGCGACGCCGTCGCCTGCGGCGCGTCGTGCGTCGACACCCAGGCGAGCCAGCAGCACTGCGGCGCGTGCGACAAGCCCTGCACCGCGCAGCAGAAGTGTGTATCTGGCGCCTGTCAGTGCCTGAAGAAGTCCTGCGGCGGCGCGTGCGTCGACCCCGACACCGATCCGAAGAACTGTGGCGACTGCGGCGTCGGGTGCGCCGCCGGGGCCGCGTGCAGCGCTGGCGTCTGCCTGTGCCCCGCGGCCAAGCCCGACACCTGCCTCGGCGCCTGCGTGGACAAGCAGACCGATCCCAAGCACTGCGGCGACTGCGGCGTCGACTGCGGCGGCAACGCGTGCGTCGGAGGCCAGTGCTCGACCTGCACGCCCGGCGCGCTGCTCGTCCTCGTCGACACGTCGGGCTCGATGTCGAGCCCCCTCGGCGGCACCACCCGCCTCAAGGAGGCGACGACCGCCGTGAAGAATGTGATCCAGGAGGCAGCGTCGTCCGGTGTGAGCGTGGGGCTCCAGCTCTACCCGCGCTACGATTCCTCCGCCGGGTCTACCTGCCTCGCCGCCGACTACGCCGCGCTCGACGTCGCCCTCGCCGCGCTCCCCGCGAACGCCCCCGCGCTCACGGCGGCGCTCGACGGCGCCAAGCTCACGGGGGTGAGCCTCATCGGCGCGCCGCTGGTGGCCGGCGTCGACACGCTCCGCGCCTGGGCGTCCGCGCACCCTGGCGCGCCGCTCGCCATCGCGATCATCAATGACGGCGCCACCGGGCTCTATTGCAGCGGGGAGGTGCCGGACGCCATCGCCGCAGCGACGGCGGGCGTCGCAGGCACGCCGTCCGTGAAGACGTACGTGATCGGCCTCGGCTCGCCGACTGTGGAGGAGCTCCAGGTCTGGACGGACGTGGCGACCGCCGGCGGCGGGACGGCCTCCAACACCTCAATCGCTGGAGACGCGGCCATCGCCGACGCGCTGCGGGCCGCTCGCGCCACGGTCGCATGCCCGTGAGCTGACCGTCGCCAAGGCTGGCGCGACGCGTCACGGTCCCAGTCAACGAAGCGTGTCGACACCCCACCCTTGCCGTGCTTGGGTTCCCTGCATGAAGCGAGCTTGGTGGTCGATCGGTCTGGTTGGTTTCGTTCATGTTGCTGCGTGCGGCGGGTCTGACGACACCAACCTCTTCCAGGGCGCGGCGGGCAAGGCAGGCGCGGGCGGGGGCAAGGCGGGGGCGGCCGGCGCGCCCGCGGGGGGGTCGTCCGGGTCCTCGCCCGGCGGCGCGAGCGGCGCGGCCGCCGGCGCGGCGAGCGCGGGCAAGGGCGGCGCGGCGAGCGCGGGCAAGGG
>JADLFU010000115.1 GCA_020849655.1 Polyangiaceae bacterium | reverse complement strand
GGCCCGGGTGATCGCCCGCGCCTTCCAGCGCGTCGTGATCCGCGAGGACGCCGATCACCGCGGCCGCCGGCCGGGCGAGGTGGCGCGCCTCCTCTCCGAGGCGATCGCCGCCGACGCGCCCCGGACCGAGTGCGCCGTCGTGCTCGACGAGCGGGCCGCCGTCGAGCGCGCGCTCGGCGAGATGATCGACGACGAGCTGCACGTCGTGTTCTACGACGACCTCGGCGCGCTCACCGACCTGCTCGCGGCCTGGGGCGCCGAGCCGGCGCTCGAGGTGGCGCCCGCGACCTACCAGCCCTGATGGTCGGACGTAGGGGCGCGCGCGCCGGCGTGTCCTCGCGCCATGGGGGCGAGGGTCCGCCTCTTCACGCCGCGCGGCGCTCTTCCTCCGGGGGCAGCTGCGCGCGGCACGCGGCCACGGCGATCACCAGCGTCTCGCCCTGGCCGACGACGACGCGCTCGCCGCAGCGCACACGCACGCGGAACGCGGGCCCGTCGCCCTCGACGCGCCAGGTCACGATCGCGTCGTTTCGAAGGCACCACGCCTTCGCCTCGGCCCTCGACGACTCCTCCGGCGATGCCCCGCCGCGTCCCTGCTTCGACTGATTCACGGCCGACCTCCTCCGCCGGTCGCGAGACATGCGCGCGCCGTGCCGCTCGCCGCGGACCGCGCGCGCGGCGCCCGCGCGCGGTCAGGCCGGGACTGTCGCGCTCCCCAGCGGAAGCTCCCGTTGTGGAGAGCGCGGTGGAGGACTACGCCGCGAGAGAGCGCGGAGCGACGACCGAGCGAGCCAGCGCCGCGCACACGAGGTCCTCGAGCGCCTCCAGCTGGAACGGCTTCGGCAGGACGGCGAAGGCCGGCGCGGCGGAGACCGAGGGCGTGACCGCGCCCGTGATCAGCACCACGGTCGTCGTCGCCAGCCGCGCGTCGCCCCGCACCGCGTGGAGCAGGTCGAGCCCGCTCCAGCTCGGCATGTTGACGTCGCTCACGATCAGGTGCGGCGTGTACTCCCGGGCGAGCGCGTATCCCGCCTCGCCGTCCGGCGCGCAGAGCGCCTCGTGACCCAGGCGCATGACGGCCATGCGAATGACCTCACGGAGCCCGGGCTCGTCGTCCACGATCAGCACCCTCGCCATTGCGTCCTCCTCCGGCGGAGGTCAAGGCAAGGCTGGTGCCGGCCGCAAGTCACGTCGCGCGCACACCACGCGGGTCACCGCGCGTGACCTCCGCGCGCTCCTCCGCGGAAACGACCGCGCCGGGCCGCCGTGTCTCAGCCTGCACGCGCGTTTCGGCCGAGGCGCAAGGTCGAGCGCGCGGCGAGGCGGTCGCGGATCGCCTCGTCCAGGCGTGACAGGTCGCAGGGCTTCACGAGCGCCGCGTCGCACCCGTCGCGCAGGGCCCTGGCGAGGATCTCGGGGCACGAGTGCGCCGTGAGCGCGATGATCACGGCGGCGGCGGTGCGCCAGTCGCTCCGGATCCGCGCGGTCGCGTCGAAGCCGTTCATGACCGGCATGGCCAGGTCCATGAGGACCACGTCAGGACGTCGTTCCTGCGCGACCACGACCGCTTGCTGACCGTCGGCCGCCGTCAGAGTGCGGAACCCTGCGCTCTCCAGGTATTCCGAGAGCAGCTCCCGCGCGTCCTCGTAGTCGTCGACGACCAGGACCAGCGGCCGAGCGGATGTGGACATGGCGTGCTCCATGAGAGAGGACGACGCCGCGCCGCTATCGGTGTGCCGGGCGCAACGCCAAGGCACGACGAGGGAGCGGGGAAACCACCGCGCACCCAGCCCGCGGTGCCGAGCCGTGGGAATCCGCGCTCGCTGGCGTTGCGCGCGGCAAGCGACTTGCTGTCCCGGCGACCCCCGAGCGCAGCCCGGCTTGGGGGAGAGGTGAGTCCCTCGTGGAGACAGCGTCCGGTCCGCCCGACGCCCCCCTCGTGCTCGTCGTCGACGACCACGAGGACGGTCGCGAGATCCTCAGCGAGCTGCTCGTGGCGTCCGGCTACCGCTCCGTCGCGCTCGGCACCGCCAAGGCGGCGCTGGCCGAGCTCGACCTGCTCGCGCCCGACGCCGTGATCATCGACATCGGCTTGCCCGACATGGACGGCTTCGAGCTCGCGACCACGCTCCGCGCGCGGCGCGACGTCCCCGTCGTCGCCTACACCGGCTACGCCGACGCGGCCACCTACGACCTCGCGCGCGAGGCCGGCTGCTGCGCCGTGCTGGTCAAGTGCGTGGGCGTGGCGACCGTCCTCAGCACGATCAAGGACGTCGTCTCGCGGCGGAGCGAGCCGGCGTAGGTAGGGGTGAGGCATGCTTCGCCTCTCCGACCGCGTCGGCGTAGGGGCGAGGCATGCTTCGCCTCTCCGCACGCCTCGGCGTAGGTAGGGGCGAGGCATGCCTAGTCCCACGGGTGAAGGTGATCTCGGTTCGGAGTGCGCCTCGATCCTCTGATCGGTGTTCCGGAACATGCAACGTGCAACATGCAACCGAGAACGGGGCCAGAGGTGGTCGGGGTGAGAGGAGCGCTGGATCAGGAGCGGTGCTACGCGGATACGAGT
>JADLFU010000114.1 GCA_020849655.1 Polyangiaceae bacterium | reverse complement strand
TCTCGAGCTGCCCGAGGAGCACGGCGCCGAGCGAGCCGAGCTCGCGCTGCACGGTGTCGACCTTGCGGATCACGGTCTCGAGCACCTGGTCCTCCGGCCGATCCGGGTAGAGGAAGTAGTGGCACCGCACCTCCTCCGCGGGCTGCAACGTGCGGTCGATGCGGCCGTTCCGCTGCTCGAGGCGCGAGGGATTCCACGGGATGTCGATGTGGAAGAGATCCGCGCAGTGGGCCTGCAGGTTCACGCCCTCGCGCGCGGCGTCGGTGGCGACGAGAATCCGCACGGGGTGCTTGTCGGGAGGCGCGTTGAAGGCCCGCTGAACCTCGTCGCGGGCGTCGTCGCCCATGCCTCCGTGGAAGCTGAGGATCCGGTGCTCGCCGTCGTCGGTGTCGGCCACCGCGGAGGTGAGCAGCTCGACGAGGTAGCGTTTCGTGTCCGCGTACTCGGTGAAGAGGATCACGCGCCGGTCGGTCCACTTCCGCTTCGCCTTCGTGTCCTCGCCGAGCCCGGCCGCGGGGCACTGGTGCTCGCGGATCCATGCCAGCAACGCGAGCGCCTTCGCGTCGGGGGCGCGGCGGGCCTTCTCGGCCAGGGCACGCAGATCAGAGAGCAACGACCGCGCCTCCTCGGTGGGCGTGGGGAGGAGCGCCGTGGCCTCCCGGAGCCGCACCTCGGCCTCCGCGGCCTCGGCCTCGTCGGAGATGCCGTGCGTCTCGGGATCGGCGTCGCTCTCGGTGGCCGAGCGCTTGCCGAGGGCGAGGGCGCGCTGATCGGGCGCCGCGCGCACGCCGCCTCTCTCGGTGAGCTTCTGCGCGTGCGCCTCGATGGATCGCGCGAACGCCTCGGGGCTCGAGAGCAGGCGCTGCTGAAGATGGATGAAAGGAAAGCGCCCTTGCCCGGACACGGGCGCGCACAGCTCGGTGTACCTCTCGAGCGTCTCCGCGAGGACGAGCTCGACCGGGGCGCCGGCGGCGAGCTTGGTCACGACGGGCTTGCCCTGGGCACCCGTCTCCGCGTCGTACGTGGTGGTCTCGAGCTGCCAGGTGTCGGCCGCGTTCCGGAGAGCGAGCTCTACGAGGAGCCTGCGCGGAAACTGCTCGACCCCGAGCTGCCGCAGATCGCGCTTCAACCGGCGCACCATGATGGGCTCGAGATCCTGCTTGCCCTCGACGGGCACGCCGCGCGTGAAGCGGACGGGATCGAGGATCTCGAGCAGCGCCGAGAAGCTGTTGCTGTGCCCGTTGTGCGGGGTCGCGCTCAGGAAGAGGCGGTTGTCGAACCGGGGCGCGAGATCGCGGATCGTGCGGGTGATGTCGGTGTCGGTCGCGTACTTGCTCGCGGACGCTGGCGCGGCGTTGTGGGCCTCGTCGAGGATCAACAGCCCCTTGCGGGCGCGCTCGCCCAGGTGGTTGCGCAGCGGCTCGTAGTACTCGCGCCGTCGCAGGACCGACTGCGAGACGATGAACCGGTTGTGCGTCGCCCAGGGGTTCGTCCCGAAGCCGCGCTCTTGCCTGCGGTAGGCCACGAACTGCCGGGTCATCACCTCGAACCGCAGGCCGAACCGGCGCTGCATCTCGCTCTGCCACTGGAGGCACACGGACGCGGGCGCCACGACGAGCACGAAGCTCGCCTGCTGCCGGAGGATCAGCTCCTGGAGCACGAGGCCGGCCTCGATCGTCTTCCCGAGCCCGACGTCGTCGGCGATGAACAGGTTCGCGCGGGGCAGCTCGAGCGCCTTCATCAGCGGCGTGAGCTGGTGGGCCATCAGCTTGATCCCGGCGCGGAAAGGCGACTGAAAGCGTGTCGCGTCGGCCGCGCCGACCGCGCTCCACTCGAGCGCGTGCAGGTACGCGCCGAAGTGCGCCGGGGCATCGAGCTTCGTCGCCGCTCCGAGCCCCTGCGTCTCGGGGGCGACGACGCGCGCGCCGAGCTCGAGATCCCACAGCACCTCGAGCTGGCGACCGGGATCGTCGTCGTCGAGGCACACGAGTCGAACGAGCGCGGACTCGCCCGGCGCGCCCTCGTCCGTGCTCTCGACGAGCCACTGGCGATGGCGCGCGTGCACGACCTGGCCTCTCGCGGGCAAGTGCCCGGGCACCATCGGCGGCGGACGCGCGCTCGCCGCCGCGGGGTCGACCCCTGACGCGACGAGGATCGCCGCGATGAGCTCACCGCGCACGCGCGAGCTCGCATCGAGGCCGTGCCGGCGACAGACCACGCGGAGCTCGTCACGACCGAGCTCGCGAAGCACGGACGGCAGGCGGTCGCGGAGCTGCTCCGCGAGGCGTCGCACGAGCCTCTCCTTCGCGCCGGCTACCTCGTGCACGTCGGAGCCGAAGAGACGGCAGAGATCGAGCAATCGTGGCTCGGTGAGCGCGGCGAGGACGGTCTCGGGCGTCGGCGTCGACGTCGAGCTCGCCGTCTCGGCAGGTGCGAGGCCGCGGGCGAGCGGCGCAGCGGCGGGCGGGGATCTGCGCGTGGCCATGGCCTGACGCGCGCATCCTACGGTGAAGCGCCGTCCACGTCAGTCCTGCCGTGGCTCCCGAGCGCTTCCGCGCGCTCAATCCCGCGACCGCCTCTCCCCGTCGTCGAGCATCGTCACGCTGCACCGCGGGCACGGCCCCGGAGCGCGCCAGAGCATCGTCTGATGCACGCGCGCTGTCGCGCTTTCGCAACGTGGCTGCTCGGGCAGCCCTCGAGGATCACGACCGCACCCGCGTCGCTGGACGGCGCGGACCCGAGCCAGGTGGCCGCGGGGATGCGACGCTCGGCGACGCTCCTGGGCCGCACGAGGAGGATCGAGCGGAGGGACGCGGTGGACAGGACCCCGGCGCCCGTCACCCGCGCCGCGCCGACGCGACCTGGGCGGCGGGCTGCGCGCGGCGGCGAACAGCGCGTGCTGCTCGTGCCGGCGCGGCCCCACCACAAGAGCGCGGCGCGCGCCGCCCCGAGAGGCGACGCGCGCGCGTCCGACGGCCCTCTCTCGAGCTCAGGGCGTCAGCTTCACCGTCTGCACGACGCTCGCGCCGTCGCCGCCGGGGCCCTTGCGGCATACGGGCCGACGGGCGCTGCCCTGTCTCGGCGCTCGCCGCGCGTGCCGGCGGGCTCGCTCGTCGCGATCGGCGACCGCGCCCTCCTGTGCGTCGACGTCCGCCCTCGCGAGTCGGCGAGGGACAATCTCGGCCTCGTCGGCGCGTCGACGGCCATATGGTGAACCGTCGCCCGTACAGCTTGACGACATCGGCCGCCGTGAGGTCAGCGCGGCTCGTCGCCAGACACCACGCCTCTTGCATCCGGCGGTCGTGGGCGACGACCACCGCCGGCAGCACGTAGAAGCCCTGCGTCACTGCCACGTCCTTCAGCATCGTTGCTCGCCCCGAGCGAGGCAACCACTCGCGCGCCGCCTTGGTCTCGCCTTGTTCATCGGTCACCGCGATCGCTTCCCGGAACCGAATCACGTAGTCGAACCCCACTTTCCGCGTGTGCTCGTACCGCTTCTTGTCGCCGAAGCCGCGGTCAGCGAGCAGCGTCACGCGCACGCCCTCCGGCATGCACTCGGCCAGGCGCTCCACGAGGCGATCTTCATGCGCGTTGCGCTGGCCTTCGGGGTCGGCCTTCTCGACTGTCTGCCACGGCAACGGCGTCGCGCGCCCGTGACGCGTGATGAGGTAGGCGGCCAGCGTCGAGTGACCGTCGGCGTCGAATTCCGTCCAGTCCAGCGCAACCATTGCCTCGGGCCGCACGCCCACGACGAACTTCACCCACGCGCGCGCGAACGTCCACACCGAGACGTTCTCGTTGCTGAGCAATCGGTCGATCTGCTTGACCGCGTGCTTGGGGTCCTTGTCCCGCGCCCAGGCAGCGGCGCGCCCGATCACGTGGATGCACAGCGACACCGCGTGGACCAAGCCCAGCGCCCCAAAGGCCACGGACTTCACCGTCGCAGCGTGCCAGTCCAGTCCCATCCCTTCTCCCAGGAGCCGCTCGATGCTCGCCGCGTTCAGCCCAACCTTCGCCAGCTGCTTCGGCGTCTTCGCCGCCCGCCGCCGCTCCACCTCCACGCTCGCCTTCCGGGTCATCCCGCATCAACAGGCGACCCCCACCGCTTGATCCCGCGGCATGTCGATTTTTCACATTTCTCGGAGAAAACCAGGGGATCCCTCAGCTCGGGCACGCGCCCGAGCTGGAAGAGCGCGCGCTGCACGCCGCGGCGCAGCGCCGCCATCGACTCGGACAAGCACACCGTCGCCCACCGCCAGTTCGAGAACGGCAGCACGAACACGCACAGCATG
>JADLFU010000113.1 GCA_020849655.1 Polyangiaceae bacterium | reverse complement strand
GGGGCAGCCCGACGCGACGGTCTTCGCGCCGGTGTCGACGAGCTGCAGCGTGCGCTTGACGTTCACGCGGTCCTTGTTCTGCTCCTCCATGAACATCTGCGCGCCGCCCGCGCCGCAGCACAGGCCCTTGTTGCGGCTCCACCCGTCGACCTCGACGAGCTCGACGCCGGGGATGCGCTTCAAGAGCTCGCGCGGCGACTCGTAGATGCCGTTGTACCGGCCGAGGTAGCAGCTGTCGTGGTAGACGACCTTGCCCGGCGCCGCGTGCTTCGGCGACAGCTTGCCCTCGGCGAGCAGCCCCGCGAGGTAGTCGGCGTGGTGGATGACCTCGAACTTCGCGCCGAAGTCGGGGTACTCGTTCGCCAGCGTGTTGAAGCAGTGGGGGCAGGCCGTGAGGATCTTCTTCACGCCGCCCTGCTCCTTGTAGCCGTTCAGCACCGCGGTGTTCTGCTCGGCGAGCGTGAGGAACAGGTACTCGTTGCCCGCGCGGCGCGCCGGATCGCCGGTGCACGACTCCTCCTCGCCGAGCACCGCGAAGTCGACGTTCGCCGCCTGCAGGAGGCGCGCGACCGAGCGCGCGACCTTCTTCGCGCGGTCGTCGTAGCTGGCGGCGCACCCGACCCAGTAGAGCACCTCCGCCTTCGGGTGCTCGGCGGCCGTCTTGACGCCGAGCCCGTCGCTCCAGGCGGCGCGATCGACGCGCGCGAGGTTCCACGGGTTGCCGTTCGTCTCCATGCCGCTGAAGGGCTTCTGCAGCTCGGCGGGGAACTCCCCCTTCACCGTCACGAGGCTCCGGCGCATGCCGACGATCTTGTCGACGTAGCTGATCATCACCGGGCACTGCTCCTCGCAGGCGCGGCAGGTGGTGCAGCCCCACAGCACGTCGGGGTGCACGACGTTGCCGACCAGATCGGTGGGCGTGAAGGGCTCGCGCGACAGGCCGGCGGCGGCCTCCTCTCCCTCCGCGACGGGCTGCGCGCCCATGCGGTCGCCGCGCGCCCAGATCGAGAACTGGCGCGACAGCGCGAGATCGTTCTCGTAGGCGAAATTGCGGAGGTTCAGCGTCAGCTGCTTCGGCGAGAGCATCTTGCCGGTGCGGTGCGCGGGGCAGTTGTCGCTGCAGCGGCCGCACTCGGTGCAGGTGTAGAAGTCGAGGATGGCCTTCCACGAGAGGTGCGGGTGGCGCGCGATGCCGACCGGGTCCTCGAGGGGGTCGTCCTTCTCGCTCGCCGCGCCGACGATCTCCATCAGCTCGTCGCTGCTCTTCGCCATGAGCGGCAGGCGCCCCGCGGGATCGAGGCTGCGGAAGAACACGTTCGGGATCGCCGTGATGATGTGAAAGTGCTTCGAGTGGGGCAGCAGGTTGAGGAAGATGAGCACCAGCGTCGCGTGCACCCAGAACCCCGCCTGACCGAGGAACACCACCGCGGCGCCCGGCAGCGCGGCGAGGCCGAAGCTCAGCGACGACGCGAACGGCGCCTGCGGGTGAAAAGCGAGCGCGGCGCCCTTCGCCGCGGGCTCGCCCATCGGGGCGATGAGCGCGGCGGCGCTCTCGCAGACGCCCGTGTAGTGCCCCACCTGGCTGATGCACCCGAGCTCGGAGAAGCGCGCGTGCATCGTCAGCATCGACGCGTTGTAGAGGAGATCTCCCCCCATCATCGCGATGAGGATGCCCAGGATGAGCAGCGCCTCGCCCGAGAGCGTCATGCGCCGCGTCTTCTTCACCTGGCGCAGGTAGACGAAGTAGCAGGAGCCCACGAGCACGACGACGGCGACGACGTCGCGCATCAGGTCGTACGCCATGCCGAGGGGCTGATGGGGCCCGAAGACGAACGCGTTGAACGGCGCGTAGAACCCGCGGCCCCACAGGATGATCGTGTTCAGGAGCAGCGTCAGGAACCCGAAGAAGATCGCCTGATGCGCCAGCCCCGCCCACTGGTAGTAGTGCATCTTGCGCTGGGCGAACGCGTACTCGAGCACGCCCTTCACGCGCTCGGGGACGCGATCCCACCGCGCCTCGTACTTCCCGGTGGAGAGGAGATCGAAGCGGCGCGCGGCGCTGATGAAGAAGACCGCGTGGAGGCCCACGATGAGGACCCCCATGGCGACGGGGTTCATGGCGCGCGTCCTAGGGGCGAACGCCGCGGGGCGTCAACGAGCGCGGCGCGGGTGGATCGGCGCCGGCGCGCGCGGTAGGGTCCGGCTTCTTTCATGCTCCTTCGCGCGCTCTTGCCGTCGCTCCTGTCGCTCGCCCTCGTCGCCTGTGGATCCTCGGACGACGCCCCCGGCCGCACCCCGGGGGTGACGACGGGGGCAGGGGGCGCAGCGGGCGCCGCGGGCGCGACCGGGGGCGCGGGTGACGCGGGCGCGGGCGCGGGCGGGGGCGCGGGCCTCGGAGGTCGCGCGGGCGGGGCGCCTGTCGTGCCGACGCGCATCGCGACCTTCAACACCGAGAACCTCTTCAACGACAAGATCGACGGCGAGCCGTGGGTGCAGGGCGAGGCCGACTCGACGCCCACGCCCGCGCAGTACCAGACGAAGCTCGCGTCGGTGGCGAAGATCCTCGCGCTCACGAAGGCCGACGTCATCGCGCTGCAGGAGGTCGAGAACCAGGCGGTGCTCGACGCGCTCGCGGCCCGGCCCGAGCTCGGCAAGAGCTTCCCGACGCGGGTGCTCGTCCCCGGCAACGATCCGCGCGGGATCGACGTCGCGCTCCTGTCGATCTACCCGACGGTCGAGGTCATCAGCCACAAGGACGAGCTGTTCACGGGGTCGACGTCGATGGGCGAGACGTACAAGTTCTCCCGCGACTGCCTCGAGGTGCACCTCGCGGTCGACGGCGTGCGGCTCGCGCTCCTGGTCTCGCACTTCAAGGCGAAGACGAGCGACAACCCCGCGAAGCGCCTGGCCGAGGCGCAGCGCACGCGCGCGATCGCCGACGGCGTGATGGCGAAGTACCCGAACGCGGCCGTGATCATCCTCGGCGACTTCAACGACTTTCCAGGGTCGCCGCCGGTCGACGCGCTGCAAGGGGCCGCGCCCGCGCTGTTCTCGAGCAGCGCGCTCACGCTGCCGCCGGGCGACGCGTGGACGGCGTCGTACAACGGGCAGGCGCGCCTGCACGACGATCACAGGGTGAACCCGCTCCTCGACGCCGCGCGCGTGCCGGGCTCCGTCGTCATCCTGCACGACGCGATGCTGCCGAAGGAGCTGGCGGGCACGAGCGATCACGCGCCGGTCGCCGCGACCTACGAGCTCTGACGCGGCTCACCCGCGGCGCGTCGCCAGCTGGTTGGGCTCGAGCGCGCGCCGCGACCAGTGCTCGTCGATGGCCTGCACGAACTCGGCGCGCACGAGCTTCGCGCGGGAGACGAGCCGGTCGCCGTCCTCGCGCCGCACGTAGAGCCCCTCGGCCGGCGCGTCGGTCAGGCGGGACGCGCCGAGCAGCTGCCGCAGGCCGTCCTCCGAGTAGTGGCCGCGCCCGAGCGGCGGCACGACCTCGACGCCCAGCCTGCGCGCGAGCTCGTCGCGGCGGCGGGCGCTCCAGAACTCGCCGCGTGCGCGGTCGTACACGTCGAAGGCGACGAACCAGTCCGGCAGGCGCGTGTACCTCACGCTGTGCACCGCGTAGCACCACTCTCCGAACAGCATCAGGTCCGGGAACAGCGCGTCGGCGAGGGAGAGGCGCCGCTCCGCGAGCCACCTGCCGAGCGGTCGCCACTGCCCGTCGAGGCGGTCGAGCTCGAGGTACTTGCCGCGGTTCTGCGCGCGCAGCTCGCCGTCGTCGTCGAGCGAGAAGCCGAGGTTCGCGCCGTCGATCTTCTCCTCGACGACGACGTCGCCCGAGAGCAGCAGGCGCGCCTCGTCGGGCGACAGCACCTTGTCCTCCCGCGGGGCCCCCGCGCCGAGCCACGCAATGTGAGGAGTGTGTGGAAACCTCAGGTAGCCGCTCACGCGCCCTTCTTCCGCTCCCACTCGGCGCGGCACCACGGCTCGAGGAGGTGCTGCACGCGCACGCCGAGCCTGTCGAGCGTGCCGCGCGCCTCGAGGTCGCACCAGTCGGTGTCGCAGGCGTTGACGAGCGGCGCGTCGGCGGCGAGCGCGGCGGCCACCATCTTTCGGTCCGCGAGATCGAACACCTCGCCGCCTGCCTCGTGCGAGATGACGCCGTGGCCGTCGGCGTCCGTCGCGACGTCGACGAACCTGCACTGCCCGCGCGACAGCTTCTCGGCGACGACCATGCGCCCGTACTCGCTCTTGTCGAGCTTGTTGGCGTACTCGCCCTGGAGGAGCTTGTGGGGGACGTCGAGCACGAGGTGGTCGGGGGAGCGCCGGAGCTCCTTCACCCACGCATGGACGGCCTCGAGCTCGGCCGCACCGGTGACGGGGACGTCCTCGCCCCGCTGGGCGAGCGCCCGCGGAGGGCGGCCGAGCTGCGCGCGCGTGGCGACGAGCAGCACGTTCGTGTCGACGACCCAGTCAGCCACGCGCCCGCCGCTCCCGCGCGAGCCTGTGGTCGGTCTGGCGCTCGACCTCGCCGATCGCGTCGCCGAAGAAGTCCTCGGGCCAGGTGTCGACGCTCCCGTACTCGTCGACGAGGAGCGGCGTCAGCTGCGTCGCGCCGTCGCCGTCGCGGTCGACGAAGTAGAGCCGACACTCCTCGGGCGTGAGGCGCTCCGCGGCGATGAGGGTCTGCAGGCGGCGGAACAGGTGCTCTGAGTGGGTCTCGACGAGGAACTGCACGCCGCGTCGCCTGGCGATCTCGACCATCAGCTCGGCGAGTCCGGCCTGCGCGCGCGGGTGGAGGTGGATCTCGGGCTCCTCGGCGACGATGGTCGTGCCCTTCGGCACGAAGTGCGCGAGCACGAGCATCGGCAGCACCTGCGAGATCCCGAAGCCGACGTCCATCAGGTTCGCGCGCTGGCGGCCGCGCACGATGATGAGCTCGTAGTGACGGGAGTTTCCCTGGCGCTCGAGCACCAGCTCGTCGGCCACGCCGAGCGTCTTCAGCCACACAGAGACGCGCTGCACGAGCCAGCGCCGGCCGCCCTCCTGGCCGTCTCGCTGGTTGGTGCGCGCGGCGTCGCTCGCGAGCAGCGCGTGCACCGCGTACTCGCCGCGCTTGCCGAGGTTGCCGGGCTCGACGCCGCTCCAGAGGTAGCTGCGCTCGGGGCGCTCGCGCAGCGGGCCGAGGTACGCGATCTGCGAGACGGCCTGGCGAAACCGCAGCGAGTGATCCTGCGCGGCGCGGCCCGCCCCGCCGAGCTCGATGATGGCCTCGGGAGAGAAGGAGATGGAGCGCTCGGGCTGGAACGCGCGCTTCGCGTCGGGCCTGCCGCCGACCCGCTTGGCGACGTAGCCGGGGGCCTCGAGCAGGTACCCGCCCTTCGCCTGGCGGCGCGCGGCGAAGACCTCGTCGCCCGCGCGGAGGCTCATCGACTGCAGCGCCGGCGCGCGCCCGGCGATGGCGTACACGCTCTCGTACTCGACGTCGGGGTGCGGCCCCTCGCCCCGGAGCGTGACGCCGATGCCGAGCTCGCGCGGGGCCTTCGAGGGCGCGTCGGGCGCGCTGTGCAGCACCGACTCGAAGCCGCCGAGATCGACGAGATCGGTGGGCTGTCCGCCGAGGTTGAGATCGAGGGTGCGGTCGGGGCTCTCGAACGTCTGCTTCAAGAGGAGCGGCACCTGCAGGAGCGACGTCTTGCCCGCCGAGTTGGGCCCGAGCAGCAGCGTGACGGGGGCGAGCTCGACGCCGGGGCTCCAGAGCTGCTCGCCCCAGGCCTTCAGGTTCTTGATGCGGAGCCGCGAGATCATCCCGCGCGCGTCGTAGTCCATCAGTTGGCAAAGCGATAGCCCCCGTCAGCCGCGCCTCCGCGCGAGCGTGTTGCGCCCGACGCGCAGGCGCCGCGCGGCCTCGCTCGAGTTGCCGCCGGCGGCCGACAGCACCGCCTCGCAGTAGCGCCGCGACGCCTCCTCGAGCGACAGATCGAGCGGCAGCGTGACGCCCGCGCCCGGGGGGCGCTCGGACGGCAGCGAGGGGAGCAGGCCGAGGTGCGCGGGCTCGACGACGCCGTCCGAGAGCACGACCGCGCGCTCGATCGCGTGCTCGAGCTCGCGGACGTTGCCGGGCCACCGGTGCGCGGCCATCGCGGCGAGGCCCGCGTCGCCGAGGGTGACGCCGTCCCGGCGGTGACGGCGCGAGTAGACGCCGAGGAAGTGCCGCGCGAGCGCGACGATCTCGGCGGGGCCGCGCGCGCGGAGCGGCGGCAGCTCGAGCTCGACGACGCGCAGCCTGTAGAAGAGATCCTCGCGGAACCGCCCGGCGCGCACCTCGCGGGCGAGCTCGCGGTGCGTGGCGGTGATGACGCGCACGTCGACGTCGACGGGCTCCCTGCCGCCGACGCGCTCGAAGCGCCGCTCCTGCAGCACGCGGAGCAGCTTCGCCTGCGCCGCCGGGGGCAGCTCGCCCACCTCGTCGAGGAAGAGCGTGCCGCCCTGTGCGCCCTCGATCTTGCCGGGCACCCTGCGATCCGCGCCGGTGAACGCGCCGCGCTCGTGCCCGAACAGCTCGCTCTCGACGAGCGCCTCCGGCAGGGTCGTGCAGTCGACGGTGACGAAGGGCCCCGCGGCGCGCGGACCGTTGGCGGCGATGGCGCGCGCGACGAGGCCCTTGCCGGTGCCGGTCTCGCCGGTGAGCAGCACGGTCGCGTCGGTCGACGAGACGCGCTGGAGCAGATCGTAGACGGCGCGCATCGCGGGCGAGTCGCCGACGATGTGGTTGTACGGGCCGCGCACCCACACGCCGCGCGGCGCGCCGTCGCTGCGCAGGCTCGTCCACTCGAAGGCGAGCGCGAGCTGCGACGCGAGCGCGGTGAGGAAGGCCTCGTCCTCCGCGGAGAACGCGCCCTCCCGCTTGTTGACGGCCTGCACGACCCCGCGGATGGCGCGCCGCGCGTCGCGCATCGGCACGGCGAGCAGGCTCCGCGTGCGGAACCCGGTGCGCAGGTCGACGCCGGCGAAGAACCGCGCGTCCCGCGTGACGTCGTCGACGCGGATGCCGCGGCCCGAGGCCGCGACGGCGCCCGCGATCCCTTGCCCCGCCGGCACGCGGATCTCGGGGACCTCGGCGAGATCGGCGATGCGAGAGCGCAGCTCGCCGGTCGCCGCGTCGACGACGAACACGGTCGCGCGCTCGGCGACGAGGGCCCGCGCGATGCGGCTCCCCACCTCGCCGAGGAGGGCGTCGAGGCCCACCTCGCGATGCAGGGTCGCGCCGAGATCGAGGAGCAGCGAGAGCCTGTCGTCCTTCACGCTGGCGAGGAGGGTAGCCCCTCTGCTCACGCCGCGCGGCTCCGAACCGCCTCGAGCTCGACGGTGAGCCCCTCGCGCGCCGCGACCGTGTCGGCGAACAGCGCGCGGGCGCGCTGCACGATCTCGGCGACCTCCGCGTCGGTGCGGCGCGGATCGTGGTGAAACAGCGCGAGCGTCCCGACGCCCGCCGCGCGGGCGAGCTCGGCCCCCGCCGCGAAGGTCGAGTGGCCCCACCCGGTGCGCGGCGGCCCGACCTCTCCCGCGTACTCCTCGGGCGTGTACTGCGCGTCGTAGATCAGGAGGTCGGCGCCGCGGGCGAGCCGCGCGAGGCGAGGATCGACGCACGCGAAGTGCTCGGTGTCGGTCGCGAACACGACGCTCCTCCCGCCGTACGAGAGGCGGAACGCGTAGACGGGATCGGGGTGGTGCAGCATGGCCGTCTCGATCTCGAGATCGCCCACCGTGAGCCGCTCCGCGGGCGCGAGCTCGCGGCACACGACCGAGCCTCCGACGCGGTCGAGCCCGACGGGGAACATCGGCTGGCTCATCTGCCGCGCGAGCACCTCGCCGAGCGGCACGCCGTGCCCGCCGGTGATGAAGGTGATCTTGCAGCCGGGCATGTACAGCGGCGCGAAGAACGGCACGCCCATCAAGTGGTCCCAGTGGACGTGGGAGAGGAGCAGGGTCGTGTCGCGGTGCTCTCCTCGCGCGACGAGAGCGTCGCCGAGGGCGCGGAGCCCCGAGCCGGCGTCCAGGATGACGCGCGTCGTGGGCGTGGTCACCTCGACGCAGGCGGTGTTGCCGCCCACGAGCGCGGTGTCGGGCCCCGGCGACGGCAGGCTGCCGCGGACGCCCCAGAAACGGATCTTCAGCTTCGAGTCGCGTGTGGTGGTCTCCATGGCAGAGCGGATTGCAGCCCGCGTGCCCAAGGGAAAATCGCGGGGAGCGACGCGCGGCCGACGCGGCGACGCGCCAGGGTGGAGCAGCGGTGCGCCGCCCTGGAGCAGCGGAGGGACGGACGACGAGGGTCACACAATCCCACAGTCACGCACCCGCCTCGCGCCTCCAGGCGTCCAGGCGTGCGTACCCCACCCCGCGACAGGCAAACGCAGCGCGTCGATCGAAACGGACAAGAATCACATTGTGGTCTCAGGCGCGCACAGGTAAGGTGTCAAGAGACAGCACGGCGCTGCACGCCCAGGAGGCACGAATGTCTCGTCTCGTCTCGTCTCGTCTCGTCTCGTTCTCCTCGCCGCGTGTGTCGCGAGTGTGACGCTCGTGGCGGGCCGCGCGAGCGCGGCGTGCTACCTTCCGCGTCCGCTGGTGCTTCCCGCCGACATGGACCTCGACCTGCGCTGCCAGCACGACGAGGACAACAACGGCCTCGACGACGAGATGGAGGTCGCGCTCGGGCAGTGTCTCGCGCCGCGACTC
>JADLFU010000112.1 GCA_020849655.1 Polyangiaceae bacterium | reverse complement strand
CGGCGTCGATGTGCAGGACCTCTTCGACTTCGCCGCTCGCCGCTCCTCCGGCCGCGGCTGCTCCTCCCAGGTGCAGATCGCGGGCGCGCGCGTGGTCACCAACTGCGACGGCTGCGAGCGGCTCGCCACGCCGTGCCAGGTGAACGACGACTGCGGCTTCGGCGGGCAGTGCGCGGCGCAGCCCACGGGCGAGAAGCGCTGCCGGGTGCCGTGCGCGGAGCACATCTACATCGGCCGTGACTCGGCGCGCCCCTGCAAGACCGACAACGACTGTGGCCCGACGGCGCGGGGCGCGTGCGACACCTTCAAGGTCGACGCCGACGGCAACGGCCGCTGCTGGACCGAGATCGACTCGATCGCCAGCTACGAGCTCGCCACGAGCAACTACCTGGCGTCCGGCGGCTCGGGGTTCACGGTGCTGAAGCGCAACACGACGCAGCTCGACACGAAGATCCAGCAGCGCGACGCGCTCATCGACTTCATCCGCTCGGGGCGCCCGTGCGGGTGGTCGGCGTCCGCCGGCACGAGCGACGGCCTGGTCGCCTGCAGCGTCGACGGCGACTGCCCGAGCGGCAGCGCGTGCGCGTGCGTCGGCCACGTCTCGCGCGACGCGGGCGGCGCCTGCCGCACCGAGGGGAGCTGCGAGGGCGGTGGGCGCTGCGTCGTCTCCGCGTGCCGCGACGACCTCGCGAAGTTCCACGAGCGCAGCTGCGCGGGCGCGCGCTCCGCGGCGTCGAAGCAGTCGTGCATCGACACGGTCAACCCCTGCGAGCTGGGCGGCGAGGAGTGCAAGTTCGTCGCGTGCGTCGACCAGCGCGTCGGGAACTTCACCGACGGGCGCCTGCAGATGGTGGGGCGATGAGGGCGCGCGCGCTGTTGCCGCTCGCGTGCCTGTCGCTCGCCGCGTGCGTCGTGCGCGGCGACGTCGACAAGGGCACGTACCGCGTCGAGGTCAGCCTCACGATGGCCGACGGCTCGCCGCTGCCGGAGGAGACGTCGCCGCTCTGCCTCGATCTGCGCGGCGCGTCGCCCGATCCTGCCTGCAGGGCGCCTCGCGCGTTCAAGATGGATCTCGTCGCGCGCGACGCGGCCGGCCAGGTCGACACCACCTTCAACGGCGCGCTCCGCGTCACCGTCCGCCCCGGCACCGTCATCCGCGTCACCGGCGACGCCGCGAGCGGCCGCAACGTCAGGCTCACGAACGGCGTGGCGACGGGCCAGCTCGTCGAGGTGTCAGGTACGTTCGGCCCCACCCGCATCGGCGTCGAGGACGTCGGCTTCGTGCCGGAGGACGCGACCGACGCCGAGCCTGGCTGCGCCAACGGCCGGGACGACGACGGCGACGGCCTCGTCGACTACCCCGCGGATCCAGGCTGCGCGTACGCGAACGACGACACCGAGACGGTCGGCACCGGCGTCGTGGGCGTGAGCGCGCCCATCTGGTTCGCGTACCCGAGCGCGCCCGACGTGCAGGGCTGGGGGACGGCGACGCCGTTCGCGGGCGAGTCGGTCGTCGTAGAGACGCGGCCCGAGCGCGGCGCGAACCTCATCGTCACGCGCATCGCGTCGGGCGGCATGTTCGCGTCCGACCTGCAGAAGGACGCCTCGGGCGCCTGGGTGCCGAAGCCCTACGGCGGCCTGTACGTGTTCAACTTCTCGGTGCCGCCTGGCGTGCGCGTGTGCGACCGCGTGACGTACCTCTCGGGCACGATGAGCGAGTTCTTCGGGTACACGGAGCTGTCGTTCCCGAGCTACTCGGTGCACCCGTGGGACACCTCGGTCGACGGCCCGTGCCAGGTGCCCGAGCCGCACGTCATCGGCAACGGCGACGTGAAGGACGCGCTGCTCGAGCCGTTCGAGGCCGGCTTCGTCCGCGTGAGCGGCGCGCACGTCGGCGGCAAGCTCGGCTCGGGGATGCCAGTCGAGACGCGCTGGCAGCCGGTCGACCCCACCGATCCGAAGGAGCAGAACCCCTGCGGGCGCATCGCCAACACGACGACCGACGTGAAGTACGCGTTCTCCGCCGACGCGACCAACTGCGACTTCGACGGCTCGGGATCGATCGACTTCACGAAGGACGTCGCCGAGGCCACGTGCTCGTGCTGGTGCTACCAGGACCCGGAGTGCACGCAGTACGACACGTTCCGCGCGCGCGGCGCGTTCCGCCTGGTGCTCGGCCCCAGCCCCGCGGACACGCTGCAGGTGAACGCCGGCGCCGTCACCGGGTTCTCGCCGCTCGCGCTGCGCGGCAAGACGCTCCCGCACGTGCAGGGTACGCTTGCGAACTTCTCCGGCGGCAACCTCAACTGGACGATCGAGGTGCGCTGCGGCGACGACATCGTCGAGTGCGCGGCGGGCGATGACGCCTGCCTCTCGTGCGTGCCGGGCGCGGCCTGCCAGGCCGCGATGCCGAAGCCGCCCGACACCCAGACCGCGTGCGTGAAGCTGCGCACCGCGAGCGACGACGACTCCGACTCCAACTGATCCACCCATGAAGCTCCTCCTCTCCTCGTGCTCCCTGCTCGCCCTGTCGCTCGCCGCCGCTCCCGCGCTCTCCCAGGAGAAGAAGGACGCGCCCACGGGTGACGCGCCGGCGCCCGCCGCGCCCGCGGGGCCTCCCGCCGCGCCGAGCGCGCCGCCCACGCCGTCCCCGACGGAGGCCGCCGCGGAGGTCGCGCGCCGCACGCCGCACCCATCGGACGTCGCGCGGTCGAGCGACTTCGTCGACAGCCGCCTCACGTGGACGTTCGGCGACGACGACGTCACCCGCGCGACCGGCGAGGCCATCCCGCTGTCGCCGAAGCCGAGCGTCGGCGACCGCTCGCAGTACCGCCTGTTCGCCGACAACCTCAACAGCCGGTTCGGCGGCCGCGAGAACCTCACGCACCTCGTGCTGTACAAGAAGATGCCCGGCTACATCGAGGGCGTCGAGACCGAGGCGGCGCTCGTGCTGCGCATCGACATGGCGCAGCTCGCCGCGCGCAAGCAGGACGTCAACGCGCCCTTCTACGACTCGGGCTCGTACCTGCGCGTGCTCTACAAGACGGGCATGACCTCGGACGGCAAGCGGCCGACGGGGCTCGATCTGACGCTGTTCCCGCTCGACACCGACCGCTTCCGCCTCGGCTACCTCTACGCCATCAGCTGGGGCGGCACCGCGGCGTCGATCAACGAGTCGATCTTCCCGCGGCTCCAGGGCACGGCGCCCGGCGCGAAGCTGCAGTACACCGGCTCGCGCTGGTACGGCTTCGTCGGCTTCAAGACCGCGATGATCACGCAGGTCAAGGCGAAGACGAGCGGCACCGGCGAGTCCAACACCGACGTCACCAACATCCAGGAGACCAACTACGGCCTCTTGACCGGCGGCGGCGCGGATCTCGCCGACATGATGCGCGCCGACGTCGGCGCCGGCTACTTCGAGCAGGGGACGTTCCAGGACGCGGCCCTGCTCGGCAAGCGCGTCTACACGATGGGCGCGTCGGGTCGCGTGGTCGTGCACCACGGCATGCCCGTGCCCGCGTCGGTCGACTTTCAGCTCTACCGAAACGATCCCACCGCGCCGATGGTGGTGTTCCGCCCCGAGCAGTACACGCCGGGCCGCACGACGTGGGCCGTCGCGCTCGAGGGCTCCCGGCTCATGCAGAACCTCGCCGACTTCGATCGCCCCGGCAGCACGAAGCTCCAGCCGGCGACGGCGGGCGGCCTGACCGGCACGGTGAAGAGCGGGTTCTTGCGCGTGCAGGCGAGCGCCATCTATCGCGACGTCTCGTTCGTCGTGAAGAACCAGCCGGGCTTCATCCCGTTCACGTCGCTGCCGAAGGGCGCGAAGACGCAGCCCGAGGAGTTCCTCGCGCTCGCGTTCGACTACTACCTCCCGAAGCTGCACCTCACGCCGCTCGCGAGCGCGGGCGTGCAGCTGCCGGCGACGTTCGGCAGCTCGTTTGAGGCGGGCAGCGCGGAGGTCGAGCGCGAGCAGGTCGTGCGCGCGCAGGGCAACGTGTCGAACCTCCCGTACAACAAGAAGCGCGTCGCCATCATCCAGGCGCGCGTGGGCCTCAAATGGGATCTGTCGCAGCTGATGTCCACGATGGCGTGGGTGCAGCTCAGCCAGGACAACAACGCGACCCGGATCGAGCAGGCGCCGGACGGCTCCACGTACCTGCGCGTGTTCCAGTCGCCGACGTCGCTCGGCTTCGGCGTGATGGCGCAGGCGCGCTACTGATCACACGAGCTCGGTGACGCCGGCGCCGAACACGCGCTCGATCCCCGAGAGCAAGGCGTCGGACGGCTCGACCTGCCTCGGGACGCCGAGCACGACCTCGCCGCCGGGCACGGACAGCGAGAGCTCCAGCCGCGAGCCCCCCGGGTGCTCCGCGACGAGCCCCGAGAGCCGCTCGATCTCGCGCTTGCCGAGCTTCTCACCCTTCAGGTGCAGCCGCATCACGCGCGCCTCGGCCCGCAGGGCCTCGCCGAGCAGCCGCGCCTCGTTCAGCATCAGCGTCGGCTCGCGCGGCGCGTCCGACTCCTCCTCGCCCTCCGCCGGCTGGGGGAAGCTCAGCTTGCCCGACACGATCACCGGGTCTCCGCTCGTCAGCACGTGCCCGTAGGCCTCGAGCGCCTTGTCTCGCACCTTGACCCGGACGCGGCCCACCTCGTCCTCGAGATCGAAGGTGGCGAAGCGCCCGCCCGTCTTCGCCGGCCGCTCGCTCAAGCCCTCCACCGTGCCGGCGACCTTCACCGCGGCCCAGTCGGCGAGCTCGGGCAGCGCGGTCGTCTTCGTGACGTCGAACCGCGAGAGATCCTTGCCGTAGCGATCGAGCGGGTGGCCCGAGACGTAGAAGCCGAGCGACTGCTTCTCCCTCTGCAGCGTCTCGCGCGAGTCCCACGCGGGCACCGACTCGCCGGGGTACTCGCCCTCGACGCTCGCGGCCGCCGGGCTCGCCGCCGTGAACATATCGAACATGCTGGTCTGCCCGCGCTCCCGGTCGCGGCTCGCGCTGCGCGCCCGCTCGAGCGCGAGATCGATCGCGGCGAACGCGCGCGCCCGGCTGATGCCGCGGGGCGCGAGCGCGCTGTCCATCGCGCCGCACATCACGAGCGCCTCGAGCACGCCGCGGTTGAGGCGCTTCGCGTCGACGCGCGCGGAGAAATCGAACAGCTCGCGGAACGGCCCGTCCCGACGGGCCTCGAACACCGACTCGAGCGCCGCCTCGCCGAGCCCGCGCACCGCGCCCAGTCCGAAGCGGATCTGCGGCTGCAAGGCGTCGCGCGCCTTCGCGCCTCGCGGGGGCTTCCAGTCGCCCGCGGGCGACGCGTACACGACCTTGAAGTCGACCGCGCTCTCGTTGATGTCGGGCGGCAGCACCTCCACGCCCCAGCTGCGCGCCTCCGAGATCATCCGCACGACCTTCTCGGTCTTGTCCTTGTCGGCCGTCATCAGCGCGCAGAAGAACTCGACCGGGTAGTGCGCCTTCAGGAAGGCCGTCTGGTACGTGATGAGGGCGTAGGCGGCGGAGTGGCTCTTGTTGAACCCGTAGCCGGCGAACTTCTCGACGAGGTCGAAGATCTCCGAGGCCTGCTTCGCGTCGACGCCGTTCGCCTCCGCGCCGGAGACGAACGCGCCCTTCTGCTTCGCCATCTCCTCGGGCTTCTTCTTGCCCATCGCGCGGCGCAGCAGATCCGCGCCGCCGAGCGTGTACCCGGACAGGCGCTGCGCGATCTGCATCACCTGCTCCTGGTAGACGATGACGCCGTACGTCGGTCGCAGGAGATCGTCGATCAAGGGGTGCATCTTCTTGATCGGCTGCCGACCGTGCTTGCACTGCACGAAGTCCTCGACCATCCCCGTCTCGAGCGGGCCCGGTCGGTAGAGCGCGACGGCGGCGACCACGTCCTCGAAGCAGTCGGGCCGCAGATCGCGGAAGAGCTTCTGCATGCC
Source organism: Polyangiaceae bacterium (assembly GCA_020849655.1). Taxonomy (GTDB): domain Bacteria; phylum Myxococcota_A; class Polyangia; order Polyangiales; family Polyangiaceae; genus JADLFU01. The sequence continues at coordinate 25,864 of JADLFU010000112.1, read as the reverse complement.
GCTCGACTCGACCTGGAACACGCCCGCGCAGTCGCCCGACTGCAGCAGCTGGAACGTCTTGTCGTCGGTCATCGAGATCGCGCCGAGATCGAACGGCGCCGCGCCCGCCTGGTCGGGGCGCTCGCGGACGAGGGCGACCGCGATGTCGAGCACCGTCAGCGTCTTCAGCCCGAGGAAGTCGAACTTCACGAGCCCCGCCTGCTCGACGTCGTCCTTGTAGTACTGCGTGACGAGCAGGCTGCCGGGATCGGGGCCCTGGCGGGTCGCGGGGCCGTTGACGAACACCGGCACGTGGTCCCAGAGCGGGCCCTCGCTGATGACGACGCCGGCCGCGTGCATGCCCGCGTGGCGCGTGAGGCCCTCGAGGCGCTGCGCCTCGTCGATGAGCCGCTTCACCCGCGGCTCGGTCGCGATCAGCGCCGTCAGCTTCGGCTCGACGTCGCCCGCCAGCACCTCGGGGATGGTGTACGTCTGGCCCTGGCCCTTCATCGGGATGAGGCTCGCGATGCGCTGCGCCTCGACCGCCTCGAAGCGCATCGCGCGGGCGACGTCCTTGATGACCGAGCGCGCCTTCAGCTCGTGGAAGGTGGCGATCTGCCCGACGCTCTCCCGGCCGTACTTCCCGGAGACGTAGTCGATGACGCGGTCGCGCTTGTCCATGCAGAAGTCGACGTCGAAGTCGGGCATGCTGACGCGCTCGGGGTTCAAGAACCGCTCGAACAGCAGATCGTACGGGATGGGATCGAGGTCGGTGATCCTCATCGCGAACGCGACGAGCGAGCCCGCGCCGGAGCCGCGCCCGGGGCCGACGGGGATGCCGTGCTCCTTCGCGTAGCGGATGAAATCCCAGACGATCAGGAAGTACCCAGGGAACTTCATGTCGACGATGACCTTGATCTCGCGCTCGAGGCGCTCGCGGTAGGCGGCCTCGTCGCACGACTGGCCGAGCGCGCGCTTCTCGGCGAAGCGCCGCGCGAGGCCGTCGCGCGCGACCGCGGCGAAGTGCCCCGCCGCGTCGAGCCCCTCGGGCACGGGGAAGGTCGGCAGCATCGGCTCGCCGAGCTTCAGCGACCAGCCCGTGCACATCTCCGCGACGCGCAGCGTGTTCGACACCGCCTCGGGGTAGTGCGCGAGCGCGGCGCGCATCTCGAGCGGCGACTTCAGGAACATCTCGTAGCTGCCGTGGTGCTCCCGCAGCGCGTCGTCGAGCACCCGCCCGGTGCCGATGCACTGCAGGAGCAGCTGCGCCTCGCCGTCGGCGCGCTCCTTGAAGTGGCAGTCGTTCGTCCCGACGAGCGGCAGCTCGAGCGCCGCGCCCAGCTCGGCGAGCACCGCGTTGACGACGCGCTGCTCGGGCAGGCCGTGATCCTGGACCTCGAGGAACAGGTGCCCCGGCTCGAACAGCCCGCGCAGCCGGTCGGCCATCTGGAGGCCGGCGTCCTTGCCCTCCTCGAGCACGCGCTGCTGGAGCAGCCCGCCCATGCACGCCGTCAGGCAGACGAGGCCGCGGGTCTGCCCCTCGAGATCCGGGAGCGTCACGCTCGGCGCGGCGTCGCTCGCCGGGTGCGTGTGCCCGCGCGACACGATGCGCACGAGGTTCTTGTACCCCTCGGCGCTCGCCGCGAGCAGCACGAGGTGGTCGACCGCGGGCGCGCCGTGCCGCGGCGTGGCGTCGCGCGCGACGTTGATCTCGCAGCCGAGGATCGCCTTGCCGCCGCGCTTCTTGGCCTCCTTGTACAGCGAGATGGCGCCGTACATGTTGTGGTGATCGGTGAGCGCGACCGCCGGCATCCCGTGGCGCGCGACCTCCTCCACCAGCGCGCCGACGCGGATGGCGCCGTCGAGCTGCGAGTACTGGCTGTGCACGTGCAGGTGGACGAACTCCGCGCTCATGGCGCGGCGTGCTTACGCCGACCGGGAGTCGCCGTCAGCCGCGCTTGACGGCGAACGGCGAGAACGCCTGCGCGACCGGCATCAGCTCGATGCGGTTGATGTTCACGTGCGCGGGGACGCTGGTCGCCCACCACACCGCCTCCGCGACGTCGTCGGCGGACATCGGCGCCATGCCCGCGTAGACCTCCTTCGCGCGGGCCTCGTCGCCGCCGAAGCGCACGACCGAGAATTCCGTCTCGACCATGCCGGGCTCGATGTTCGTCACGCGGACGCGAGTGCCGAGCAGATCGGCGCGGAGGTTCAGCGACAGCTGCGCGACGAACGCCTTGGTCGCGCCGTACACGTTGCCGCCAGGGTAGGGGTAGGTGCCGGCGATCGAGCCCATGTTGACGACGTGCCCGCGGTCGCGCGCGACCATGCCCGGCAACACGGCGTGCGTCAGCCACACGAGGCCGCGGACGTTCGTGTCGATCATCGCGTCCCAGTCGTCGAGGCTCGTCCGCGCGGCCGGCGCGAGGCCCGCGGCGAGGCCGGCGTTGTTGACGAGCACGTCGAGCTCCCACGGGATCGCGTCGACCGCCGCGCGCACGGCCTGCTTGTCGCGCACGTCGAGCTCGACGACGTGCGCCTCGCGGCCGAGCTCGCGCGCGAGGTCGCGCAGGCGATCGCCGCGCCGCGCCGCGAGCACGAGCCGGGCGCCGTCGCGCGCGAACCGGCGCGCGACCGCCTCACCGATCCCCGACGACGCGCCCGTGATCATCACCGTCTTCATCTGCGTGGCCTCCTGATGAACATCGTCTGCGTGCCGCGCGCGGCGAGCCGGCCGTCCTCGCCCCAGACCTCGACGTCGGCGGTCGCGTAGCCGGCGCGCGCGGCGCGGCACCGGGCGTCGACGAGCAGCCAGTCGCTCGTCGTCGGCTCGAGGAAATGCACTGTCAGATCGAGGCTCGGCGCGTCGAACCCCGCCGCGCCCGGGCCGAGCGCCTGCCGCAGCGCGGGGGGCATCGTGTCGGCGAGCGGCGGCAGCGCGAGCGGGTCGAGGTGGGCCCCCGCGCGCTGCGGCGAGAGGTACCGGAACCACCTCGCGAACCTCGCCTCGCCCGCGGCCCACTCGGGCTCCCACCAGCGCGCGCCGTGCGCGACGCGCTGCTCGACCTGCTCGAAGAACGGCACCACCCGGCGGCCGTGGGGCGCGGACGGCTCCGTCCACGCGTCGGCCTCGTCCGGCGAGGGCAGGGCAGGTAGCTCCGCGCGCAGCTCGGGGCCCGCGCGCTCGGCGGCGAACGTCGCCGTCGTGACGAGCCCCACGACGCCGCCCTGCCGCGCGGTCACCTCGGCCTGCAGCGTCGTCGAGCCGCGGCGCAGCACCCGCGCGTCGAGCGTGAGCGCGCCGGCCTGGAGGGGCAGGCAGAAGATCGTCGTCGCCGACACCGGCGAGAGGCCCTCGGCCGCCGGATGGAGCGCGAGGGCGCGGAGCGACGCCGTCATCAGCACGCCGCCCGACGGCAGCGCGAAGCTCCACGAGTCAGGCAGCTCGAGCAGGAACCGACCGTCGACCGCGGGATCGCGCGACGGGGTCGTGTCGGCCGCGAGCGACGCCGGCATCAGCGCGGGCGCGGGGCGTCGAGGTGCAGCCCGAGGAGCGCGCCGGCGTTGCTCATCACGAACGCGCGCCTGCCGTGGGCCGCCGGGGACTGCGAGAAGCCGGTGCCGGTGTCGATCCCGTCGATGACCTTGCCGTCGATGGGCGAGATCAGGAACAACCCGTAGCGCGTCGTCGACAGCAGCACCGCGCCGGCCGCGGGCACCGGCGCCGAGACGCCGCCCTCGGGGAGCGAGCGTCGCCAGAGCACGTGCCCGTCGTCGACGTCGAGCGACCAGAGGCCCGTCGTCCCCGAGGCCGCGAGCAGCATCCGACGCCGCGGCTGCGGCGGGCCGCCGTCGAGCGACGGGTGCGCGGGCTCGTCCCACAGCGCCAGCTCGACGACCCCCTTCGCCTTCTCGCTCGCCCAGACGCGCGCGCCGGTCGCGGCGTCGAGCGCGTAGACCCCGCCGGCGTAGCTCGCGGCGACCACGAGCGTCCCCTGCGAGGTGTCGACGACGACCGGCGTCGCGTCCGCGTCGAGGTACCGCGGGGTGTCCGGGCCCTGTGACTCGGCCTCGGCCGCGAGGTCGGCGCTCCACCGCTCGTGGCCGTCGGCGGCGTCGAACGCGAAGACCCTCCCGTCGGAGAACGACGTGTACACGCGGCCACCGTGCGCGCTCACCCCGGCGTAGCCCGCGATCTCCATGCCGTACGCGGGCGTGCGGTGCTGCGTCCACCGCAGCTCGCCGCTCGCGGGATCGAGCGCGACGATCGTGTCGTTCGAGTTGGTCACGAACAGCGTCCCGCCCGACAGCAGCGGCGCGCGGGAGATCTCGGCGTTGGTGGAGAAGCGCCACACGAGATCGCCGTGGTCGGCGCCGAGCTTGTAGAGCGCGCCGTCGTTCGAGCCGAAATAGAGCGTGTTCTCCCCCGGATCGTAGAGCGGCTCGCACTGCACGTAGCTCAGCGTCTCGAAGCGCCAGATCGTCGACAGATCCTCCGCGCGGAGCGCGTAGAGGGCGCGATCGGCGGTGCCGACGAAGACCCGGTTGTGCCTCGGGTCGAGCGCCGGGCGGCCGCGCTCGTAGTCCTCGCCGATGACCGAGTTCTCCGCCGTCAGCACCCTGCGCGACACGACCCCGAGCGCCCAGCTCGGCCGGTGGAGCCACGTCGGCACCTCGGGCGACGCGCCGGAGTTCTTGCAGCCGATCGACGAGAGCGCGAGGGCGCAGAGGAGCGCCGACGACGCGCGGATCACTTGGGCGCCTTCGGGAGCTGCTGCAGCAGCTTGTCGATGTCTTCCTTCGTCATCGGCTTGCGCGGGGCGCCGTCGCCGACCGAGATCTGCTTCGGCATCGAGGCCGGGTCGAGCTTGCGGTGCAGCTCCTGGAGCATCCCCTTGACGAAGACCGGGGCCGCGTCGCCGCTCGCGGTCTTCAGGCGCTCCTCGGCCTTCTTGATGAGCTCGAGGGCCTTGTCCTTCTCGCCCTTCTTCGCGAGGAGCCGCGCCTGGTGATAGAGCGACAGCTCGATGAAGCCGGGGACCTGGGCCGACTCGAGCTCGGCGAAGGCCTTGATGGCGGCGTCGCGGTCGCCCTTGCCCTCGAGCGCGAGGCCGACGCCCTCGATCGACCGCCCCCGCACGTCGACGTCCGCGGCGGCGAGCGGGCTCTGCTTGACCTCGCGGTACGCGGCCGCGGCGGCGTCCCACTTCTCCTGGTCGAGCAGCACACCCGCCTCGCCGAGCCGCGCGAGGATGGCCGCGGCGGTGCCGGGCGCCTTCGCGACCACCTGGCGGTAGCCCGCGAGGGCCGAGCCCGCGCGGTCGGACGCGGTCTTGAACACGACCTCGCGATCGTCCGGCCCGTCGCGCTTCGCGTCCGGGTCGACCGTGCCGCTGTCGGCCATCACGCCGGCCATCAGCATCGACGAGGTCTTCTCGGACGAGACGCCCGTCCGCCACGTGTAGACCACGAACCCGACGCCCCCCGCGACGAGCAAGACGACGAGCGCCTGCACGATCCCCGCGTTGTTGCGCACCCACTTGCCGGACGCCGCCACCGCGCGCGCGAAGGCGTCGTCGACCATCTCGCCCGCCGACAGCGGCGTGGGTGCCGCCTCGGCCTGGCGCTTCTTTCGCGTGAGCGACTCGCGCACCCGCTCGTTGCGGTCGCGGGGCTCGTCGCCGTCGGCGCCGCGCTTCTTCTTGCGCCGACGCTCGCGGCGGTTCTCCTTGGGCTCCTCGTCGCCCGCGGCCTCGGCCTGCTCACCGTCGCGCGGGGCGGCCTCCGCCGGTTCGGCCTCGGGAGCCTCTTCTTCTCGCGCGGCGTCGCCGCTCTCTCGCTTCTCGGACACGGGGCGCGGAACCTAGCCGCACTCGCGGAAAATTTCGACCCCTCCCGTCACCCGTGCCTCGACGGATCGAGCTCGGCCGTGAGGCGCACCTCGACCGACGGCGCGAGCTCCTCGAGGGAGACGACGCGCACGCGCGGGCGCTCGGGCCGGAGCGCGTCCCGCAGCGCGCGGCGCACGTCGGCCGGCGCGACCACGACGGGCGACGGCGCGTCGCCGGAGAGCTCGAGGACCGCCGCCGCGAGCTCTCGCCGCAGGGTCTCCGACAGCCTGCCCGAGCGCGCGGCCTCGCGGAGCTCGAGCAGCGGCGCCCGCGCGAGGCCGAGCCCCTCGACGAGCCCGCTCGAGGCGACCGACGCGGTGACGGCGGCGCGCAGGTGCGGCCTCACGCGCTCGATGAACACCTCGTCGCTCGGCGTCGGCTCCGCGCGCAGGCACGCCTCGAGCACGGCCTCGTGATCCGCGACGGAGACCCGCTCCGACACGAGATCCGCCAGCAGCCGCGCGATCCGCGGCGTGGACGCGCGCGCCGGCACGACCGTCGCCGCGAGCGTCGGCGCGCGTCGTCGCGCCTGCTCGAGCCATCGCGACGCGACCTCGACGCCGACGAGCTCGGGGGCGTGCTCGAGCGCGAGCTCCGCGCAGGCGAGGGGATCCGCCGCGCCACCGATCTCCACCCCTCGCACGACCACGCGCGGCGCCCCCTCGCGCCACGCCGTCGCCGGGGGATCGAGCGGCAGGCCGAGCGCCGTGAGCGCCTCGGCCACGTGGCGGGACGCGAGGCGCGTGACCGCGTCCGGGGCCTCGATCGTCCAGGCTGCACGGGGGGCGCGCGCGCCGGCGGGTCGGGTCAGGGCGTACACGGCGCAGCCGGCGCCGATGACCAGGAACGGCGCGGCTGGGAGCCCAGGCACCGCCGCGAGCGCGAACGCGAACGCGGCCGCGACGAGCGCGACGGCGCCCCCGCGGGGCTCGTCCCCGGCGCTCCCACCGCCGCGCGTCACCAGGATCCCCGTCGCGATCGAGGCGAGCAGCGCGGGGATCTGCGCGCCGATGCCCTCGCCGACCGTCAACAGGCCGAACCGCGCGAACGCGTCCTCCGCCGTCATGCCGCGCTCGAGGACGCCCACGAGCACCCCACCCAGCAGGCACACCGACAGCAGCAGCACCGACGCTACCGCGTCGCCGCGGACGAACCGGCTCGCGCCGTCGAGCGCCCCCGAGAGGCGCGCGTCCCGCAGCAGCGCCGCCCGCGCGCGCGCGGCGTCGACCGGATCGAGCGCGCCCGCGCGCAGGTCTCCGTCGAGGGCGAGCTGCGCGCCCGGCAGGGCGTCGAGCGAGAAGCGCGCCGCCACCTCCGCGACGCGCTCCGCGCCCCGCCCGACGACCACCAGCTGCACGACGAGCAGCAGCGAGAGCACGACGAGGCCCACGACGACGCTCGCCCCCGCGACCGAGCGCCCGAGCCCGGCCACCACGTGCCCTGCGTCGCCGCGCGTCAGCACCGCCCGCGTCGCCGCGACGGTGAGCGACACCCGCACGAGCGCGAGCGCGACCACGGCGCGCGGGTACCACGCGAGCTCGCGCTGCGACGCCGCGGTGGCCACGCGCACCACGAGCGCGACCGACGCGGTGAGCGATCCCGCGTACGCGACGTCGAGCGCGACGGTCGGCACCGGCGCGACGAGCAACAGCGCGGCGCCCACCGCGATCCCGGCGAGCGCCCAGCCCTCGGCGCGCGAGCTCTCCATCAGCTCGGCACCGAGTAGAGGCCGAGCGCGGCCGAGTGGGCGTGGACGACGCCGCCTCGCGAGGTCGGGCCAAGCTCCGACGACGAGTACAGCCCCGCGAAGGGCGTGCCCTCCAGGCGCTGGCGGACGATCCGCGCGTCGGCGCCCGGCGCCCCCTGGAGCCAGCGCCGTCGGCTCGACGAGGAAATCAACAATCCGAACGATGGCATCGCGCCTGCGTTCGAGCGCGACAGCTCGCGCGACTGGGCGTCGAGGTCTGCCCGCGCGACGTCCGCGTCGGCCACGACGAACCACAGCGGCTCACCCTCCGCCACGGGCTCGCAGAGCATCACCCCGCCGCGCTCGGGATCCAGCCCGCGGATGCGCCGCAGACACCCACCCCGCAGCGGCGCCGCCGGATCCGCGCCCGGGACGAGCGCCAGCAGCTGTTGCCCTCCGTCCAGGTCTCGCGTCGCAGCGGTCATCACGCGCAGCGCGGGGCTCCCGTCGAGCTCGAGGAGCGTGGTGCCGCTCGCCGCCGTCACGCGCGCGGCGCTGGTCCCGAGCAGGCGCGCGCCGCTGGACACCCGCACCTGCGCCCGCAGCCCCCGGAGCGCGACGCCCACCACCCGCGCGCGCGTCGCGCGTCCCTCCGCGTCGAGCAGCGTCGGCGCGCTGCCGGTCGTGCCGCCGCCGAGCAGGGCGCGGCCGGCGTGGTCGTCGCGCACGCTCGACGCGAGGTCGCCCGCCTCGCCGAAGAGCAGGAGCGACGTCGCTCGCCCCGCGGCGTCACCCCGGAGCTGCGCGCCGATCTCCTCCGGGTCGCCAGCGAGCGGGGCCACCGCCCCACCGCACGCCAGCAGGCCCGCCGCGGCCGCGCCGTCCTCGTGGCAGCCCTTGTCTGACACGACCCCCGCGCCGGCCGCGACGATCGTCGGCACGCCGGGCCACGCCGCGGCGATGATCGGCGCGAGCTCGCGGCCGCGCAGGCCGAGCGCGGCGGTCACGAACACCAGCCCGAACGACGGCGCGCGCACCGCTCGGTGCGCCTCTCGCAGCGACCGCGCGAGCGCGGCAGGCTCCGTTGCCTCGACCGAGAAGCTCGCCGCCGACACGCGCCCATTCGTATCACGCGCCCGGCGACCCTCGACCGCGCTCGACCTAGGACCTTGTTCGTCCAGCACTTGACTGGCGCGAGGGGCGGAGCTGTCCTATCTGATCATCCGTTCAGATGCACCCGCGCGCGTCCTCTCTGGCCCCCGATCTGGCAGCCCTCCGCAAGGCGCCCTCTGCGCGCCCCCTGCGCGTCGTCTCCACCGGCGTCCCCGCGCTCGACGAGCTGCTGGCGGGCGGCGGGTTCCCGAGGGGGCAGGTGAGCGAGCTGTCGGCGCCGGCTGGGCTCGGGCTCTCGACGACGCTGGCGCTGCTCGCGTGCGCCGGCGCGTCGCGCGAGGCGCGGGCGCGAGGGGGAGACGGCGCGCTCTGCGCGTTCGTCGATCCGTCGTCGTCGCTGCACGGGCCGGGCGCGCTCGCGCTGGGGGTCGAGCTGCCGCGGCTCGTGGTCGTGCGCCCGAGCGCGGCGCAGGTGGCGAAGACGTCGGTGAAGCTCGTCGCGAGCGGGGTCTTCTCGGTGGCGGTGATCGACACGTGCGGCGTGCCGGGCGCGAGCGCGAGGGTCGAGCTGTCGTCGTGGAGCAACGTCGTCCGGCGGCTCGCGCTCGCCGCGGAGCCCACCGACACCGCGGTGCTGCTGCTGACGCGCGCCGAGGCGCACCGCTCGCTCCCGCTGCCGGTGGCGCTCCGGCTCGAGCTCCACGCGCCCGCGCCCGGCGAGCTCGTGGCGCGCGTCGCGAAGGAGCGCAGCGGCCTCGTCACCGGCGCGCGGCGGCTCACCCTCGGAGATCTCCATGCGCGTCCTCGCGCTCGTACTGCCTGATCTCGCCTGCGAGCTCGCCGCGCTCGCGCGCGAGAGCGCGGTGGGGGTCCACGGCGCGCTGTCGCTGCCGCCCGCGCTCGCGGTGGTCCTGGCGGGCTCGGCCGACGAGGTCTCGCCCACGTCGCCGCTCTTCGCGATCAACGCGGCCGCGCGGCGCGCCGGGGTCCGGCCTGGGCAGAGCGTCGCGGCGGCGCGCGCGCGCGCGGCGGCGCTCGACGTGCGGCGGGTCTCGGCGGCGGAGCTCGAGCGCGCGCTCGGGCGGGTCGCCGAGCTCGCGCTCTCGTTCGGGCAGACGGTCGAGCTGCGGGCCCCCGACACGGTGCTCGTCGACGTCACCGGCGCCGGTCACCTGCGGGGCACCGAGGCGCTCCTGCTCGACGAGCTCGCCGAGCTGGTGCGGGGGCTCGGGCACCGCGTGAGGGGCGCGATCGCGGGCGGAGCGGAGCTCGCGCGGGCCGTCGCGAGCTCCGGGGTGGCGCCGCGCGCGGTGGTCCCGCCGGGGCGCGAGCGGCAGGCGTGGCGGCCGCTGCCGGTCGGGGCGCTCGGGCTCGACGACGACGCGCGCGCCTTCTGCTGGAAGGTCGGCGTGCTCTCGGTCGACGATCTCGCGCGGCAGCCCCGCGAGACGCTGAGCGCGCGGCTCGGGGCGCACGCGGCGCGCGCGCTCGCGCTGCTCGACGGCGACGATCGCGCGCCGCTCGTCGCGTTCGAGCCGCCGCGCAGGCTCGAGGAGCAGCTCGGCTGGGACGAGCCCGTCGTCGGGGTCGAGCCGCTCTCCTTCGCGGCGCGCGGGCTGCTCGCGCGGCTCTCGGCGCGGCTCGCGGCGCGCGCCGAGGCGACGTCGCGGCTCCTCGTGACGGTCGGCCTCGACGCGGCGATGGCGCGCCTCGCCGGGGTCGCGCCCGAGCTCTCGCTCACGATCGAGCTCCCGCTGGCGCTGTCACGAGAGGCCGATCTCGTCCGCGCCGTCCGCGCGAAGCTCGAGGGCGCGGCGCTGCCCGCGCCGGCGGTGCGGCTGTCGATCGTCGCGCCCGAGCTCACCCGGGCGCCGAGGGTCCAGCTCGATCTGTCACGCGACGTGACGGCGGCGCCCGAGGCGCTGTCGGTGCTGCTGGCCGAGCTGACGGCCGAGCTGGGCGCCGACCGCGTGGGCGTGCTCTCTCCTCGCTTCGAGCACCTGCCCGAGCTCCGCTCCGCGCTCGTCCCGCTCGCGCCGGCAGCGGCGCCTCTCCCTCCCTCGGGCAGACGGCGCGGCGATCCGGCCGCGCAGCTCGTGCTCTGGCCGCAGGCGCCGTCGCGCGCGCCGACGCGGCTGCTCCCGACACCCGCGCCGATCGACGGCGCGCTCGCGCCCGGCCGCGTCGTCGCGATCGGCAGGGCGGCCTACACCGTCGGCGAGATCGTCGCGGTCGAGCGCCTCAGCGACGTCGGCTGGTGGGCGCCCCGCGCGGCGTCCCGCGATCTCGGCAGGGTGTGGCTCTCGGGCGACCGCGGCGGCGCCGAGGCGTGGGTCACGCGCGAGCGCCGTCGGCTGCTCGTGCACGGCTGGAGCGCCTAGCGTCGAACCCCCGTTGCTGCCGGCGCGCGGAGGTGCGACGCGCCCGCGCGTGACCCTGAACGACCTGTTGCTGCGGCCGGAGACGACCTCCGAAGATCTGGGGCGGCACCTCGGTGCGCTCTCGGGCGAGGCCCGCGTCCGCGAGGCCACCAGCGTCGCGCGCGGCGTCGAGCGGCGGCTCTGGGAGCTGTCGGCCCAGACCGCCGCCATCCGGCTCGACGAGATCGTCGCCGACGATCGCGCCCCCCTCGATCCCGTCCCCTTCGAGGGGTGGAACAACCAGCCCCTCTACCGCGCGTTCAAGAAGGTCTTCTACCGCGCCACCGACGGCCGCCTCTGCGGCTACAACGAGAGCGACGCCGCGTGGTTCGCCGGGCCCGGCTACTACGTGCTGAAGCGCGACGACGCGGGCACCTACGTCGACTACACCGAGCTGCCGTCGGACAAGCCCGCCAGCTGGCCCGAGATCCAGCCCAACACGCGCGGGATGTCGAGGTTCGTCTACGGCAACATGAAGGACTACCTGAGGCGCGTGCACGCGCGCGTGTTCATCGGCCGCGCGTACCGGCACGGCCGCGCGACCCACAACTATTTCGTGCTCGCGCGCCCGGAGGATTGATCAGGCATTTCAATCGAGTGTGACGTCATCTCTCACCTGATCCCGGCGCTGAGGAGGGGCGGCGCGACCGCGTCAGATCCTGGGCGCCAACCGACCGGAACGACGGCGAGATCGCGAGCGGCTCGCGACGGTGGCGTCGGTCCGGGCGAGCGCGCCGCCGCGAAGTTGGCCGTCCGGCGCGGCGTGAGTATCCCGGCGGCAGATGCTCGCGAAGCGCATCATCCCCTGCCTCGACGTGCGCGACGGACGCGTGGTCAAGGGCGTCAAGTTCCTCGGCATCCGGGACGCCGGCGATCCGGTCGACTGCGCCAAGCGCTACGACGACGAGGGCGCCGACGAGCTCACGCTGCTCGACATCACCGCGTCGGTCGAGGGGCGGGGCGCGATGCTCGACGTCGTCGCGAGGACGGCCGACGTGCTGTCGGTGCCGCTGACGGTGGGCGGCGGCGTGCGCGACGCCGGCGACATCGGCGCGCTCCTGAAGGCCGGCGCGGACAAGGTCAGCATCAACTCGAGCGCCGTCCGCGATCCCGAGCTCATCGCGCGCGCGTCGGGCGCGTGGGGCGCCCAGGCGATCGTCGTCGCCGTCGACGCGAAGCGCAGCGCGGGAGGCTGGGAGGTGTTCGTCCACGGCGGCCGCACGGCGACCGGCCGCGACGTGCGGGCGTGGGTGGAGCAGGCGACGTCGCTCGGCGCGGGCGAGATCCTGCTGACCAGCATGGACCGCGACGGCACCGGCGAGGGCTACGACCTCGAGCTGTTGCGCGCGGTGACGGGCGTGACGTCGGTGCCGGTCGTCGCGTCGGGCGGCGTCGGCACGCTCGCGCACCTGGCCGACGGCCTCGAGGTCGCGGACGCCGCGCTCGCGGCGTCGATCTTTCATGACGGCGTGCACAGCGTGGGGGAGGCGAAGCGCTTCCTGTCCGCGCGCGGAATCGAGGTGAGGCCCGCATGACCCAGGTGACCATCGGACACGTGCTGCGCGCCGCGGAGATCGGCCGCGCCCCCCTCGCCGCGGAGAGCGCGGGCTACCTCGCGCTCGCGGTCGCCGACCAGCTCGTGCGCGCGCCGCTCTCCTTCGATCCGACGAGCGTGCTGCTGTCGAACGAGGGCACCGTGTCGGTGGCCGAGGGGCGGCGCGGCGACGTCGTCGACGCGGAGCGGATCGTGCGGGGGCTCCTCGGGCGGCTGCTGTCGGGCGCGCCGAGCACCACGCCCGCGCTCGGCGCGGCGGCGCGGCGCAGCTCGGGGCAGGGGGTCGGGGCGCTCGTCGACGAGCTCGAGGGCGCGCTCATCCCTGTCAACCGAGGCGCCGCGCGGCGCGCGATCGCGAGGCTCGCGCGGGAGACGTCCAGGGCCGAAGAGGCGGGGCTGCTCGCGGCCGTCGAGCTCGAAGCGAAGTCCTCGCTCGCCGCGCCGCGAGCTGCCCCCGTGCAGGCCCGACAGAGGGTGCGCGCGCCCGAGCCGCGGCCGGAGCCCGAGCCGCCGCCGGAGCCCGAGCCGCCGCCGGTCCTGCACGTCGACACGATGCTGCCGCGCGTCGCGGAGGTGCTCGTCGATCTCGTGGAGCCCGACACCCCGGTCGACGCCGCGCCGCCCGTCGAGCACGTCGACGACGCCGCGACGCAGCTCGAGCCGGTCGAGGTGAGCACGCGCCCGCTCCCGGTCGAGGTCGACCACCACACCGCGCCGCTGCCGTTCGGCGCGCCGCTGCCCGAGCTCCCGCAGGGCAAAGGGCCGCTCGGGATCATCGCGCCGGCGCCGACGCCGCGCCTCGCCGAGGTGGAGCCCGAGGTGCGGGTGTTCGAGGGGACGCCGCTCGGCATCGCGCCCCTCGCGCCGAACGCCGCGCCCGTCCCGCCCGCGCACGTGGTCGCGCCGGTCGAGGCGCCGCCGGTCGAGGCGCAGCTCGACGATGCGCAGGTGGAGCCCGCCGACGCCCACGTCGAGGTCGAGCCCGCCGCCTGCGCGGCAGAGCCGGTCGCGCCCGCGGTCGAGGAGCGGCGTGACCCAACGCCGGCCGCGCCGAGGTCGAGCGCGCTGCGCCTCGCGACGCGCCCCGCGGCGACGGTCGACCAGCTGCTCGCCGGCTTCAAGCCGTCGGAGGCGCTGGAGCACGATGAGCTGCGGGGCATGTTGAAGCGCGCCGCGGGCCTCGAGCCCACGCCGCCGCCCCCGACCATATCGAACATCTCTTACACTCGAACAAATATTACATCGCCTCCAGCGGAGCCAGAGATGACACACGAAGGAGCGCGCGAGCCCCGCGGGAAGGACACGCTCGCGCCCCGCGCGAGGCCGCGCGCCGGCGTGGGCCTGTTGACGGCGCTGCTGCTGCTGGGCGTCGCGGCGACGGTGTTCGTGTACGTGCGCTACCCGGGGTTCTTCACCGGGCGCTGAGCGCCGGCGCGGGCGTCAGTCACACGGGGCGTCCTCGGGGCCCGAGTCCGGCACGCGCGGCGCCGCGCCCGCCGCGAGCGACGCGAGGAAGCAGCGCATCTGGCGCTTCGGCGCCGGGGTCTGGAAGACGACCTCGTGCCCGTCCTCCAGGCCGTCCTCTCGATGCTGCACCACCACCGCCGTCGTCGAGGGATCGATGTTGGCGCTGGCCGGCAGCGAGATCGCGCGCCGGCCCGACAGCGGCAGGAGCGCCGAGAGCGGCGTGAAGCTCGCGAGCTCGGGCGTCATCGAGTCGAGCTCGGGCCCCGCGAGATCGAGCCCGAACGACAGGCTCGTCGCGTTCGCGATCGACGGCAGGATGTAGTGATCGACGATCCCCTGCATCATCAGCACGTGGCGCCTCGGCCCCTCGATCGGCTCGGCGAGGATCGCGCGGCCGTACACGGGCGGATCGGCCGCCTCGCCCGCCCACTGGAAGAGCGACAGCAAGGGATCGTGCTCGTGCAGGTGGTAGCCCGAGCCCGCGAGGCCGAGCAGCACCTCGGCGATGCCCTTGACCGCGAGGGGCTTCTTCTTGTCCATCACGTTCGCGATCCAGCTCCCGCCCGCGCCGGAGAGCAAGAGAGCGCGGAACCTGGGCTCGACCGCGGCCGTGAGCGGCGAGATGGTCGCGCCCATCGAGTGACCCATCAGCGCGAGCGTCCCCGCGTCGACGCGCGCGGGGCCGGCCGACGAGAGGCCCGGGCACGCGGACGCGTCGACCGAGAGCTCACCCGCGACGTGGGCCGCGAGCGCGAGCTCGAGCGCGGACTGCCGCACGTTGTCGCGCAGCGCCGCCGGGTTCGCGACGTTGAACATGAGGAACTGCTCGTCCTGCTTCGTCACGTTGCGCAGCCCGCCGTGCGGCCCGTCGATCGAGAGCCCCGCGAACCCTGCCTGCGCGAACGAGCGCGCCGGCCCCGTGCCCGGCGCGAGCGGCGGCCCGCCGTGCACGGCCTCCGTGCCCCGGTCGACGAGGGGGCGCTCCCCGCCGCCGCCCGTGCGGCTGAACACCACGAGCGGGAACCCCGCCGCGGGCATCGCGCGGCGCGGGAGCGTGAGCACGAGGTTCGCCGTCTCCTTCGCCTGCAGCACGGGCGCGCCCGCCGCGTCGAACACGAACGCGCCTCCGTCGTTCGCGAACGGCGGCTCGCCCGACTGGTAGACCGGCATCTCGATCGTGGAGGTGAACACGCAGAAATCTTCGAACGTCTCCGCCTTCACGAGCGGCGCGAGCGGCCTCGGGACACCGAGCGCGAGCGCGTGATCGCGGACGCGGCGCAGCGCGCTCATCGGCTCGCCGGTGCGCCAGACCGTGACGGCGACGAGCTCGGACGTCGCCACCCCAGCGCGCGTGAGGGCCGCCAGCGCCGCGCGGTGATCGTCGAAGGCGGCGCTCGACATGCCCGCCGGTCGCGTGCCCGCCACGAGCGCGGCGGTCTCGGCCGACGGGACGAGCGGCGCGCCCGAGGCGTCGCGCACGCGCGTCGTGACGACGGCCACGTAGCGGGCGCCGGGGCGCAGCGGCAGCCCCTGCACGGGGAGCAGGGAGAGCAGGTTCGGCGCGCCGAACGGGCCGCCATCCGCGTGAAAATCAGCGCTCAGCGGGAGCCGCTGGCCTGCGTCCCGTGCGCCGTCGTCGACGGCCATCACGAACACGCTCGCGCCCGCGGCGACCGAGCCCGCGACGTCGGGCAACGACCGCGGATCGAGCGCCGTGGTCGCGTGGAAATACACGCCGGACGTCGTGCCGAAGCCCCGCTCGCCGTCGAGGAGCGCAAGCACCTTCTTCGCGAGATCGACCCCGCCCTCGTTGGGGAACCCCGCGACGTCGACGGCGCCGTCCGCGCGCCGCCGGTGCTCTCCGGGGAAGGGCGACCCGTAGAAGCCGGAGCCCCCGCCGTCGTACCGCGTCTCGATCGTCGGGCCGCTCACCGGCGCCGACGACGTCGGGGGAGGCCGCGGCGCGTCGTCCGAGCCCCCGCACGCGGCGACCAGCAACGACAAGACCCACACTCGCCTGCGCATGCCATCCTGCATACCGCGAGCGCCGCGGCCCCGCGACGGAGTTGACTCCGGCGCGCCCTCGGGTAAAGGCCGCGCTCCCACTCTCTGCCCGTCTCGGGTGCCTCGGCACCCCCGGTCGACGCGACGCGACCGGTCTCTCACGAGGAAGGCGCGGCGGTCCTCCGGTCACTCCGACCTCTTCGGCTCGCGGCGCGAGCCTGGCGCCGGGCGCGCGCGTCCCCGGCAGAAAGCACCCATGAACCAGAACCCCGGCACCATCGGCAAGAAGCTCGGCATGACCCAGATTTACGCGGCGGACGGCAACGTCCTGCGCTGCACGGTCATCGACGCCAACGCCACCATCGTCGGCAAGCGCACCGTCGAGAAGGACGGCTACAGCGCGCTCGTGCTCGGCGCCGGCGAGCGCAAGGAGAAGCACACGAACAAGGCGCAGCTCGCGACCTACAAGAAGGCCGAGCTCACGCCGAAGAAGATCGTGCGCGAGCTGCGCCTCGCCGCCGACGTGGTCGCGAAGGCCGAGATCGGCAAGAAGCTCGATCTGACCGAGGTGTTCGCGGAGGGGCAGTTCGTCGACGTGCAGGGCGTCACGCGCGGCCGCGGCTACACGGGCGTCATGCGCCGGTGGAACTTCTCCGGCTTCCCCGCCACGCACGGCACGCACGAGTACCGCCGTCACGGCGGCTCGATCGGCACGAACATGACGCCGGGCCGCACGCTGCCCGGCCTGCGCATGCCGGGTCACTACGGCGACGAGACGGTGAGCGTGCTCAACGTGAAGATCGCGAAGATCATGAGCGACGAGGGGCTGCTGCTCATCGAGGGCGGCGTGCCCGGCGCGCGCAACTCGTACGTGACGGTGCGCGGCGCGGTGAAGAAGAAGAACGGCGGCAAGAAGGCCTGACGTCGCCCCGGTGAGCGCGCGTCGGCACCTCGCGCGCGCTCACTGCTTCACGAAGAGCCACGGGCCGCCGTCGCCGCCCGCGTCGCCGTGGCTGAAGGTGCCCTCGAGGTTGCGGTCGTCCCTCACCACCAGCGTCGCGCGCCCGGTCGCGCCGTCGCTGGCCCAGCGGCACGTGAGCGTGCGCCCGTCGCGATCGCAGCGGGCCTCGCCGCGCGGGTAGTGGATGCGCACCTCGCCGGGATCGCCGCGCACCTCGGCGGGGCCCCAGCTGGTGCGGTAGCGGCCGTCGAGATCGGCGCCGTCGCCGAGGAGCGAGCACCCGCAGGCGAGCGCGCCGCACGCGAGGAGCGCCGTGCGCCTCACGGCCTGACCGCGCTCTTCTGGGCCCGCGACCAGACGAACCTCGTCAGCAGATCGAGATCGTCCGACGAGAGCTTGTCGTCGTAGCGGGGCATGTGGCCGTCGAGCGCCGGCGACATCGAGGCTGCGCGGTAGGTCGCGGCGGTGCCGGGGTTCGCGAGCTGCGCGCGGATCCACGCGAGCGAGCCCCAGCCCGAGAGCTCGGGGCCGAGGCCGTCGGCGTCGTCGGTCTCGCCGCGGAGCAGGTGGCAGCTCGTGCAGCGCTGCTTGATGAGCTTCGCGCCGCGGGCCTGCGCCCCGGTCGCGCCGCCGCGCGCCTCGGCCGCGAGGAACTGCGCCATCGCGAGCAGATCGGCCTCGGGGACGGGCTTCCAGTCCCTGCGCGCGGCGGCGTCCTTCGGCGGCTGCACCATCGACGGCATCTTCTCCTTGTACGCGGAGCCGCCGAACAGCGTCGGCGCGTCGGGATCCTTCAGCACGGCGAGCGCCCACGCCTCCGTGCCGAACCCGTCGAGCGACGGCGCCGTGAGCTTGCCGTCTGCCGGCGCGAGCTCGCCGAGCCGGTGGCAGGTCGCGCAGTGCTCGCGAAAGAGGTCCTCGCCGCGCGACACGGGATCGCGCCGCATCATCGCGAGCGCGCCGTCGGGGGGGATGCCCTCGGCCTTCGCGACCTGCGCCGCCCGTCGATCGCGCTGGTGCTGCGCGGCCCGCGCGGCGGTGAGCCCGGTGTCGCGCGCGTCGCGGCGCACGCCGACGGCGGTGAGCGCGGCGACGCCGCCGAGCAGCCCGAGCAGCGGCGCCACCCGCGGCGCGCGCGCGCCCGGTGCGCGGGACGGATCCGCGTCGAGGCGCGGCGTGAGCGCCACCAGCGCGGCGGCGAGCACGGGCGCGCCCGCCGCGAGCACGCCCTGCACGGCGGGAGGCACCGCGTTGCGCGCCACGTACAGCGACTGGAAATACCACTCCGGGCGCGCGTCGTAGCTGCCCGCCGGATCGGCCGGGGCCTCGAGCGGCGCGCGCATTGCCCTCGCGAGCGCGAACATCGTCGCGGCGGCGACGAGCGAGAACGCGACGTCGATCCACGGCTGCCCGGACGCGCCCACCGATCCCTCGTCGCGCGCCTCGGCCCCCGCGCGGAGCGACGCGCGCCCCCACCACGCGAGCGTCAGCCCGAGCGCGACCGGCACCAGGAGCGCGTGCGCCGCGTACAGCCGCGTGAGCGTGAAGTCGCTCGCCGTCCCGCCGCCGAGCATGAGCGCGCGGACGAGGGCGCCGCCCGGCAGCTCGCCGGCGATGTTCGTCTCCGTCAGGAAGCCGAAGTAGCCGCGGTTGTCCCAGCGCAGCGGGTTGCCCGAGACGCACGCGACGAGCGCGAGCGCGAGCGCCGTCGCCTGCGCGAAGAACGCCCCCTGGCGCGCGCCGCGGTAGCGGCCCTCGAGGCACGCGACCGCGAGCGCGAGCGCGCCGAGCACCACCGTCGCCTCCGCCGCCACCATGTGCAGCGAGCGCACGAAGTAGCCGCCCGCCAGCTGGTACTCGGTGAAGTAGACGCTGGCCCACGCGCTCGAGGTCGACGGCGCGTACGAGAACGCGAGCCCGACGCCGGTGACGGCGAGCACGCCGAGCGCCGTGAAGAAGGCCACGGAGAGGCCGCGCGAGAGGCTCGCGCGTGCGCCCAGCGTGTCGGTCACGAGCGACGCGACGCTCATCCGATCGCCTCGCGCGTCGCCTTGCCGACCTGGTAGCGGACGAACTCCAC
Source organism: Polyangiaceae bacterium (assembly GCA_020849655.1). GTDB lineage: Bacteria > Myxococcota_A > Polyangia > Polyangiales > Polyangiaceae > JADLFU01. The sequence continues at coordinate 6,704 of JADLFU010000112.1, read as the reverse complement.
CTCCACGTCCCCGCTCGGCGACACGCGCACCCCGAGCGGGTCCATGCCCCGGCGGGCTTTGTTAGGTTTGCCAGGAGGGATGGAGCCGTCGAACGCGAAGAAGCTGCTGTGGCAGGGGCAGAAGAACTGCCCGCCGTCCGCGGCGATCTCGACGGTGCACCCGAGGTGCGGGCAGGTGGCGCTGAGCGCGGTCACGGTCGCGCCCTTGCGCTGCAGGTACACCTGCCCGAGCGTCTCGGCCTTGCGGGTGACGAAGCCCGACCGCTCGTCGGCCACGAGGCTCACGCGCCGGGGGGCGCCGTCTGGCAGATCCGTGAGGCGCGCGACGCGGATCCAGCGTGGCCCGCGCTCGCCGTGCTCGAGCGGCGCGACGACGACCCGCAGCGACGCGGCCGCGGCGCCCGACGCGGCGGCGCACCCGACGCCCAGCACCGCCAGCGCGCGGCGCCGGGAGACTCTCTCGTCCGACATGGCCGCGCACGATAGCCGAAGTCAGGCGTTGTCGCGGGTCAAGGCGGCTCGATCTCGGGCGGCAGGGGCGGCATCGCCGCGGTCGCGGGCGCGAGGCCGACGAGCACCCCGCCGGCGGTCGTCGCCTGCGCCTCGTTGGTGCGCCCGCCGGTGACGAGCAGCGTGAGCGCGCCCTTCTGCACGACGGACGGCCCGCGCGCGTCGTACCGCGTGAACACGGGCGCGGTGCTGCGCGTGAGCGCCCCGCCGTCGAAGCGGGAGGCGAGGCCGATCGCCGTCGCGCCCAGGCGGTTCTCGCCCGTGTAGTAGACGTGCACGACGCGGCGCCCCTCCGACGAGGCGCCGAGCAGCGCGTGCGGATCGCCGACGCGCGCGTCGTCGAAGGGATCGTCGACGCCGCCGTCCGCGAGCGGCCCCGTCGGCGCTCGCGGCGTGAGCACCGGTGCGCCGCCCGCGCGCGTGAAGGTGAGGCCGTCGTCGCTCGTCGCCTCTCCGATCGCCCCGCCGCTCTCGTAGAACATCGTCCAGGCGCCGCCCACCCGGAGCACCGCGGGCGCGACCACCGCGCCGCCCTCCCAGGTCGCGCCGCCCGCGCACAGGCAGGGCTCCGGCCGCTTCGTGAACGCGCCGTCGCCGCCGCGCACGGCGACGCCGATGCACTCGCCGGACGCGTAGTAGAGCCGATCGCCGCCCTCGGCCGCGAGGAGGAACGGGTGCGCCACGTCGTCGGACTCCCACGCGAGCGGATCGACCGCGTGCGAGAGGACGGTCTTCGCGTCCGAGATGCTCGCGCGCTTCATCGGGCCGCCGGCGAGATCGAACGCGACGATCACCCGCGGCGCGCCCGTGTCGACGAGGAGCTCGAGCGCGAGATCGGCCGGATCGTCGGATTTCGCGCGGACGGACGGGTGCTCCCACTTGCGGCTCGCCGGCGCGATCTGCGGCGCGCTCGTTCCCTCCGCGGGCTTGCGCAGCGGGCGAAACGGCCCGAGGCGCGCGTTCGGGTTGACCGAGTCGTCGTTGCCCGCCGGGGGCGCGGAGGTGCCGCAGGCCGCGAGCCCGAGCAAGAGCGGCGCCACGCGACGCGCGATCAAAACAGCACCCCCAGCGTCGCGCCGTAGCTCGTCTGGCGCCCGCTCGCGCGGTAGCCCCCGACGAAATCTGCCGGGTTGTCCTTCACCGTGCGGCGCTCGGGCAGGAACGACCACGCCGCGTGCACGTCGAGCCGGAGCTCTCCCTCGAGCACGTCGGCGGGCCGGGGGACGCGCACGCCCGCGCCGAGCGAGACGGTGTGGCGATCGGCGTCGACGAAGTTCGTCGTGCCGGTCTGCGGGGGCACGGGGGAGCGCTCGAAGACGTAGCCCGCGCGCGCGGCGACCTTCACGCGGGCGTCGATCACCCAGCCCTCGACGCCGACGCGCGGCACGACGCGGTCGCGGAACTCTGGATCCTTCACCACCGTGGGCTTCGTGTCGGGAGGGACCGCGAGCACGCCGTCGACGCCGCTGATCTCGAGGTGCGACGTCGACCGGCTGGTCGCGCTCTCGTACGACGACCACTGTACGTACGTGAGATCCATGTTCGCCCGGACGCGCGGGTGCGGCAGCGTGCTCACGCCGAGCGTCAGCTGCCGCGGCTGGAACGCGTCGAAGCTGCGCGAGCCGAGGGTGTACCGGACGGGCGCGACGATCCCGAGCTTCTCGGCCTCGCCCTTGATGTCGGCGTCGAGGCGCAGATCGAGCTTCGACTCGCCGCGGTACGAGAGGCCGAGCGACCAGCGGTCCGACGGATCGACGCGCACGCCGAGGTACGGCACGCGCACCGTGGTGAGATCCGCGTCGACCTGGTGGCGCAGCTGCGAGTCGTACGGGCTGTCGAGCTGGGCGCGCCCGGAGATCGCGAAGTCGCCGCGCGTCGACGAGAGGAACGCGACGCCGCCGCCGATCGCCAGCCACCGCGCCGGCCGCACCGCGAGCATCGCGCCGATGAACAGCAGCTGCGCGCGGTTGTCGTAGAGCTCCCAGCGCGGGATGTCCTGGCGCATCGTGCGGATGCGCGACAGGCGATCGTCCGGCAGGTGCACGCCGAGCCCGAACGCGAACGGCACGCGGAACAGCTCGCCCGGCGCGACCACGCCGCCGCTCAGGCCCTTCACCGGGTCCGTCTTCGTGTCGCGGCCGTCGATGAGCAGGCGCTGGTTCACCTGCAGGTGGCCGAGTTCGAGCGTCAGCCGCTCGGCGCGCGCGAGGCCCGCGGGGTTGTAGAACGTCGCCGACGCGCCGCTCGTGTCGGCCGTGACGGCGGCGCCCATCGCCGCCTCGCGGCTCCCGAAGCCGTACGTGCCGAGCGGGTTCGCGGACGCGGGCGCGACGAGGAGGACCGCGGCGACGGCGGCGCGGGCGCGCATCAGAACCTCGCCGTCACCGCGACGCCTCCGAACAGCACGTGCCCCGACGTCTCGACGCGCGGCGCGCCGACGGCGCCCGGCGCGACCTCGCTCATGTCCTTCTCGTGCGCGCGGGGCACGAGCTTGTGGAGCTGGAAATACGCCTCGAAGCGACCCTCGGGCCACGGCGCGAGCGTCGCGACCGCCCACCCGAGCGTCAGCGCGTGCCGATCGTTGTCGAGCTGGTTGGAGACGCCCTTCTGCTCGGGCGCCGGCGAGGGCTCGTAGAAGTAGCCCGCGCGCCCGAGCAGCTTGAACCTCGGATCGGCCAGCACCTCGCGCTCGACGCCCACCCGCGGCACGACGGTGTCGTGGAACCCTGGTGACGTCACGCGCAGCGCGAGGCAGTCAGGCTTCTCGGGCGGGCAGACCACGGTGGGCTCGGGGGCGCCCGGGTAGCTCGACCAGCGCTTGAACGTCGCGCCGACGGCGACGCGCGTCTTGCCCTTCACGCGCGCGATCTCGCCCTGCACCTGCCACGGATCGTACTGCGCGAGCCCTGCGATGTTGAACTCGGGGACGTCGAACCCGAGATCGCGCACGGTGATCAGCACGGCGAAGCGCGCCTCGAGCTTGGAGCGGTAGGTGACGCCCACCCGGTACGCGTCGCCGAGATCGTAGGAGGCGCCGACGATGCGCCCGAACGTCGCGATGAGCTGATCGTCGACCTTCGTGCCGACCGCGCCGGACGTGTCGGTCGCGACGTGCACGGTGCCCGCGATGCCCGCGAGCGCCGAGATCGCGCCGCCCACGCGCAGCCCGCGGCCGAGATCGACGCCGAGCCCCGCCTGCAGCGAGAAGGTCTGCACGCGGTCCGCGAGCGTCGCGAACTGCGGCGTCTCCGGGTAGAGGACGCGCCCGCGGACGAGCACGTCGGTCGGCGCGTAGAACGCGAGCCCGAGCGCGATCCGATCGCGCAGCCAGCGCTTCAGCGGCAGCGGCAGCTGCGCGGCGACGAGCGTGCCCTCCGAGGGCTCGGCGTGCATCGGCCCCGGCATGCCCGGCCCGTCGGCGCGGAGCGCGAGCCGCGTCGCCTGGAACCCCAGCGTCAGCTCTCGTGACCGCGCGAGCGACAGCAGGGCAGGGTTCGCCCACGCCGCCTCCGCGCCCTCGGCCGACGCCGCGCCGGTCGCGCCGAGCGCGGTCGCGCGCGGGCCGTACCCGAAGACGTCCTGCGGGGACGCCGACGCCGCCCGGGCGACCGACAGCGCGGCGACTGCGGCGAGGAGGGCGCGCGAGCGACGCAAGGCGCGGCGAGGGTAGGGGATGCCTGGCCGGAGCGGCAACGATCATCGCGCGGCCGCCGCTGGCGCGCCCGGCCCGGAGGGATTATCGTGCCGCGCGATGATCACCGTCACCGAGCGCGCCGCCGCCAAAGTCAAAGAGATCGCAGACGCCGAGAACCTCCAGGGCCAGGGCCTACGGGTCAAGGTCGTCGGCGGCGGGTGCTCCGGGTTCCAGTACGATCTGTACTTCGAGGACACCCCCGGCGACATGGACGAGGAGTTCGAGTCGCGCGGCGTCAAGCTGTACGTCGATCCGCTGTCGTTCCAGTACGTCGAGGGCGTCGAGATCGACTACGTCGACGAGCTGCACGCGTCGGGGTTCAAGTTCAGCAACCCGAAGGCCAGCGGCACCTGCGGCTGCGGGTCGTCCTTCTCCGCGTTATCTCAGGATCTCGGCGCGCTCGACGGTGACCTCGAGGTTGCCGCCGTCGGGCCGCGCGACCGCGACGCGCACCTTCGTGCCGGCGTCGCCGCGCAGCGCCTGGGTGAGGTCCGCGACGCTGTGGCCTCGAGCGTCGCGCCCGTCGACGGCCGTGAGGACGTCGTCCTTGCGGAGGCCCGCGCGCTCGGCCGGCGAGCCCGGGTGGATGGCGACGAAGACGACGCCGTGCCGCGTCTGGATCAGCACCGCGCCTATCCCGCTGCCCTCGCTCGACGCGCCGCCGTCCTCGAGCGGCGGGAGCGAGACGTCGCGCGTGAGCGAGCCGCCCGCCTGGATCTGCAGCCCAGACAGGACCCGCGAGCGGCGCCCCTCCTTGTCGAACCTCACGGAGAAGCGCTCCGGCGGCGCGCCGCCCAGGTGGTATCGGCCGTCGGCGCCCGTCTTCACCGCGGGCTCGGGGCGGCGCGAGCTCGAGGTGGAGTCGAACGCGACCGAGACGTCCGCGAGCGGCTTGCCCTCGCCGTCGGTGACGACGCCCTCGACCGATCCGCCCGCGAACAGCGCGAGGCGCACGTCGCGGCGGACCTCCCCGGCGCGCACGTCGATCGGCGTCGAGCGCTGCGCCGCGTGGCCGACCGCGCCGTACGAGAGCACGTACGAGCCCGGCGCGAGGCGGTCGAGCGCGAAGGCGCCCGCTGGATCCTTGTAAGATTTGATCGAACCGCTGCGGACGCTCGCGCCCGCGCCCGACGGCGTGAACGACTCGACGCCCACGTAGCCCTCGACGACGGGGCGCCCCTTGTCGTCGACGACCGTCCCCGAGATCCCGCCGCCGGCCTTCAGGTGCAGGACGACGCTCGGCGCCGAGGCCGCGACCGGATCGGAGGGCGCGTACTCGTCGTGGGACGCGACCAGCGAGCACGCCGAGAAGCGCCTCGCGAGCTGAAATTTCCCCTCCTTGTCGGTGCGCGTGCGCGCGCCGTCCTCCTTGCCGTCGCAGGCGACGATCTCCGCGCGCCGGACGGGCTTGTCGTCCGGGTCGAGCACCGTGCCCTCGATCTCGGTCTCTCGCGTCAGCTTCAGATCCGCGAGCTCGTCCGGCGCGGCGCCCGTGAGCGTCAGCTCGACCGTCGCGGCGCCCTTGACCGTCGCGCGGAGCGCCCGGGCGCGGACCGGGACGATCGAGAGCGAGTACGCGCCCTGGTCGTCCGTCGTGGTCTTGCGGCGGGCCCACGCGGGCGCGTCCGTGATCTCGACGGTGACACCGGCGGCGATCGCGCCGTCGTCGTAGGTCGCCTTGCCGTGGAGCTCGCGCGCGGCCTCGAGCGTGAGCACGACGTCGGCCATCGCGTCGGAGACGACGAGCTCCTCGCTCGCGGCGATCCCCCCTTCGCGCGCCGCCACGAGCCGCGCGAGGCGGGCGCCCTTCGCGTCCGGGAAGGAGAACCGCCCGGCGCCGTCGACCTCGGCCTCGCGCAGCGGCGCGAACGTCGGGCCGGGGCCGAGCAGCGACACGCGCGCCCCGAGCGCGGGCTCGCCGTCCTCCGTGGTCACCCGCCCGCGGAGCCACGCCTGGGCGAGCGCGGTCGGCGCGGGCTCGGCGCTCGCCGTCGACACCCGCGGGCGCTCCTCCGGCACCGACCGGAGCGCGACGAACAGCACGAGCGCCGGCACGATCACGAGCGCGACCAGCACGAGCCACAGCGCGCGAGACGGCGCCGGGGCCGGCGGCGTCGACGGCGCGCCTCGCCGCGAGGGCGCGGGAGCTCTCTCGCTGTCGGGGCCTCGCACGGGGCAGCTCTACCGGCGCGGGCATCGGCCGGACAGTGGCCAGTGATCCGCGCCGCCCCTTACGATTTGCCAATGCAAGCGCTCAACCGTCGCCTCGATCGCCGCGTGCCGGTCGAGCTGTTCGTCAACCAGTACGTCGATGGCCAGCCGGTGCTCTGCGACGCGCTCGATCTCTCGTGGTCGGGCATGCTGCTGCGGCACAGGACCGCGCCGCCTGACCTGTCGCTCTACGCCATCGAGTTCGGGCTGCCCGAGCGCGAGGGCTCGCTCTGGGCCTTCGCGCGGCCGGCGTGGCAGCGCGGTCGCCTCCAGGCGGTGCGCATCGTCG